>NZ_JBYCZT010000018.1:0-108998 GCF_057586375.1 Peribacillus sp. SRI_006 | reverse complement strand
GTTCCAGTCGATTCCAGAAATCCGCTCCCTTTCCGCCGACTGTCTGCCAAGCCTCCTCGACGTAAACGTCTCCGGGGTCTCGACTAGCCAGTTACTCGGCAGGAGTGTCCCATATTTCTTCCATCCTTTAAGGATTAATGTAAAAAAACTCAAGGATCACCTCGTCTTAAACTTGGTTCGGGAGGTCCAGCCTACAGGTATTCTTAAATTACATTTCAGTCGATTCCAGACAGTCGCTCCCTTTCCGCGACTGTCTGCCGAGCCCCCTTGACGTAAACACCTCCAGGATCTCGGCTAGCCAGTTACTCGGCAGGAGTGTCGCAACTTTCTTCCATCCAATTAAGGAGTACTGGAAAAAAATACGAAAGATAAATTAGTCTTAAACATGGTTCGTGATGAAACCGGCCTGCAGTTTTTTCTTTTAAAACACAAAGTTGATTGGAACGTAAGGTACGAGACTCCTGCGGGAAAAGCGTGGCATGTGAGACCCCGCAGGCGCGCCGAGGAGGCTCCCGCCCGCCCGCGGAAAGCGAGTGCCTGAAGTGGAAATCAACGTACCCATTTTACAAACCCACAAAAAAAGACTGTCGGCAAACAACTATTATCTAGTTTGTAGACAAAAGGGTTCTATTAAAATAAAACAAAGTTAATTGGAACGTAAGGTACGAGACTCTTGCGGGAAAAGCGTGGCCAAGGGAGACACCGAAGGCGAGAGACAAGGGCGGACCGCCCGCGGAAAGCGAGTGCCTGTAGTGGAAATCAACAATCAGATTTGCTAACCCTCAAAAACACTTTCCGTTTTACCTCAGAAACCCGCTCCCTTCCCTCCGACTGTCTGCGAAGCCTCATCAAAGCAAACGTCTCCGGGGTCCCGGCAGCCGATTTGCAATGGTTACTTTCTGCCTTTCGATTGATAATCATCGATGGTACATAAGCCTGGTACGCCTTTCTCATCCCCTTTAACAAAAAAGCACAAACTTATTCAAACTGATTCTACTAACGTAGTTAATCATATTGACTAAGTTTGTGCTGCATCGAAATCCCCGCACTCCCGGATGAAGGATGAATCAAAAATTTTTCGGGTATGACTACTGTATTACCGCTTCGATAAATGCAGGGAATTTGGACAATAAAAAAATCCCACTGTAAACAGTAGAATTCTTGTAATAATATTAAAACGCAAAGCTTCGTTCTCCAGGTAACGAAACCCTACGTTATGAGTATGTATTGGAGCGGGTGAAGGGAATCGAACCCTCATCATCAGCTTGGAAGGCTGAGGTTTTACCACTAAACTACACCCGCATATTCTTGTAGAAGTTTGTCGAATTACCAATCAACAAAATTAATTATATAGTTTAATGTGAAAAAATGCAATAGGTTTTTAAAAAAAATTAATAATTAGCGTATTGTAACGTTAATATATTCATTCACTCTAGTAAGTATGTTAAAAAGTCCTCTGATTCAGAGAACTTTTTTCATCCTATATGATGATTTAAGACCAAATGACTTCCATTAAACGCGGATAAACCTGCTGTGCCGTTTCAAGCAGCATGATTAACTTCCTGAACGCCAGATCCGGTACGATATCCCCCTCAATGGAGTATGAATAACGAATCGAAATGGTCCCATTTTCTTCATACAGTTTGGAATACCTGAAATTAGCATTAAATTCATTCAACAGTGTATGTACATCCTGTTTCTTTTCAGGGTTCTTCAACTCGGCGACATTAAAGCAAAATAAGTCCGCCACATTTTCATCTTGATTGAAAGCAAATACTAAAAGGACCTTCCACCCGTCCTTTAACTTTTGCTCGGCTCTAAAAAAGGTGGTGCCATCTTCATTCAACTCATTCATATAGATTTTCTCACTAGTTAAAAAATCACGAAATTTAGCAACGTTTGACATGGTTCATCACCTTTCTGTTTATAAGTCCATTTTATAATGAAAACAAGCATTTTTACAGACTTTTCTATTATCCTGCCAATTTCCTCCTTTTAACAGGGGCGACCTTAAAAGGAAGGGAGTCATATATGAACTCCCTTCCTGGATTGATTATTCAGTTGCTTCTCCGCAAAACTGAAGCGCTACTTGCAGGTCCAAAATTACCTGGCGGATTTTTGAGTATCCTTCCATTTCAGGAACTTCTTTATTCGTAAGTGGTCGACCTATATCTGCCGCTATCGTCATGGCTTATCCTTCAAATGGTTTAAGAGATACCACTAATATATTTTACTAGAAAGGAAATCGGCCTTTTCCCGATTGAATATCGAAAAAAGGCCGATTTTGTTATTGCTCCTTAAAATCACAACGAAGAACCTTCCTCAGCTATATTTCCATAAAACTTATAGTTGAGCGAATTCGGGTTCCGCAACTTTTACAAGCTGTTTTCCGAGGTTCGTTCCTTTAAACAGACCTAAAAATGCATCCGGTGTGTTTTCGAACCCTTCAATAATCGTTTCTTCATACTTCAGCTTTCCTTCTTGAAGCCACTTACCTAATTCCGTAGCACCCTCCTGGAATCTAGCAGCATAATTTCCAACTGTGAAACCTTTCATTAGTGCACTGGTTTTGATCATTGCCGATTGCAGACGCGGTCCTAGATCTTTTCCTTCCGCGTTATATGAGGAAATCGCCCCGCATAATGGAATTCGGGCATTCGCATTCAAAAGTGTAAAAACAGCATCGGACACCTCGCCGCCCACATTATCGAAATAAATATCGACTCCATCAGGAACAGCATTGGCTAAATCTGTCGCAAAACTATCACTTTTATAATTTACGGCTCCATCAAACCCGAGCTCTTTCGTTAAGTACTCAAGTTTTTCATCCGAACCAGCGATGCCAACAACCTTCGCACCTTTAATCTTAGCAATTTGTCCGACTACTGAACCAACTGCTCCAGCTGCTCCTGAAACAACTACCGTTTCACCTTCTTGAGGTTTACCAATATCAAGCAAACCAAAATATGCAGTTAAGCCGGTCATTCCAAGAATCCCCAAATGAGTTGTGACCGGAGCCACCTTGGGATCAATCACACGGATTTCCTTTTCAGTGACAACTGTGTATTCTGCCCAGTCGATATTCCCAACAACGACATCCCCTTGTTTGAAGGAATTCGATTTCGACTCAACAACTTCAGCAACAACGCCCCCCGTGATGACCTTATTCAATTCAAATGGAGCTATATATGATTTGGTATCTTGCATTCTGCCACGCATGTATGGATCGACAGATAAATATAGTGTACGTACTAAAATTTCATTATCCTTCGGTGTGGGAACTTCACTCTCAACAAAGTTAAAATCCCCTTTCGAAGGCATACCTTTCGGGCGATTTGCCAGGGTGATTATTTGTTGTTTGGTTTGTGTCATCATTGTTCCTCCTTGGTTTGAATACGTAATTTCGAAAAGAAGCGTATCACTGATGAAGTTCATAGGTCAAAGAATATGATTGGCTATTGCTTCCATAACACTATTTATGTATCCTTTCCTGAAAACCTCAAACTTGCTACAGCCTATTATGTCCCATGTTTTTCATTTTAATAAACGTTTCGCTCACCAGAAAAATTTAACGGCCTTTCCCCGATTGGATACCGGGAAAAGGCCGTAGCTTGAAATACTCTTTTTTTATTTTCCGTTACAGGGCTACTGCCCCTTCTTCTTATGAACTATTTCATGGATAGTCTACATCAATTTTGAAATGAACATCGTTGCCATTCCAAAGTAAATTAGTAACGAGAGTATATCATTCAGTGTTGTAATTAGCGGACCAGACGCAACTGCGGGATCGATGTTGAATTTATATAATATCAAAGGAATAATGGTCCCAGCTAAAGTCCCGATAATCAGGGTCATCACCAATGAACTTCCAACCACTAATCCCAAAACGGGATTTCCCTGCCAAACATAAGCTATGATGGAAATTAATATTCCGCAGGTGATGCCTATTATCAAGCCAACTTTCAGTTCCCGTATAATGAGCCTGGTCACGGCTCCTTTATCCGTATCACTAGTGATTAGGCCTCTTACAACAACAGCTAAAGATTGAGTGCCTGTATTTCCAGTCATCCCTGCGATCATCGGCATAAAGAAGGCAAGTGCAACAACTTTGGACAAGGTTTCTTCAAAACCGCTTATAATGGTTCCGGACACTAATCCGATGAATAAAAGTAAAATAAGCCAGGGCAGCCGACGATATGCGGCCACATGCGCCTTCGTGTCAAAGTCTATAGCTTTACCGGATGCCGATAATTTTTCAATATCTTCATTCGCTTCCTTAATGACAACATCAATAATATCATCGACGGTTACAATTCCTAATAACTCATTATTTTTTTCAACTACTGGAATTGCTAAAAAATCATACCGCTCGATAACACGAGCCACCTCTTCTTGGTCTTCATCTGCAGAAACGGAGATAACCCGGCTGTACATAATATCTTGAATTTTTTCAGATTCATCATTTATTATTAAATCCCGATAAGAGACAACACCTACTAATTTTTTATCATTATCTATTACATAAAGATAGTTGATCGTTTCCGAAAACTCCGCAAAGATTTTCAGTTTTTCAACTGCTTCACGCACCGAATAATGTTGGGGGATCCATACAAAACGGTTTGTCATGATTCTCCCTGCCGTTTCAGGGGGATAATTCATGATATTTTGAACGATTTTTGATTCTTCTTTTTTCATGCCAGAAAGAAGTTCTTCGATTTTTCCAGGGGATAGGTCCTCTAACAATGAAGCTAGATCATCATTATCCATTAAATCCATTACATGGCCGGATTTTTCTATTCCCAATTTACTAAGGATTTTTAATTGATGGACTTTCTCAACTTCTTGAATCAGTTCAGCGATTTGTTCTGAATCGAGTAACAACAAGAAGCGTGTATGATGTTTTTCTGGGAGCCCCTCAAAAATACGCGCAATGTCATATGGTTGGAGTTCATCCAATATCGCTTGAAATTCTTTCTTTTTTCCTTCTTTTAATACCTTTATGATCTGTAAAGTCATTTGATCTTCACTCCTTTTTAGGGGAGCCAAAAAATATTTCCCTTAAATATTAAAAGTAAAAAAAATATTATTATTCCCCTTCCAAAATCTTGTTTCCATTCACGAGTATGTCGTCGTGAATAGTTATCCAAATCCCTCACCTCCAGGAAAAAATAAAAACACCTCCATTACAAATGAAGGTGTTAAATACGGTATATATGCGTACATTGTCTGGATGACAAATACAAACAGCCGTATATGACTGAATGACAAATACAAGCATAAATCCAGTTCCTCCATTCGTAGAGCTTTAGCACTGTGTGGCATAGGACAAAGCCAGCTACATTAAAAACCACCTTATGTCGATGGTTTCTGTTGACCCATTGGCGTCTTTCGACATTTTTGGGCAGTAGCGTATCTCCTACACAGGAGCCTCACCTAACGAGGATATTTAATTTACACATCCACTCTAAAAGAGTTTCATTTAGATGTCAATGGTTAATTCAAATAATTCTAACTTTGACCTGATATCCATCCCCAAAAAAGTTACCTGAAAAAAACACCGACTTTTGCTCTCCCGGTTATTATGCCTGATTGAATGTCCCTTCGATATTTTTTAAGAATTCCTCTTAACAGCCACAATTGCCACCCTATTTAAAAGGATACAACGGAGAAATACATGCAACTACAAGGGAAAATATTGGAATTACATATTGAAACTTACTTATAATGAAGACGGATATCCAATGACTGAGTCTAATTATTTTAAGAAAGGAACTGGCTCAAATGAAAAAAATTTTGTCGATTATATGTATTATCGTAAGTGCTGCTTTATTAATGGCTGGTTGCAGAACCAAGGACGAGGTGCAGGTGAAAGAGAAATCGAAGGAAGTGAGCTCATTGAACGCTATTGAAGGCAGATGGGAAGGAGATATTAAAATCCCAAATCAACCGCTTCCAATCATTGTTCATTTTACGAAGAAAGATGGAACGATAAGTATTCCTGTACAAGGGTTGAATGAATTCCCCTTAACAAGTGTAAGGTTAAGTGAATCAGACTTGTTTTTTGATATGAAAATCCAAAACCAGCAAATTACGTTTGATGGGAAAGTAAACCAGGATAAGATTTCAGGAACATTCGTTCAAAAAGGGCAAGCCTTCCCCTTTGAATTGCTCAAGAAATCCGATCAGGCAGTTGAAGAAAAAGAATCAGGTGAAATCGTGCAGGCCGACTTAAAGAACGGAACCATTAAAGGCCTTTTAGAAACACCAAAACATGAAGGGCCTTTTCCTGTGATGATTATAATTGCGGGTTCCGGGCCGACCGATAAAGATGGTAACACCATTGCAAATCCCGGAAAAAATAATAGTTTGAAAATGTTAGCCGAAAGACTTGCTGAAAAAGGGATTGCAAGCATCCGGTATGATAAGCGCGGAATTGGTGAAAATATGCAATTGGCAGGAAAAGAAGAGGACCTGAGATTTGAACAGTATATTGATGATGCAGCTGCCTGGGTCCAATTTGCCAAAAAGGATGGCCGTTTTTCCAAAGTCGGCATCATCGGCCATAGCGAAGGCTCGTTAATTGGAATGGCAGCCGCAAAGAAAACAGAAACAGACATATTCATTTCATTGGCGGGTGCAGGTGAACCTATTGACCAAGTTCTCATCAAACAGCTTGAAGAGCAGCTTACACCGGCGTTATTAACGGAATCCAAAGATATACTGGCAAAGCTAAAACAAGGAAAACAAGTCGAGACTGTCAGTGCTGATCTGCAAAGTGTATTCCGCCCCTCTGTTCAGCCATACATGATTTCTTGGATTCAATATAACCCGCTAGAATCAGTAAAGGAACTGAATATCCCTGTTCTAATCGTAAACGGCAATAGAGACATTCAAGTGCCGGCAACTAATGCAAAAGCGTTACATGAGGAAAAAGGCGATTCAGAATTACTTATAATCGAAAAGATGAATCATGTATTGAAAGAAGCCCCTGCAGATCGAGCAGGAAATTTAGCAACCTATACAAATCCTGAACTGCCATTATCCTCTGGATTGGTGAGTGGAATCATTGAATTTTTAAATAAAAATGACATCACCAGAAATTGAGAATTGTGTCTCCCCCGGGTTTGCAAAGATCACTCAAATGATTCTTGCGCCTACAATATTAAGGTAAATAAGGAGATCAAAATTGAAAATTATAGCTTTAAAATTACCAATTGATTTGAATGAAAATACTTATGAAGAAATGCTCAATTTGTGTTCTCGACAAAGACAATTGAGCATACACAAATTACAAAAGATAAAGGATAAATACCGTTCTTTATTTGGGGAGCTATTAGCTAAGTGGTGCATAAGTGACAGTTTAAAAGATCCATTTCAAAATATCCAATTTGTCTTAGGTGAAAATAGGAAACCCCATCTAGCAGGAGGAAGAATTCACTTTAATATTTCCCATTCAGGTGATTGGGTTGTTGTTGGCATTCATAATGATTCCATAGGCGTTGATATAGAAGAGGTCAAAGATTTCAACATCTATGAAATTGCCAAAAGTACTTTTAGCAGTGAAGAACTAATGTATTTAATTAAAACACCCAAAGCTAATCAAATCGAAATTTTCTTTAAAATGTGGACGCTGAAGGAAAGCTGGTTAAAATGTATAGGTTCAGGTTTTTTGGTTCCCCCAAATACTTTTTCAATCTTGAATAGAAGGAATCGTTATAGTTTAGAAATACCAACTGAGGAATTTTCAAAATTAAAAACACTAGGTTTAAAAATTGGAAATACGTCTGACTATCGTTTTAAGTTGTATCATCTTGGACCTGGGTATCCCATAAGTGTTTGTATTAATAACGGAAATGAAAATCACTTTGAATTCCCTGATACTATCGATATTATAGAATTGAATAGTTTAATGAATGGGTTGAAAGCACTTTGAATAACTTTATATTACTATATAGAAGTTTTAAAGCGTCGTTCATGATTTTCCCTGAAGCTGAGAAATGAGGCACTTTATCATGGAAACCATTGCCTAAGAACAAACGGTAAGCCCTATTTGTTTTCAACTTCTTCAATTTTTTTACGCATCGCTGAATGGAATCATATTAATAAAGCATCGTCATCACCTCAAGCTTATTCATTCTATTTTTAAAAAATGAAGACTTTAGGCAATTCTATCTAAATGGCAAAACAATGTTGAGTGGAACGTAAGGTGCGAGACGCCTGCGGGAAAAGCGAGTGCCTGGCGTGGAAATCAATGTTCAAAATGTGCAACCGAAAAAAATGCAGACAAACTCAAATTTCATCGAGTTTGTCTGCATTCCGAAGGCAAAATATTTCTGCCTTTTTTTATATTTTCTCCGATATACTCTGTCCAACTTTTGAATTATAAGCTAATAAACTTTTTTGAAAGAGCATGAAAAATAGGAAAGCGCTTATTAAGGAAGAAAAAGCAGCGACCAGAAAAGCTCCCTCATGCCGAATCAATGGTACAAATGCTAGTAACTGTGGAGCAAATATTCGACTTATTGAATAGCGTATATTTGCCGCAGCAAAGTACTGTGCTTTTTGGTTAGCAGGCGCAATGCCAGCAATGTAAGAATCCTGTGTACTAACAACAAGTAATTCAGCTACTGTAAGGATTAAGACTCCTATAAAAAAACCTATATAGTTTTGAGAAAAACCAAAGATAACCATGGAGAAAGCATACAAAATACTGGAACCAACAAACCCAAAACGGGTGCTATACTTTGAAGAAAGTCTAGCCGCCATGCTGCCTAAAATAATGACCAAAATCCCATTCGTCATTAACAAAGAAGCATAGTTTTGAGAAGCATTAATTGTAAAACCGAATATTGATGTACTTTCAGATAAACGATCTAGTAAAGTTGACGGAAGCAATATTTCTAACTGCATGAAAGCTTGAGCTGCAAATACACTGGCAACAACAAAAATTAAAAGGCGTTTATCTTTTCCTATAAGCACTACTGCTTTTGTAAACTTACCATTTGCATTCATTCTTTCTTCATTACCTAATTTTCTATCATCCTGAAATTCCGGAGTTTTCCATAGTGATATATATACTAAAGTCAGTACAGATACCAAGGATGTTCCAATAAACCAAATAGGCATGGAATCAAATATAAAACTTCCTATAAGTGGACCAAGCGTCACCGCAACATTAAATATCTGGTAGGTGAATACATAAGCTTTTTTTTGTTCCTTTTCATCGAGCCAATCAGATATATAAGCTCTTCCTGCGGGTATATATGAAGAATAAGCTATACTCATTAAACCGAAGCTGCCAAACACCATTATATTGCTTCCAGCTATTCTTCCAATGATAAATAATATAGTCGCAACCAGAAAACCTATACTTGAAGATATCATCATAGGTTTTCTTCCTATCCTATCTGCAAAGATCCCACCCCAAATACCTGATATTACACCCAATACTGAAATTATGGCTAAAGCAAAAGATGCTAGGTAAGGGTTCCAGGCATCGTTTAAATATAAAACAATAAATGGAAATAGCATATAAAATAAAGTGTTTTGAATACCCTCAGCAAAAAATCTCCAACGCATATGATTTTTTTTCATACTAAAAACCCTTTTTCCTTAGATTTATACATACCTTATAGATGCAACTTGTTCCATAATAATCTTAGCAACATTTTCAGCATTTGGAGATTTATAGATCGTAAAATGTTGAGCTGGAACTGAACGCACTGTTAGTTCCCCAGCCAAGTAATTTTCCCACCCCACAGTGGTATCCTGCTCATTTTCTTCAGCTCGTATAAACAGAACTTTTCCATAAAAAGCTCCTGATATATTGTAACGATGAATAGCGACATTATTTGCTTCCCAAATTCCCAAGCCGCTCTTAACATCCTCAACTTCCGCGTCCATATGGAGATGACCGCCATCTTTTCCTAAGTTTAAAAGGAATTCCAATAGTTCCCCTTTGTCCATATGGGTTAACTTATCCGGATTAAACTTATCATTAGCTCCATTTGTAAACTTTAATGCATATGATTTAACAAACTCCATTTTGTCGAAATCACGAGCTTTACTGAAATGACAGTCTAATAATGTTAATAAACCAACGTCTCTTCCTTCAGCCTCAAAGGAACGAGCTATTTCATAAGCCACATTACCACCGAACGAATAACCCGTAATATAATATGGCCCTTCATGTTGAACAGATAGAATATAAGAAGCATATCGTTTAGCCATATTTAATAAATCATCTTCATATTTATCACTTTCAGGAATCTCCGCACTTTCAATTCCCCAGACGTCAAACATTTCATTTAATTCCGCAGCCATTTCTTTATAACACCAAAGTGCTCCGCCAGCTGGGTGAATAAACCATATTTTTTGACGGTTCTCAGCTGGTGAGACGTGTACTACGCCATTAGGTTTAATGGAATTTGTTATAACATGAGCTATTCCTTGTATAGTGGGATAATCAAATACAATTGATACTGGCAAAGTTAGCTCGAATTGTTTATTTAGTAGAGCAATAAATTTCATGGCCAATAACGAATGTCCACCTATTTCAAAAAAGTTACTATTTATATTGTCGTCTGAGTTTCTGAAGATATCCTTCCATATGTTCTGAACTTTCATCAATGTTTCTTTATCCGCATGATAGTTTTTGTCATTTTTCAATATTGTAGCTTCAATACTATTTTCCTGGATTTCAAATTTAGTGGTTTCATCAGCTATTCTTTGCATTTGAGAGATCCATTCTTGCTTCACTTCCGAGATTACATGATCCGTAAACAAATCGTTACAGTATTCTATTGTGAATGTTGAATTCTCTCCATCATGTTCTATGATGAAACTAAGATCGCATTTGGAAGTATCACTTAAAACCGATTCCATCTTAAATTGAGTATAGGGTTGTTTTTTCAAAAATCTATTATATACAAACATAACTTGAAATAGTGGCCGATAGTCACTACTTCTACTCTTCAGAACAGCAGGAATAATTTTTTCAATGGGAATATGCTCGTACTTTATTATCTCGGCATAATCCTGTGCAATTTTTTCGGAAATACTTTTTAATGTAGCATCCTCAGTAAAGTTTATTCTAAACGGAACAACATTAACATAATTCCCAATCGCTTCAAAATCCTGTTCGTGGGTTCTATTTGCTACTGGTACCCCCATGCAAATATCCCGTTGACCACTCATTCTGGCAAGGACATAAGCTGCCATTGCTAGATGAATGGAGAATTCTGTAATTGATGTATTCTGACAAAAAGAAAGTATCTTTTGCTCTAGTTCTTTTGGCAGCGAAAACTTTATATGATTACCATTTATTGTTTGGGTACTCCCCTTCATCATACTTGTTGAGAATCTTGATTGATTTGGAATCTGTTCTAGATACTCCGTCCAAAATTTAAGACCCTCACTAAAATCCATTGAGTTTTGATGATGTGCAAATTGGAAGAATGCAGCATTCATTTCCGTATTTTCCACTAGATCGGTTCCAATAAGTTCATGCAACTCATCTACAAATAACTGAGAGGACCAACCATCAACTATTAGATGATGGAAAGTTAATAATAAATATTCCGCCTTGTCAGTACTAAATAATGAGGCACGAAATCCTCCCTTATTTAATTCAAACTTCCTTTCTGCTTCAGTTTGAATTTCTTCTCTTAAGCCCGTTTCCTCAACTGAACGTTCACTTATTTCGGAATTCAGCGTACTGTCATATTTCTGTATATATTCACCATTGTTAGTTAATATAATTCGTGATGATAAAATCGGATGTCTTCTTCGTAAATAGGAAATTGCTTTTTTTATTTTTGTAGTTTTACCTTTTTCAAAGTTTAACAGAAACGCTATATGATATTGAGATGCTCCTTTTTCTTGTTCAAAGAATAGTATTCCCTGTTGTCCCAACGATAATGGGGCTTCAAGATTAGCATCAAATTTTTGGTTTATCTTTTCCAATTTCTTAGGTTCTACAGTATTCTTGCCATTCTTTGAAATATTCTTTTTCAGATAATCTGCTTGTTTTCGAATTGTTGGATACAAGAAGACAAATCCATGTGTTAACGAAAGTTGAAACTCCGCGGAAAGAAGGTTTGCGAGTCGAATTGCCAGTAAAGAATGCCCTCCTGCTGAGGCAAATGCAGTTGTAGCAGAATGAACTTTTTCTCCTAAGACATCTTCCCAAATATTCGCAATGACTTGCTCCCATTTATCATGAATTCCGCCAAAATCATTATTACTTCTAAAAGGTACTAAAGATAATTGCCGTCGATTCATTTTCCCATTCTCTAAATAAGGGAAACGATCCATCTGGACAAAAAAATTAGGAATCATATAGGAAGGCAAACGTTTTTCAATATAGCTTCTCAACCCAATCTCATCCCAAGACTCAGTATCACAACGTATATAAGCTACAAGCCATTGTTCTTCGACTTCTTCACGAACCTCTACTACTATGTCTTTAACGAAGGATACTTCTCGTATGGTTTCTTCAATTTCACCAAGTTCAATACGAAGTCCTCTTAACTTTATTTGTAAATCTTTACGACCTCGAAATTCGTAATGACCATCTTCTCTAATATGAACAAGATCTCCAGAGAGGTAAGACAATTGACCTGTAGAAGGACATATAACAAACTTTTCTTTTGTAGCATCGGGAAGACCAAAATAACCCAAGGCTAGACCCTCACCGGAAATCAGTAGTTCCCCTTCGCATCCAGTACCTAATAAATTCAACTCTTCATCCACAACATGTACTGAAGCATTATCGATTGGCTGTCCCAAATCGATTTCTCTAAAAAGGTGATTTTCACCTGGCAAACAAACTCTATAAGTAGTATCAATAGCTGCTTCAGTAGGACCATATAGATTTATAATCGGTATTGGTAAATTCGTTTGGATTTTATTTACTAATGATGTTTGCAATGACTCACCACCGCAAAACAATAGGCGCAAGGATGTGAAATTGGATAATGACTCCTGTTCTGACAGTAATTTAAGTACAGTTGGTACAAACTGTACAACTGTTACTTTATGCCTTTTGATATCAGTTGCAATATCAAATGGGTTGGATGAACCGATAACCATAGTACCACCAGACGATAGTGGTGCAAATATCTCCCAAACAGAAGCATCGAATCCCGATGCAGTTTTTTGTAAAAATATATCATCTTCAGTCCAAGAAAATTCTTTTTGCATCCATTGCATATGATTGACAATGGCACGATGCGGAATAACTACACCTTTTGGTCGTCCTGTAGAGCCCGATGTGAAAATGATATAGGCAGGTGTTTCATTATTAATCAGAACCATTGGAGGATCTTCCGCCCTAATTTTAGAATGCTCCCTTAAATCTATCAAATTCCGATTAAAGGCTAAATCCTTAACGGAACCGTCAGTCATTAATACATTGACTTCTGCTTTTTCAATACAATACCTTAATCTGTCTAATGGATAAGAAGGGTCAAGTGGTACGTAAGCAGCACCCGCTTTTAGCGTTGCAAGCATGGCAGCTATTAATGCAATGGATCTTTCTGCTGCAATGGCGACCCGGTCTCCTTCGTTAATACCCTTTTTTGCAAGCAAATGGGCGAGAGCATTTGCCCAAGTATCCATTTCCTTATATGTTATAACCACATCTTTATCTTTTATTGCAATGTTATTGGGATATATAGTTACCATAAGTTCAAAAGCATTTTGAAGAAACCTATTATTCATAATAATTTAGCGTATTGGCAAATCAATAACGCTGTCCTCCTTTGGGCAACTTAGTATGTATTATAAAATTCAAAACTATTAGAGGAAACAAACCTGTCGGGAGCTAACTCCCGACAGATTTATTATTTATCCGTTTACAATGCAATCTGTACCATCTACATAATGCTCTTTATGTTCTTCTAAACTCCACAAATTAACGGTTTTCATTATCCAACGAGTTCTTTGCTTCTCCACATCCGTGATTTCTTCAACATCCTTACCATGAATTGAATGATTGTTTGACAAGGAAATGAATTCACCCGCCTTTAGTAGGTGCGGAGCCTTTAATTCATGTAGTAAAACTTTTATTTTATCTACAACTCCCTGGGCTTCTTCCGTAAGACCCACTGTCCGATTTTCAAAATATGCAATATCAAATTCTTCTTCATTCAATAGGATGGCGTGATTTTTTGCACGCCCTAATTCAGTACGATTACCATATGTCGATAAATCATCAAAAGGTGTATAGAAGAGTTCTTGACGCATCAAATTTAAATCAGAAGGATCAAGTTTCTGAATTAAATCAATATTTTTGACGAATGTTGTAAAGATTCGATTTCCTTCATAGGCCCTCATTGATAACATATTCACAAAATCAGGCCGAACGAAATGATTTGCTAAATCTTTATGGAATCCTAAAGCCACCAGTGCTTTTTGTGATTGTGTTTCTGATAAAGATTTCATGGGATAGATATCTTGAAAGACATCGCCATCATTTACATTTATATATCCAATAGCTGGCATTTCCATGACTTGAGCATAGAATTGGAGAAAACCTTCCCCAACATATGTTTTTTTAAGCTCTCTTTTTGATTGAACTGGTGATTCATGATCAAAAATAGGAACATCTTTATCTATAGGGCAGTTTTGTAGATATAAGTAAGGTTCTTCCTTCCAAATCCTATTACCGGCAGCTTTTATTTTTTCCACAATATCTTCTATTTCAACATCGTTATCGACAATGTTTTCGATTTCTGAACGAAAGGAAGTGTAATCTTCATAAGGATTACATTTTAACTCCAAAAATTTATTTGTAAGAAGTTGATTCTCTGCATCTGTAAACACATAATCAACTTTTAATTTATTCTTCGTACTTGCATTAGTATCTACACCCATTAACTTAGCTCCAATTCTATTGATTTTATTTTTACGCAGTAAATCACTAAAGTCTAGATGTGAAAAAATCTAGCAATCTTCTGAATAATAGGGCCCTATTAATATGTAAATACGTAATATGATTGCTGGTGCTACCAAATTTTAACACGATAGTTTTCAGAATTCAACGAATGTTAAAAAAATACAACTTCTTGCTCATTACCACTCACATTAGAGCTTTCATTCTTTAAATGGCAATGTCATGATTCGTCATTTTCTGAACACCTGGCATGGCAGTGTTACATGAGATCAAAAGGAGGATTTTGGTGTTTTATAACCTGATTTATGGTGATGTACTGCCTGGTTGATAACAGTTGAGAAATACAAGAAAATGCCTGAGCTTATATGTCATTAAGTCAGGGCATCTAAATCAACCGGGCATCGAATTTTTCTTCATTTTTTGAATATATGTAAGTAATGAAGAGTAAGAGCATTCCTCTATTGACCTGATCGAGTAATGATCCTAAAACCCTGAGATCAGAAAAGCAACGTTGCGACTTCCTACCTAATTTGATCACCGTAAATGGAACAGGAACTTATGGACTGTAATTTTGCGTGGATAAAAGTAATCACCTATGTCATATTCCGTACTTAGGGTTAAAGAATGATGCCCTACCAAAATAGCAAGTGTTTATTGAGCCACGTAAAATAGCCATCCTTCATATACATGGCATCAGTTGGCCATGATGAACGATCCTGTTTCAACAAAATCGTACATCCAGAAAAACAATGGCAGGTAATCTAACAAAGAGGAAGATTTTGTATAAATTCATTAGTATAATTGATGAAATTACAATAAGAAAGGAAAGATCACTCATGCATGCTTTAAAAAAGAATGCCACATGTACCCTTGAAATCAGTTATCTGTATATACTGTTCTTTTTTTCAGAGCTACAAACTACTACTGCAAGCTTTTTAAAAATAAAGTAAGAATTATGTAATTAAAACCTCTTGAATGAACTATGCTAAAAGATCCTACGAACATTCCCTTACGAGTATTTTATCTTCATTATTAGCACTTTCAACCGTCATAACAGCCAATTTGTACGCCTTGTCTGTGCAAGATCCCTCAAAGGCGAAATGGCAATTCCCCTTACGGTTCCAGATTGATAAACTGGATGCCCGACAATCGTTTTAAGACATTAACTCAGTCCTCTGTAACTCCATAGGGCTGAGCTTTTTTCAACAGGTAATGATTATTCTACCTGCCCTCCCTACTGAGCTGCCTTACTAGCCGTGAATAAAAAATATTAAAAAGTTGTTCCTTTCAAGTGAGAAACATAAGTTCTCCAAAAAAGGACAAACTGTATTTGAAAAAAGAAAGGAGATGTGAGACATGACAAAAAAATTCAATAAAGGCAGCCGTAACCAAAATTCGCCGCAATTACACGGTCAAACCCCTGTTAGTGGGGACAACAGCAAAGGAAATAAAAGAAATAAAGATCAGAGCTCTAAATCAGAGTAACTAATGAAACAAACCGGTCATATTCAGACCGGTTTGTTTCAAATGCAGGCACTCTTCATTGTTAAAAAGAACAATTCTCAAAGGTCCCTTCTAGCGATCATTGAATTATCCTGTGTACACTGGACCAACTTTGATTCCAAAAAGCCCAATTCAGTAAAAGCGTTCCAAACTGAAAATGGAGTGCTGCAAAACTGACCCCAGGAAAGTTTTAATTGGAAGGAATTCGTTTTACATATTTAAACCGGATGTAAATGTGAAAAATCATGTTGAGTTAGCTATTTGATTCTTTTTGCATTAGA
This sequence comes from Peribacillus sp. SRI_006, assembly GCF_057586375.1. Lineage (NCBI taxonomy): Bacteria > Bacillati > Bacillota > Bacilli > Caryophanales > Bacillaceae > Peribacillus > Peribacillus sp. SRI_006. The sequence goes on along the minus strand of NZ_JBYCZT010000018.1, from coordinate 92,318 downwards.
TTTTCTGCTCTAGTGTTGATGTCTCCAAATCATCAGTATCTTGATGAGTATAAGTAAAGTTTTTTGTCATCAAACTGACCACCACTAAAACAACAATGTTAACAAATAGGGCGATAATACCAACATTCAGGTCTTTTATTGCCTGAGGAATATAAGGAAACAGTTGACCAATTTTTATATTCCCCAGTTCCATGATGGAAACTAGCACTCCTCCTGTTATAATCCCGGCAAATGCTCCATGTTTGGTTACAAAATTATTTCTCATCAAACTGGCGAAAAAGGCAGGAGCTAGTTGTGTGATGAAATTATAGGCGATTAACGCGAGACTAAAGAGGGTATTTCCACCCTGAAAGGTCAAGTATATTCCTAAAAGAGAAATAAGCGGAACCATGTATTTTACCAGTTTTGCAATCTGTTTTTCCGTTGCTGATGGAGTGAATACGCTGTATACATTTTTCGCAAGCAATGTTGATATAGACATCAACAGCATGGAACTTGGGACTAGAGCGGCTAACACGCCAGTACCACCGATTAAGCCTACAAACCATGGATCAAATTCTTGTTTAGAAAGCTGCAGCAAGATAAGGTCGGCGTCGCCGCCTTTTAATCCAGGCATCTGTAAGATCGCTGCAAACCCGACAAAAAAGGCAAACAATAAAATCAATTGGTACATTGGCATTAGGATTGCATTTTTTCGCAGTGCTTTCTCGCTAGAGGCAGCATAAATAGGAGAAAACCCGTGCGGCCACATATAAAATCCAATAGAGCTTAATATAACGGTCGATATATACCATGAAACGCTCATTCCCTGATTTGGAAGTATGGTATAGTTCGGTTTTGCCTGTTCAACGGCCTCATACATAGGTTGAAGACCGCCATAATAATGAAGTGGGAAATAAACTCCTAAAAATACAACAACGCCAAGAATCAGAATATCCTTCAAAATAGCTGTCCTGGCAGAACCGTGAATACCGGAAACCATTACAAAAATGGTAACACCAATTGCTCCAACCCAAATGGCAGCTGTAGAAGAAATGACCCCATAGGATGTTGCAGAAACGATATATCCTAAACCCTTCAATTGCAGGACCAAGTAGCAAGTACAAGCTATAACACCTATAACCGCAACAAGTACACCAAGATAGGGACTTTGATATTTTTTTACAAAAAAATCAGATTGGGAAACTAATTGATGCTTCTTTGCATACCTCCAGATTGCCGGAAATGTCCAATAGGAGATGACTGTAGCCAGACAGCCATATGTGACAATACTAAAGATGGAACCACCTTCCCCATAAGCTGAGCCACTTGCACCTAAAAAGGTAAAGGTAGTATACATTTCACCTGCGGATAAAAGGAAAATCAAAAGGGCTCCCATTCCGCGGCCTCCAACCGACCATTGTTCCAAATTCATTTCTTTCCCTTTTTTAGCCTGGATACCGATCAAAACGGAAATGACGAAAAAAAACAGGATGAAAAGAACGGCAATATTCATCTTGAATCTCCCTTCTGATCAGAAGGATCCAGTAGATAAATAGCCCACATTATACCTGTAGTTAGCACAGACCAAAGTACAATCCAAAAATGAAAAAATGGCATACCCAGAACATAGGGAGTCACTTTATTTGTAAACAAGGCGCCTACGATAAAACCAAGAAACGGGATAATTCCGAGCCAATATATTTTTTTCATTCTCTTAGCCCCCTAGTATGTTAGATTTAACATTTTTAAAGTCCCATGAACATATAACTTCACCCCATTTTGTAAAGCCTGTTCATCGACTGTAAATTTAGGATGATGGTGAGGATATATAATCCCTTTTTCTTCATTACGAGCCCCTATTCCCATATAAGTTCCTGGAACTACTTCTTGAAAAGCAGAGAAGTCTTCACTTCCCATAATCGGCTTTAAAATCTCTCGACTTTCTTCACCAAATACTTCACAAACCGTTTCGTCCATCAATCGGGTAATTTCTTCATCATTAATGATAGGAGCATAACCAAACTGATAATCGAATTCATATGTAGCTCCATGTGCTTCAGTAATCCCTTTTACTATCCGTTCGATAAAATTCGGGATTTCTACCTGCAGCTGTGGATTAAAGCTTCGAACTGATCCACCAATGCTTACCTTACTTGGAATAACATTAATCGCACTTCCCCCATGGAACTGAGTCACTGAAATCACCAGAGCATCCTGGGCATCACGATACCGCGAAACAATGTGCTGAAGATTCGATACCACCTGTGTTCCAATTGCAATTGGATCGACGGTAAGTTCAGGCTGTGAGGCGTGCCCCCCTTTCCCCACCAAGGTGATGTTAAAAGTATCGGCCCCAGCCATTATCGGACCGTAACCCAAACCAATTTTCCCTAGAGGAAGAGTCGACAAGAGATGGGTGCCAATGATCATATCAACCCCATCAAGCGCACCAGCCCTCACCATTTCTTGAGCTCCACCTGGCGGCAGTTCCTCAGCATGTTGAAATAAAAAACGCACCTCCCCTTTAATTTGCTCCTTTATCTGTGTAAAGATTTTTGCTGTTCCGAGCAGCATCGCCGTATGCCCATCATGTCCGCAAGCATGCATGACTCCTGAATTCTGTGACACAAAGTCAAAATCGTTTTCTTCTTCAATTGGAAGCGCATCCATATCTGCCCGAAGTGCAATGACCTTCCCAGGCTGCTGACCGATCAAACGAGCCATTATACTCGTTTTTGTCGGACGTGAAATTTCCAATTCACCAAAAGTTTGCAGCTTTTCATAAACAAATTGTGCTGTTTTTTCCTCCTGAAAAGACAGCTCCGGATACTTATGTAAATATCTTCTCCAAGCAATCACTTCATCTTTAACAGCCTCGATCAAATCATGAATCATTATGGTTTGAGACATACGCTACAACCCCTTTTCGTTTGATTTTAAACAGCAACCCTTAATTTAGGTTAGTTTAAGGAAAAAATTCCTTAAATAGAGTATAATCTCATACAGTCTTCATTACAATATTTTTTGAAAATTCCAAACCATTTTTCCCACACTAAAAAAGCACCCAAATTATGGGTGCCTGTAATTCATAATAATTGATAAATCTTACTCGGCCTTCCTCGGGTGGCATTAGCCTCTTCACCAACGCATTGTGCCAAATCAACTTCGCACATATCCGCAACAATTCGCCGTACATTACGCTCTGTCATCTCTAGATGTGTCGCTAAGTCCTTTGTAGTAAAATCACTCCAGCCCATTCTTTGAACAAGCGCCGATATCTTCTTATACGTTTTAACACTGATATTTCCGTTTTTCAACTTTTCTATAAGGGGTTTATTATGGGTACGGGTATCATATTGCAGTTCTTTCTTTTTGCCTGGTGATTCGATTATTTTGCCATCATCTTGAATAATCACAATTTCTCGCTTCTTCATCTCTTTTGAATGTTGAATAGCACGAAAAGCATTGATTTCCGCCGAATAGGCAGTCTCGCCGAAGCCAATTCCAACTGCAACGGTTGTATCTGCTTCAAAAGCCAATTTTTCAATCGTTTCTTCGAGCGTAATGATTTCTCGTTCAATTGCGCCGCGAGAACTAAAAATCATGTATCTTCCATTCCCTTTCTCTGAAAAGGAACCATTTATTTTTTCACCAAGTTGAATCAACATTTCTTTTAGCCGAAGCTCCAAGTACTGTAAATGATATGGAGTTTTCATTTCCTCTGCCACTTTATTAAAATATTCGACTTCAATGATTTCGACTCCGATTTGTGTATCCTTAAAGTAGGATGCTTTTACTTTTTCAGAAAGAATTCGAAGAGTTTGCCTCACTTCCATCTTACTCATCGACATACGGTAGGCTGGAATGCCAAATTCCCTTAAAGCTTCACACACGGAAGGAAAACAAGAAAAAGCGCCTTCTGTCTTTCCCGTATTCCATAAATCCAAGTGAAAATGTACCAATTCATCCGTATCAACATCTGTCTCAAACACTTTCGTATAAATCTTTTGGGTTTTTATATTCAACTGTGACAAAGCTTCTTCGCTAATATTATTTGAGGACATAGTATCGATACTTAGATGCTCAATGATTTTCCCTTGTTCATAGATCATCTCTAAAAAGGATTTATAAAAACCAGATTCCGTAGCTGGGACATGGACCATTATTTTATCTGTACATAGTGTTTTTCCCGCAATTTCATAGGGAAGTGGACCAGAAAAAAGCCATGCATGTACATGTGAATCATGTTCCTTTACAATATTCTCTACCTCTTCGGTCCTTACATAGGGCAAAGAGATGAATTCCAACTCATGTTTATATTCTTCTGCCGCGGCTAAAATTTGTTCTATAGAAGTTTTTAGACCGACAAGTCCGATTTTATACATCCAGTAATCGACTTCCTTTACCATCTGTAATAGATTCATTGTTATTTGTAGAATATCCTGGTTTAATCCAAGTCATGATATGTAATCCTAATTCTTCTGCTGTCTAACTATTGTTTCAATTTGTATGAGCCCTTGTTTTTATTTTTTTTGTTACCTCTTGATCATATCAGCAGCAAAAAGAAAAATGTGGTAGCCAATGCTTTAGTATATAGTTGTATTCATACCCACGCCAAATTTTTTTCTCTTATGTCTCATTTTATCATGCAACATGAAGGAAAAATACGTTGTATTCGTTATTCATCTATAATCACTGCACGGATAAATATAGTTAATGATTCACCACGCTATGTACCTTAAAGTAGGATACTAAAGTTATTTAATAGTTTAATTATGTTTTTTAAAATAGGTGTTTTGAAGAAATATTGTTATAAACCCCTAATATGAATGCAAAACAAAGAAGGGGATAGAGCCGCCTTCCAGTCACATCATCTCTTTAAGTTTATTATTTTGTTAACAACTTTTATTCGGAACATCTCCTCTTAGGTACGATTATAATGTCCGCCCATAACAATAAAAAAGCTGCCTCAATGACAGCTTCGCATTTCTGGAATCCTCTACGAATGACCCAATCCAGCCATACTTATTACTGGTCATAGGCAAATCCGCAGGAGCAATGATTTTTCCCAAATAACAGGTGGTAAGATGCGGGGAATTCATGATTGACCCGTTGAACTTCATGTGCAAATTCCTTACTATCTTTAGGTACTGTTGAAAGTGCATCCGCTTTTTCTTGTGAATCAATATTAGCTCCTGGCGGTACAAACCTACCAGGCGGTATTCGAACGCCATTTGTTACTACTGCATTATAAGAAATAAATGCGCCTCTTCCTACAATTGCCGTATAAACAATGGAATTAAAACTAACAAATACCTTATCTGCAATATAACAAGGCCCATGGAAAATCGCACCATGAGCAATGGTCACTTCATTTCCAATGAATATTGAATAGCCATTTGTCCCAACTAAAATCCTTTTATTGAATAATCCATGTAAAATTACTCCGTCCTGTATATTTGAATTGGATCCTATATAAAAAGGAGTTCCTTCATCCGCACGTATACTTACATTAGGCGCTACATAGACATTGTTACGAATGGTAACATCACCTATGACACTGGAAAACTGACTGACAAATGCTGTTTTATCAATTTTAGGAAAGCGTTGAACAGGATTTAATGAAGTAATGGGATTGGGGCTTATAAATGGTTCAAAACAGTGAGAATGGTTATTGGAAGAGGCGTTTGATCCTTTTTTTTCACCCAAGCAATTACCTCCCTCACAATCTATCGGGCTTAATTATTTTATGCAGGAAGATGGGTGGCGAAAGGGCTATCATTCATGTATCCATCCCTTTCCTGCAGTACAGACGATAGAATTTTTTAGTCTTTGCCTTGGTATAGAAATAGATATTTCGCGTATTAGAAACTAAGGATAATACCTATCGATCCTGTTATGCACCTGCGAGTTTGTAAATCAACCAAAAGAATCACGAAGTTTCTTCGCCACTGGGGATCTAAAACGTGAAATATACCACAATCAATACAGATATCAATGGAATTAAAAAGAATGCCCCCTTTTAAACAAAGATCATCCTCCTTAAACTAGCCTTATTTACTCTGTTCGTTACAGCGGGGGAGCTTTTAGCAGAAACCGCCATATCCTTGGACCGCTCCATTACCGCTACCATAACAAGTAGCTCCAACAATGATTAAGAGTATAAACAATACGACTATAAAAGCGAAACCTCCACCAATCGTTATCAGAATCACAATTTGTGATGACCACAATTTGACAATAGAAACATCTCCTTCTTTGTTTTAAGGAGGAATTAATTAAATGGTTCCTTTACTTTATGTTCTAATTGGGATATTGGCACAAGAACGTCAAGGTGTTACTTCTTTAACATATAAATTTTACGAGGTCTTCCCCGAGGTGATTGAAGTTCTTCTCCTTTATACTCCACTAAACCGCTTTCACTCAAACCACTCATGATTCTCTGGGCATTTCGAACGGTCATGGATAAATGGGAAGCTAAATCCGAGGAAGTGAAGCCATCCCAGCCCATACGATCGATCAATGCTTCTATCTTTTTATACGTTTTCACACTAATGTTAGCCTGATTCAATTTATCCAGCAGTTCTTTATCATTGGAACGGAAGGTGTATGCCAATTGTTCTTCTTGACCTACGGATTCGATCATTACACCATCTTCCTGGATAACAACAATTCCAGAACTTTCTTTCTTTTTTGAATGACGGATCGCCTTGCGGGCATTGATTTCTGCCGATGCTGCCGTTTCACCAAAACCAATGCCGACTGCAACAGAAACATCCATCTCAAGGGCCAGTTGTTGAACGGTACTTCGCAAGCTGCCAATTTCCCGTTCAATGGCCTTTCGTGAACTAAATATTTGATAGCGTCCGTTTCCATTTTCGATGAGGGATCCATCTAATTTTTCGCAAAATGTAAGCAATGTTTGTTTAATCTTAAGCTCCAAATGCTGCAGATGGTAACGAATATTAACCTCGTCAACAAATTGATCAAACTGATCAATTTCAATGATTTCGACACCTATCTGGCTATCCTTGAAATAAGTACTTTTTGCCTTTTCAATTAAAATCTTGACCGCTTGCCGAATTTCCATTTTGGTCATATTAATTTTGTAGACAGGAACACTTTCCTTCTTCAAGGCCTCATAAACAGATTGTAAAACGGTAAGGACACCATGTACCTCCCCTTCCCTCCACAACTGAAGATGAAATTGGACAATTTCTTGATAATCATATTGTTCATCAAATGTTTTTACATAAATATGTTCAGTGGAAATCCCCAGCTCTTGCAGCGACTCATGAAGAAAAAAGTCTTCCAATCGAATCATATCGATGGACAACTTATCGAAAAAATGTTTTTGATCTGCAGACATTTGTAATAAACATCGATATAGACTAGATCCTACAGGGGGACAATATGTAAAATTAGCCTCTGAATCCAACATTCCTTTTGCTATTCTATAGGGTACCGGTCCAGAGAAAAACCAACCATTTACTGTACTTTGATGTTTTTTTATAATATCCGTTACCTCACGTGCATCTTCATATGGAAAATCAATAAAATCAATTTCATGTTCAAATTCATTAGTAACATCCCGAATTTTCTTTAAAGATGAAAGTGGACCAACAACCCCAATTTTATACAAGTTTATTTCACCCCTACATCATACTATTCGTTTTATTATATCAAAATAACCAACCCTAACAGGGAATAAAAATGATATCCAAATATACAAGCATGGTAAAGCACCGTTTGACATGAATAAACGGTGCTGCTTAATATGGTTTATTTATCTATCGTAAGTTCAAGAATGGCAGGATTTAATCATTCAATGATTTCGCATTCCATTGTTTACTTCACAACAATTACCAGAAAATAATTTCCCTTTATTCAGAAAATTTTATTGAAATAGATTATTCTTAATTATATAATACATTTAACGAAAATAGCGCTAAATATTCGTTAAATAAAAAGCAGTATATTTGGAAGAGATTAATGAAAGTTCACAAAGGATGAAAGACGCTAATTTGAGTTTAAGGCAGGTTTAGAGAAAAGTTTATAAATGGAATGGTGCAAAACGCACAAACTACAAATGGAAGAAGGTTTAGGAGGAGAATGTAATGGAACAAAAAGTAATCAAAGATACAACTAATCTTCAAAATCAGAAAACGGGTGGTTTTTTCAATAGAGTAGAGCGAATAGGAAACAAAATCCCCCACCCCTTTATCTTATTTATTTATATGATTGCCTTTTTATTTGTTGTAACCGCTCTCTTATCCGTTTTCCATGTTTCGGCATCGGACCCCATTAGTGGAGAGAAAGTGGAAGTTCAAAACCTTTTAAGCCGTGAAGGCATCCAATGGATTTTGCCGAATATGATTAAAAACTTTTCAGGATTTTTACCATTGGGATCTATTTTAGCCCTAATGCTGGGAGTGGGACTCGCTGAAAAGGTCGGATTGTTAGAAGTTTTGATTCGGAAAATGTCGTTAAAGGTCTCAGGGAAATACGCAAGTTATTTAGTTGTATTTGTTGCCTTCTTCAGTCATGTTTCTTCTGATGCTGCGCTTGTCATCATGCCTCCCCTTGGAGCTTTGATTTTCCTTGCTGTGGGACGGCACCCTGTTGCAGGCTTGCTCGCTGCCATTGCTGGGGTTGGTTCAGGTTTCACTGCCAACTTATTAATCGTCACAACAGATGTCTTGCTTTCAGGAATCAGTTCGGAAGTAGCGAAAGGCATGAATGCAAATTTGACCGTTAATGTTACGGATAACTGGTTCTTTATGGCGACTTCCGTTCTCGTACTCACGGTAGTTATATCCTTGATTACAGATAAATTTGTTGAGCCGCGTTTAGGAAAGTATGAAGGTGGCGGTAAACATAAAAAATTGGAGCAATTAACGAAGCAACAAAACAAAGCACTCCTGGCTACAGGTATTTCAGCATTGATTTTTATAGCTGTTATGGCCATTCTAGTCGTTCCAGAAGGAGCCCTATTGCGAAATCCAGAAACCGGAGCCATCCTCCCTTCTCCATTCATGTCCGGAATTGTCGCAATCATCTTACTCTTCTTTTTTACAGTTTCCATTACTTATGGAGTTAAGGTGGGAGCAATCAAGAAACAAAATGACATTCCGGAATTATTGGTAGACCCAATTAAAGGCATGGCCGGATTCATTATTATGGTTTTCCCGCTTTCCCAGTTTGTCGCTTGCTTTAACTGGAGTAATATGGGTAAGTTTTTGGCTTTATCCATCACAGATCTGTTGGAACAGCTAAACATAGAAGGTGCACCTGTCCTAATAGGGCTAATGTTCTTATCTGGACTTCTTTCCATGTTCATTGCCAGCGGATCGGCAATATGGTCTATATTGGCACCCGTTTTTGTCCCAATGTTCATGGTATTAGGCTATCATCCTGCCTTCGCCCAAATGTTGTTCAGGGTAGCAGATTCATCTGTACTGCCATTGGCACCTGTATCTCCATTTGTCCCACTATTCTTAAGTTTCTTACAAGAGTATCGAAAAGATGCAAAACTAGGAACTTATTATTCTCTTATTTTGCCTTACCCGATTATCATCTTCATCATTTGGACATTATTGGTTGTGGTTTGGTATTTCCTTGGCCTCCCAATTGGTCCCGGAGTATATCCGAAATTACCGTAATTTGAAAAGTCCCAAGCGCCCCGTATGTCCCTTAAGCGACTTGAGGGGCTGGGCCGCTTGATATAGACACTAAATCGTATGATACGAATTATCATCAAATAAAATTAGGAGTGAAACGAATTGGATATTATTTCTTTAAGACGTGATCTTCATCAACACCCGGAAGTTGGCTTTACGGAATTTCGTACTGCTTCAAAGGTAGTGGAAGCACTAACTTCCCTAAAGTATAACGTGATATTTGGAAAAGATGCTTTAGATGGTGATTCTCGCCGTGGAGTCCCCCCTATCGAAGTATTAGAGGAAACATTTAATAGAGCATTACAAGATGGTGCCAATCCAAAGATCCTCCAAGAAATGGAGGGTGGATATACTGCCGTCATTGGTGTATTAAGAGGAAAAATGGCTGGCCCAACCGTAGCTTTCCGCTTTGATATGGATGCATTGCCTGTTAAGGAAAGTACTGATTCTGACCACTTCCCGCAACAAAACGGTTTTCGTTCAAAATATGAAGGAAATATGCATGCCTGTGCACACGATGGCCATACAGCCATTGGCTTAGGACTTGCTGAAAAATTAGCGGATGGTAATTTCGCAGGAACCGTAAAGCTTATTTTTCAACCAGCTGAAGAGGGCGTACGCGGTGCCTATTCAATTGTACAAAAAGGAATTTTGGATGATGTGGATCATATATATTGTCTGCACCTTGGCACAGATGTCCCTCTAGGAGAATTTCACGGTGGGTCTTCCGGATTTTTAGCAAGTACGAAAATGGCTGCACATTTTCATGGGGTATCTTCTCATGCAGGTGCTGCTCCTGAAAAAGGTAAAAATGCATTATTGGGAGCAGCCACCGCATTGTTAAATATTCATGCCATTCCTAGATTCAGTTCAGGCTCGACCCGTGTGAACGTAGGTGTTCTTAATGGAGGAACAGCCGCTAATATTATTCCAGCACATGCAAAAATGATCATTGAAACCCGATCTGTAACCGAAGAAGCAAATGCTGAAATGGAGAAACGTGTTCGAAATATCGTGGCTCATAGTGCAGGTATGCATGAGCTTGAACATGAAATTGAAATTATAGGACAAGCAATTACGATTCGCTGTGATCAAGAACTTGTCGAACTGGCCATGGAAGAAGCCAGGAATGTAGATGGTTTTTCAACAATCGAAGCATGCAGGAAATCCGGTTCTGCGGGAAGCGAAGATGCAAGTTTCATGATTCGAAGAGTACAGGATAATGGCGGGAAAGGGACATATATGATTATTGGGACTGATATTCCTGCACCACATCACCACCCTAAATTTGATATTCAAGAAGAGGTTTTACCAAGGAGTGTAGAACTTTTGAATCTTATTGCTAGACGGCTTTTAAAATAATTTTTCAGTATATTTATAGGAAGGAAAGAGTGAAAAATGACATATGTAAATAGACTATCGGAAATCATTGAACAAAAAAAAGAAAAATTCATTGAAGTCAGTGACTGTATATGGAATTTTGCAGAAACACGTTTTGAAGAATATCAATCTGCTGAATTGCTATGCAAAACATTAGAAAGCGAAGGATTTTCTGTTGAAAAAGGTGTTGGAAACATAGAAACGGCATTCATCGGCAGCTTTGGAACCGGTAAACCTATTGTGGCAATCATGGGAGAGTTCGATGCATTGTCAGGTATGAGTCAAAAAGCGGCTACGGCTAAACAGGAGCCACTAGTACAAGGTGAAAATGGCCATGGCTGCGGTCACAATTTACTTGGTACGGGATCTTTAGCTGCAGCTGTTGCAGTGAAGGATTATATGGAAGAGAATCATATAAATGGGACAGTTCGTTATTATGGATGTCCTGGAGAAGAAGGCGGATCAGGCAAAACCTTCATGGTCAGAGAAGGTTTGTTCGATGACGTTGATTTTGCATTTTGTTGGCATCCACTGGATGTTAACGGCGTCATGTCGATGGATTCACTTTCCAATTTCCAAGTGTATTATAAGTTTAAAGGCAAAAGCTCCCATGCAGCAGCATCACCACATTTGGGACGGAGTGCTTTAGATGCCGTAGAACTTATGAATGTTGGCGTGAACTATTTAAGAGAGCATATTATCCAGGAAGCAAGAGTCCATTATGCAATAACGAATTCAGGTGGATTATCTCCTAATGTTGTCCAACAAGATGCTGAAGTTCTTTATTTATTACGAGCTCCAGAAGTTTCACAAGTTCAAGATATTTACTTAAGAGTTTGTAATATTGCTAAAGGCGCTGCCCTGATGACAGGAACTGAATTGGAAATCGTTTTTGACAAAGCCTGTTCCAATGTTATCCAAAACACTGTGTTAGATTCCGTCATGTATAAGAATTTTCAAGAATTAGGCATTCCACAACACGATGATGATGAAAAACAGCTTGCCAAAGAAATCCGCGCCACCTTAACCGAACAAGAAAGGAACAGTACAATCAATCCATTTAAAGATAATCAAGATGATGCACTGGCAAATTGGTTAGAACCCATTGAGGGCCTCCAAGCGCCATTAACAGGTTCATCGGATGTGGGAGATGTTAGCTGGATTGTTCCTACTGCCCAATGCACAACGGCTTGTTTTGTTCTTGGGTCACCTTTGCATAGCTGGCAGTGGGTTACACTGGGATCAACATCCATTGCCCATAAAGGAATGCTTCATGCCGGCAAGGTTATTGCGGCAACTGCAGTAGAAGTACTTCAAAATCCGGAATTAATTGAAAAGGCAAAAACGGAACTAAAAGAACGATTACAAGGAAAAAGCTATCTCTCCCCTATCCCGCAAAATGTAAAACCTTTAGTAAAAAGATGAAGACTAGATTACTGAGTTGCCGTAATCGTAAATTGTTCGCAGCCAAACTCGATTTCTTCGAATTTTTCTAAAGTCTCAGGGATCTTCGATTGGAAGATCCCTTTTCCATTTGTGCTTATGAGCTCGCCGTTAAGATCAGGAAAGACCCAGTTTCGAAAATCTCTAAGATTCATAAAGATTAATGGTAAGAAGCTTATCCCTTCATATTCAACAAATATCCTTCAATATCGGGCTTACTTTTTAACATAACTATCACCTTTTCAGGGTCACTCTTTTGAAGATCTGCCAATTTGATTTTCATTTCTTTCTTGCGAGGAAAGTAAGTGGATATGATAAATTTGATAAACTCCCAGTCTAGTTTTTCATGGCAGCCTTTAGCCATATCAGGCCTTGTTTTACCTAGATTAGACAACCAGCGTTTTATCACACGGTAAAGGCAAACACCGAGGGGAAGTTCTAAATAAATAATCGTATCGGCTAGCTCCGAACGCAGATTTAAAGAATGACTATAGTTGCCTTCCATGATCCACTTGTCATGACTCACTACTTCCATTTGAGCAGAAATAAAATCCTCTAAAGGAGCCTCCACCCAGCCAGGTTTCCAGTAGAATGTATCCAAATGATATACCTCGATATTCAAATGATCTCCAAGCCTTCTTGCAAAAGTAGATTTCCCGACACCCGCGGACACTCCGATAACCATGATACGTTCCATCGATATACCATCCACTCTCCCCTTTTATGTTCATAAGAAAAGGCGACCCTTCTTGAAGAAGAATCGCATCAGTTTCAGAAAATGAAGTATGGTTGCTGCGATGTCCTGTCAAAGAACAAGCCAGCCTTACATTTTATCTCTATTAAATCAGATGCCCTAAATGTTTCTTTACCTCGTAATCAACAAGTTTTTCATCTTTCTTAATTCGTGCCAGATAATCCGGGTTGGCTATAAGCGGACGGCCAATCGCCGCAACGTCAATGATGCCTTTTTCCAGTGCTGCTTCCGCTGTTTCAGGATCAAGCCCGCCCACACCGACTATGATTCCATCCCAGTGGCTGCGTACCAATTCATGCATGGTCAATCCTCTTGCAATCGGTTTGGTAAATTCCATCGTGGATGGGTGAATCATTTTGACTCCTGTTTCATTGAACGCTTCAATAAATGTTTGGATCGCTTTTTCAGGGTCTTCCCACATATAAGACGGCTGGTCAATTTTCAAAGCCGAGAAACGAATAAGGGTACGTTCCGCTCCTACAGCATCAATAACTGCTTTTAGCACTTCCTTCATAAATGTCAGACGCTGTTTTAAATCACCACCGTACCGATCGGTCCTTTTATTGGAGGTGTCAGAATTGAACTGGTCTATTAAGTAGCCATGTGCACCATGAATTTCAACGCCGTCAAAACCAGCAATCATTGCATTCTTTGCAGCTTGTTTATATTGGTTCACAACTTCTGCAATATCCGTCTCTGTCATTTCTTCAGGAGTGTCAAAAGGTTTGCCGAATCGTGAAACCTTACCTTCTGCAGCGATAGGTGACGGAGCCTGCGGAGGAAGTCCTCCTGCAATTTCATGGTGGCTTGCACGGCCCACATGCCAGATTTGCGCAATAATCGTTCCGCCTTCAGCATGTACTGCTTCCGTTACTTTTTTCCATCCGTCGATTTGCTCTTGAGTATATATACCGGGAACTCCAGGATTGCCCTTTGCTCTTGGTGAAATCACTACACCTTCAGTAATGATAAGTCCGATTCCATCTTGAGCCCGTTTTCGGTAATATTCTACGGTCAGGTCATTCACAACACCAGTTTCGTTATCGGCAAACGACCGAGTCATAGGAGCCATTGCCGTTCTTGTTTTTAAGTTCCATGCACCTATTGTTACAGGTTCAAACATTTTGGTTTTTATTGTTTTCATTTGAGTTCCTCCTGTTAACCGCTTTACCTGAGCTGAATTTTAGTAACTTTCATTGTGTAAGATTATCCGATAAGTGGTTAGTTTTCAAATAATTCACTCTGATTTTTTCGTTTTTGATGAAATATGGTAATAAAGACCAGTAAAAAAAACCAGACAGAGAAACTCCATTCCCTGCTGGCTAATTTATCTTATTGGTCTCGTGCTGTTCTGATAAAAAACGATACGATCAAACCAATGATTGCAAGGACAAGGCCGAAAATAAAGGCATCTTGAACGCCTGCAGTCAATGAACCGCTAATGGCAGACGGATCGAACGGATCTTCTGCATTTGCCATATAATTTTTTTGGGATGCTGACATGATCGTAATGGCAACGGTTGTACCGATGGCCCCCGATACTTGTTGCAATGTATTCATTAGAGCCGTTCCATCCGGATAAAGATTTTTTGGCAGTTGATTCAGGCCATTTGTCTGGGCCGGCATCATGACCATCGAAACACCAATCATAAGGAGGGAGTGCATGACGATTACCATTATGATCGTCGTTTCAGTCGTTACGTTCGTCAAAGTCCATAACATGACAATCATGATAATGAAGCCTGGAACCACTAACCCTCTTGGACCGAACTTATCAAAAATGCGCCCCGTAACCGGAGACATGATACCATTAAGCACTCCACCCGGCAATAGTACCAGCCCAGCAGAAAACGCAGCTAATGCAAGCCCGGTTTGCAGGTATAGCGGTAAGAGAATCATGGATGACATGATGATCATGAAGGTGATGAAGACGGTTATTAACCCAAACGTGAACATCGGGTATTTAAAAACGCGCAAGTCAATCATTGGTTTATCCATATTGAATTGCCTCACAGCAAACAGGAATAACGCTATAAGTCCAACAATGATCGAGGATAAAACGATCGCATTGCTCCATCCTTGCTCTCCAACAATACTAAAGCCATAAACAATTCCCCCAAAACCAATGGTCGATAAAATAATGGATGGTACATCGATTTTAGGTTTGGTGATTATTGAAACGTTTTGCATATACTTGAGACCGAATAGTAAAGCGATCACAAAGAACGGCAAAGACACCCAGAAAATGTAGTTCCATTTTAGATTTTCAATAATCAAGCCTGAAACTGTCGGTCCGATGGCTGGGGCAAACATGATCACCAGCCCCATCAATCCCATCGTCGCTCCCCTTTTATGAATAGGAAAAATCAATAAAATGGTATTGAACATGAGAGGCAATAAAAGACCCGTTCCGATTGCCTGGATGACCCGGGCTAGCATCAAGATGCCGAACCCGGGTGCAATTGCTGCAATGAGCGTCCCAATGATGGAGAACACCATTGAGGCAATGAATAATTGACGAGTATTGAACCACTGAATCAAGAGTCCCGAAACGGGAACCAATATCCCCAATGTCAATAGGTAACCCGTTGTTAGCCATTGCACGGTTGAAGGACTGACATTGAATTCTTGAATTAGATCTCCCAGCGCCATGTTTAATGCCGTCTCGCTGAATAACCCGATGAACCCTGCTATTAAAAATGCAATTAATATAGGGGTCGTCCTAATGACAGGGTTTTGTTGCTGTGTTGCATCTGCTGACATAAAATAATTCCTCCAATTACTAACTGTTCGACCTAAGCTTAAGATAATTTTTCCGCATGACTTATTTATTTATCAGCAATAATGGTATCTGTTCCGCAATGGCTTGGAGAGGTTCCCCGTTTTTCGCCGTTAAGGATAAAAGGATACCCCCTTCAATCAAAGCATTAATTACGATACTCAATTCTTTTGCCCGTTTCTCACTGAAGTCCGCTTCGAGTAATTTCTTCACATAAATGGATTGCCAATCTTCCATCGCTTCTTGACAGGCCATTCTTATCTGCTCACTCGTCGTATATGTTTCCGCTGCAATCGTCCCGATTGGCAGTCCTAATAGATTTTCACTATGACCAAAAACCTCGGATAAATGAAAAATATGAGACTGAATGGCTTTAATAGGGTCTTCAATTTCATCAAACCCCCGTTTAATTTCATCTATCACGAATTCCTTTGTATGAATAATCGCCTCAATCGCCAATTCTTCTTTACCTTTCGGAAAATAATGATACATCGAACCTTTTGGGATACCACTTTCCTCAATAATGTCCTTAAGCCCCACACCGTAATATCCACGTATACGAAAAAGTCTGGAAGCAGCTTCAATAAGAATGTCTTTCGAGTTTCGTTTCTCTGCCATAGCTGGATCACTCCTTGAAATTATATCAACCGGTCTATTAGAGACTATACTTGTATATCATTGTTTTGTCAAAGATGATACTTATGTATGCATGGAATATCGATTAAAACTCATTGGAAACAAAACAAAAAAGAACACCTCATAATGGTGTTCTCTGCAAGTTTAAAAAATCGAGAAAATCAATACCTTCTTTAAATAACCCGGAATTTTTTAAAACGCTTCCATTATTAATCAAACACATCAGCCTGCCTCAATATCTTCAAGGATTTTTGTCATGATTTTTGAAATCAAGAATAGCAATTACAAACATGCCAAAGCTTAGCATCAGGGAAATAACTTCGAAAGTACCCATTCATACATCGCCTCCTTATATCCAGCTTTTCCTGATCAGAGATTGTCCTATACAAGAAAAAGATGAAGCAGCGGCTTTTAAACAAAAATAAGCAAACCCAATCAGGGTCTGCCCTTGTACTCCATTCGAATTTCTTTTCAAAAGACCGATCGCTCTTAATAACCAAGTTTTTTTTCTACAACGTTCATTAAGGGTTTACCATCAGAAAAAAGCTTTAAATTTCTAAGGAATAATTCCATCACACGATCTAGGTGCTTGGAAGAGTTGTAAGCATTATGTGGGGATACCATGACGTTTTCCAGCTGCCAAAATGGGTGGTCCTTAGGTAAAGGTTCTACTTCAAACACATCCAGAGCCGCTCCTGCTATGTGCCCATTGCTCAAGGAATGAATTAAATCTTCATCGACAATCGTATTACCTCGGCCGACATTAATTACATAACTGCCTTTTTTCATTTTATTTAAGCGTTCTTTATTGAAAAAGTATGAAGTATCTTTTGTAAACGGAAGGGCCAAGACGACAAAGTCGGACATGGAAAGGACCTCATCCACTTGATCCATTCCCATTATCAAATCAGCAGGTTCATATTCGGTGTTCCTCTTGGTGGGATTCCGGCGGCACCCAATAACGGTCATACCCAGCGCTTTACATCTCTTGGCTATCTCATGGCCAATATCACCATACCCAATTATCCCCACTTTCGCATTTTCAAGATCTTTCACTGGAATTTCAACCCACGTTTTGTTTATTTGATTTCTGATCATTGTCGGTACGCCTCTTGCTAACGAAGATAGCATCGCAATTGTATGCTCGGCTATCGGGACAGATGTGCAGCCTTTGACATTGGTGATGATGACATCGCTGTTTTTTATATCTTCATTCAGCATGGCCTCCACTCCAGCACTGTCTGAATGGACCCATTTAATCTTTGGAGCTTTTTTTATAATGTTAAGATTATCATGAAGCCCCATCGTATATAGGACATCAAACTTTGTTAAATCAACCGTTGGCTGTGGTTCGGGTTCGCCGAATTCCCATGGCTCGACAACAACTTCCGAACAAATCTCCTTAAACTGATTGATGTATTTTTCCGGTATATCGACCCTGATATAAAGTGAAGGTGCTGCTTTCTTAGAAGCGGACATTATAAAACCTCCTCAAGAACATACGATTCCTTTTTCCCTCTTTTACGGGAAGGCAATCCGTTGGGATTATACCATGCCGTGCTTCATGGTCACTTCAAGAAATCTGGTTGCTCTTTTCTGATCCTTTCCCACAGAGGCTGGAAACTCAGCCATCCCTCATATTCCGTTCCCGTTTGTTCTGCAGTCAATTTTGCATACTCTTCTTCTATAAAAATCGGCTTACCTACAGATTCAGCCATTATCTGTGCTTGACATGAACGTTCCATCGTTATGAACCACCAAGCAGCTGAATCTACAGATTGGCCGACCGTTAACAATCCATGATTGCGGAGAATGACAGCTTTGAATTGACCTAAAGCCTTCGCGATGCGTTTACCTTCTTCGGATGCATAAACGACACCAGTAAAATCATCAAATAATGCATGGTCATTGTAAAATTGGCAGGCATCTTGCGTAATCGGATCTAACAGTCTCCCTAAGGAAGACCATGTCTTTCCATAGACCGAATGAGCATGTGCCGCTGCAATCGCATCCGGCCGTGCTTTATGAATTTCAGAATGAATGGCAAAGGCAGCACCATTAATAGAATGTTCACCCTCTACAATATCACCTTTATGATTAACCAATATAAGATCCGAAACGGAAATTTGACTAAAATGCATCCCAAACGGATTGACCCAGAAATGGTCTGTATATTTAGGATCACGGACCGTAATATGGCCTGCTATCCCTTCATCGAAACCAAACTTTGAAAAAAGGCGGAATGAAGCTGCCAAGCGTTCCTTCCTGTGAATGCGTTCTTCTTCCATTGTATTGAATGTTGCCGGTTGCAGGGAAATTGTCTTTGTCATATTTCGTTCCTCCTCGAATCTTTTTCCGTTTTTTTGCTGAAACATTAATTAGCCATGGTATCCATGTCAGCTTTGCCCTTTATATCTTGCTTTACTTCACTTTCATTTTTATGATCATTATTGGAACTTAGGAGAGTGATCGTAGTAATGACGACAAAACTAGTAGCGAGCCCGTACAGAATTGGTTGAGTGGAGGAAGGTCCATTAATCACCAATCCGACAATGATAACGATCATGCTGGCGAGAATCGAGTAAAATGCCGCTGTAGCCGTGACCCTTTTCCAAAAGAAACCAAGGATGATCGGAAAGAACACAGCTCCGGATAAAATTGCGTAAGCTACATCCAATGCAACTAAAATATCTTGAATCCAAATCGAAACGATTATGGTCAATACACCAATCGTTAAAGTTGTAATTCGGGATGTTTTTAAAAATTGTCGTTCACTCATTTTTGGACCAATATATTTTTTAATGATGTCATTAACAACTAAAGTGGACGAAGCAAGCAAAGTACCTGAAGCTGTGGACATAAGAGCAGATACCACACTCGCAATGACAACCCCCAATAGACCAGCAGGTAAAGTTACCATCGCTATACTGGTAAATGCATTTTGGGGATCGCCTAAATCAGGAAGGATAATAAAAGCGCACATTCCAATGATACTGATTGCAATCGCATAAAAAACACTATATAACCCCGCTCCAATCGTTCCGCCACGAGAAACAGCTTTGGTTCGTGCAGTGAATAGACGCTGCCAAATATCTTGGCCAACAACTACCCCGAGGGTAAATAATAGGAAATATTGAAAAATCGTCTCTCCGCCAATGTTCCCTAACTCGAAATGTGATGCTGGGAGATTTTCTTTAAGCGAGCCCCACCCTCCTGCCTTAGAGATGCTCATCGGAAGCATGATAAAGAAAATACCGATCGTCATGATGACGAATTGCACGACATCAGTCATTGTGACTGACCACATACCTCCTAATATTGTATAAAATAAAACGATCCCGCCCCCGACTATCATGGAAACCGTTAAATTCCAGCCAGCCAAAACATGTAAAATTGTCCCCATCCCGATCACTTGCGTTACAGTCAGCATGAATGTATAGATAACAGAGACAAGGGCACTGATCAATCTTGTCTGAGAGTTGTAGCGTTTCTCAAGCATTTCACTGATCGTCAATACTTTTAAATTAAATATCTTATTTGTTAAAAACAGCCCGATAGCGATAATGCCGAGCCCGATCATCACCACTAGCCAAATACCGGATATCCCAAACTGATAACCTAACTTTGCTGTTCCTAGAGTGGAAGCCCCCCCTAATATCACAGCAGCTAAACAGGATAAATACATAAAATGACCAAGATTGCGTCCTGCCACAATGAAATCATCTGCTGTTTTTGCCCGTTTGGATCCGATTACTCCCACAATGATTAAAACAGAAAAATATAGAATCATGATCGATATATCCAAAATATGCATGTACACATCTCCTTTTGGGCTTGTATTGTTCTTATCGCTTTGTAAAAAGGGAAGAAAGGAATTACAGCTTCCTTCCTTCTCTATAGTTAAATGAGGAAACTAATTATTAAGCTGCGTTTCCAAATCTCCTACTCTCTCTGTCTTCTCCATTTTCCCTTTTTTTGCGAGTGCGATGAGAGTGATGAATTCATAGACAATATTAGCGGCTGCAGCAGCCGTGATTTGTCCGTGATCGTATGATGGTAAAACCTCCACAA
The DNA here is from genome assembly GCF_057586375.1 of Peribacillus sp. SRI_006. Taxonomy (NCBI): domain Bacteria; kingdom Bacillati; phylum Bacillota; class Bacilli; order Caryophanales; family Bacillaceae; genus Peribacillus; species Peribacillus sp. SRI_006. The sequence continues at coordinate 71,593 of NZ_JBYCZT010000018.1, read as the reverse complement.
GATCGAATCCAACAAAATCTATATTCGTCAATCCTCTTACCAAGGCTAAAGCATCATCAATGCTGGCACCGGAAACTTCTGGAGTCCCCGTACCCGGAGCATAAACCGGATCTAAAAAATCAATGTCGAAAGATAAAAACACCGGACCATTCGCAACACGCTCATGAATGACCCTTAACATCTTTTCGACCCCGATACGCTTATAATCGTTTGTCGTGTAAACTCCCAAACCTAAATCCCGGGCATCCTGAAGATCTTCGGGTCCGTACAGACCGCCCCTCATACCAATTTGAAGAGATCGCGATACATCGATGAGCCCCTCTTCTATTGCGCGGCGAAAAACGGTTCCGTGATTATACTTTTGATCAAAATAACTATCCCAAGTGTCAGAGTGAGCATCGAACTGAAGCAGGGCAACGGGTCCATGTTTTTTTACGATTGCACGTAACTCCCCTAGTGTAATGGAATGATCGCCTCCCAATGAGATCGGAATGATCCCTTTTTCAATGACGGGAGTAAGCTCTTCTTCGATCTTTTTATATGTTTCCGAAATATACCCCGGGATGATCGGAACATCGCCATAATCAATTCCTGATATATAGTCAAAAATATTAATATCTTGTTCTGGATTATAAGGACGTAAAAGGATTGAAAAATCGCGAATGGCTTCTGGACCGAATCTCGCACCCGTCCTAAATGATTGCCCGGAATCAAATGGAATTCCCGTAATGACAAAATCCATATTTTCATCTATCTGTTCAACAAATGGGAGCCGCATAAACGTACGCACTCCACAAAAACGGGGTGATTTGAATGAGTCTTTCGGTTGATACTTCTTCATGTAACATCCTCCTAAATTCTAATTCTACTATTAATTTTTTCAATCCATTGCATTTGCAGATGTCATACAAACTTCCATCTTTTCTAATAGAATGGATATTCATAACACCCTTGGTTGGAAATTCCCTTCTTACCTTTTACATAAGCAAGATTCAGGCCAACTATTTCGCTGCGGTATATAAGGCTTTTCATTATTTTGTTTCATCAAATGATTAAAAACTTAATCATTTTCTTATTTCTTGATTTAAATTTTGATTATTTAGACTTTTTGATTTATATTTTAATTAAGCAGCATCCCAAAACCCAAAGGAGCGTAACGTATGTACGATGATATGCTGGAGGAAGAACTAAATAAAATTATTGAAACATCGAATAATAACATTCTCATTACCGATCAAGATGGAATCATTTTATATTCCAACCCAAAGCTTTGGGAGATTTATGGTATGAAAAGTGACTCTTATATCGGTACCTCCGTCTATCAATTAGAAAGCGAGGGCCTTCTTGCACCTTCCATCAATGCGATTGTTTTAAAGGAAAAGAAAGCGAAACGCATAATGCAAGAAACAAAAACGGGTCATGTTGTCATGTCGACTGGCTATCCCATTTTTAATAAGGAAGGGCACCTCGTTAGGGTAATCAGCTATGGTCAGGATCAAACCGAGATCCTGCAATTGCAGGATCAATTTGAACAATTACAACGAAAAGTTAAAGGCTATCAAACGGAAGTCGAGGATTTAAGAGAAAAAGAACTGGATAACCATTATCTGATTGCCAGAAGTAATGAAACGAAGCATATTTTAAAAACGATCCATAATGTTTCAAAAACCGATGCCACGATTCTCTTATTAGGACCTTCCGGCGTAGGGAAAAGCACTTTTGCCCGTGCTGTTCATGACCAAAGCAACCGAAAAAAAGAACCCTTTATCGAAGTGAATTGCAGCACCATACCTGAAAGTTTGTTTGAATCAGAAATATTCGGCTATGAGCCGGGATCATTTACAGGGGCAAATAAGCAAGGGAGGCAAGGCCTGATCGAGCAGGCTGACAGCGGTACTCTTTTCTTGGATGAAATTGGGGAACTCCCACTTGCCATGCAAGCTAAATTACTGAATGTACTACAGGAGAAAAAGATAAAGCGCATCGGTGGAAAAAAAGAAAACCATATTAACTTCCGCCTAGTTGCAGCGACTAATCAAGATTTGAAGGAGATGGTAAGTCAAGGTAAGTTTAGATTGGACTTATTTTATCGTTTGAATGTGATTCCCATCCAAATTCCGGCATTGCATGAACGTAAAGAAGATATCCCTCTCCTAATTCAGCATTACTTAGAAAAAACCAATGATAAATACCAGAAATACAAAAAAATCCATCCATCGACATATGAAGTTTTAACCCATTACCATTGGCCCGGAAATATACGGGAATTAGAAAACTTAATTGAACGGTTAATCCTGACCATCGAAGAGCCAATTATATTTCCCGAACACCTTCCGCAATCCATCACAGGGCAAATTGAACAGCCTGAAGACTCCAACTTCCTTGCAATCGAACAGGATTGTGAAGAGAATTTCGATTTAAAAAAGACACTGGAAAAGGTTGAAAGGCAACTAATTGCAAAAGCATGGAAAAAATGTAAAACCACATACGAAATGGCAGAACATTTAGGCGTCAGCCAGCCAACAGTCATCTATAAATTAAAGAAATACAAACAGTATTTGTAATCTGGATTGAAATCCCCCGTAATCCATGAATGGTCCTTGGCCTTTAGCCATAGATGCTGTTCAAGCTAAGGGCGCTTTTTAATATTTGCCGGCAATTCGAAGTGAAACGTATGAAGATTATCGGCCATTATTTCATATAAAGGCCATCAAAAAAATCCACATTCAAGTTGAATGGGATTCACAATATCACGTTTCCATATTTTAATGTTACAGCTTTTTAATTCAAACGGATGATCTCCGTGAAGCTCCTGCAGATCTCCACCTAGGCACTAAACCAAATAGCTTTAGGGATATTATATCCCCTGCTGATAAATGTACAATTTCATCATTGAAAAACCCTCTTAGTATGTTTGGCAAACTCCCCTAATGTGGTTTTTTCACATCTTTGGTCGAAATGTAAATAGGCTCCCATAAAAGGAAGCCATTCATTTACTTACCTAACAATCTTACCAAACATTTTTATGAATTCAAGCTTTTTTCCAATTTGGAACCGCAAGATTCGCGGATGATCAACTCATCTTCCAGAACGAATTTTTTCTTTTCTATGGTTCCGCCTTTCATTAAGGTCAGCAATAAGTTCGTTGCCTTTTTCCCTATTTCGTACTTAGGCTGGTCAATTGTCGTCATATGCGGATTAAAAATCGATGCTATTTTCAAATTATCAAAACCTACGACAGCAATATCCTCGGGAACGCTCAAGCCATGATCCTGGATTGCCTTTACAGCTCCCAGCGCCATTTCATCATTAAAAACGAACACTGCTTCAGGCTTGTTTTCAAGCGATAATAATTTAACCATCTGGTCATAACCTGAGTCAATGCCATAATCCCCTTCCTGGATGTATTCCGGGTTTACTTTCAAGTGATGCTTCTTCATTGCCTGCTGGAACCCCCCTAGGCGATCCCGGCTAAGAATGATGTTCATAGGCGCTGTTATATGGGCAATCCGTCTATAACCAAGCTTGATTAAATGTTCCGTTACTTTTCTGGCACTGCTTACATTGTCGATCGAAACAGTTGGAATGTCCAGTCCGTCCACGTATTCACATGCCAATACAATCGGAAATTGATTTGATAGTTTTTCCAGGCTTTCCCTATTCATTCTAGCAGTAAGGAGTAACGCTCCATCTGCCTGCTTTTTGTATAGCAAATCGATATATTCCTTTTCCCGTTCAATGTCGTTCTCCGTATCTCCCAATATAACCTGATAGCCATTTTCTACAGCTGTATGCTCAATGCCCCGAAGCACTTCGGAAAAAAAGGGCCTTGTTATATCCGGAACGACGACGAGAATGATCTTTGTCTCTTTCGTCCTGAACTGACTGGCAATCATGTGAGGCTTGTAATTCATCTCTTCAATCACCTGCATCACCTTTTGTTTAGTATCCTCGCTGACTAAATCCGGCTGTCTGAGCACTCTTGAAACGGTTGCAGGAGATACGTTTGCCAATTTCGCCACATCGCTCATTTTCATACTATTATCTCCACCTGCCAATTTCTTTTTTTTATTTTCATTAAGTCCATTATAAAGTAATTTAGACTTCATGTTAAAACATCGAATTCTCTAGGCAACGTTTCTTTCAAAACATTCATGGATTTTTTCACGCCCGTTAGTGGTTCCATTGTCAAATCTTCCATTTCGAGAACGATGGGCCCTTCATAACCTATCATTTTAACGATAGTAAAAAACTCCTTCCACCAGTCACTGTCGTGTCCATAACCGAGTGCAACATAATTCCATGATCTATCTGCATATTGGTTCATCGGTTTCACATCAATCAATCCCTGGACATCATATATCCCTCTTTCTAAGCGAACATCTTTTGCATGAATATGATAAACAGCGCTTCCTAAATTCCTTAATGCTGCGATGGGGTCACCGCCCATCCAAAATAAATGACTCGGATCAAAATTCATTCCGACCGTATCACCGACTTCATGCCTCAATTTAAAGAGTGTTTCAGGATTGTAAACTAAATTGCAGCCTAGATTTTCGATGGCAACCTTTCTAACCCCGTTTTGTTTTGCCGTTGTCACAGCTTTTTCCCAATAAGGGAATGCCACTTCATTCCACTGCCAATCAAGCATCTCAAAGTGTGAGGGCAAAATGGGATGTGTCAGCCAATTTGGCGTCCTATCACTTGGTCCGCCGCCAGGACACCCCGACATCATGACCACCGTTTCAACACCTAAAAGCCCAGCTAGCTGAAAGGTCTTATTAACAACGGCTTTATGCATAGCTCCTTCATCTGATGGATCAAGCTGATTGCCAGAACAATTCAACGCTGCAATGCTAATCCCCCTTACATTCAATTCATTTAAAAATTGCTTTCGTTTTGCCGCATTGCCAAGAAGTCCATCGAGATCGAGATGTGGAGCCTTCGACCAATTCCCGCATCCTAGCTCCAGTGTCTCTATTCCCTGATCCACACACGTATCCAGCATCTCTTCAAATGGCATGTAACCTAAAATATCAGTAACTAAACCAACCTTCATAAGTGCTCCTCCTCTATTAAACTAGCATCGCTTTCACATCGCTTAGTTCAATTTCAAATTATGTTTTATTGCTTTCCTTTCAAGGTGACTCCATACAATCATAAATAATAAAGCGGTTAAACCTAATGACCCCGCGAAATAAAATCCTGAAGAAATACCTAAATGAGAGATCAATATTCCTGCAATGAAAGGTCCAGCGAACATACCAATCGCGTAGATTGCTTGATACGCCCCCATGGCCGTTGCCCTTTTTTCAAGGGAAATCGCCTCTACCGCCATTCCTAAAAACAAGGGAAAAAGAGTGCCTAATGAGAAGCCATTCAATCCTTGAATCAGAAAAAGCAGCTCTTTTGTTTCTGCTAATGGCGTACATGCTGTAAAAATGGCCGTTAGAGCAAAAGCTAGTTTCAGTAACTTCCATTGTCCGAATAATGGTACGAATAATTTCCCGCTAAGCATTGTGGCAATAGCATGAGGAATCATGAATGAAAAGATGACCATGCTGATCTCATCAGTCTGGAGACCAAGCTTTAAAGCAAATGTCGGGGTGAACCCGAACATTGTCGAGAAGATGATGCCATGTGCGAGAATGGATAGAAATGATACTTTTAAAAGCCCTGGTTCAAGCATGACTGATAACAGTTCTTTCAATTGAATGGGCTCTTTCTGAAAATCCTCGTTTGATTCGTAAATAAAAAGCGAAAGGACGATACCAACGAAACCGATGATCCCGCCTCCCCAAAAAGGTGCGTGCCATCCCCATTGATCGACAATGTACCCGCTGACCACCATTCCAATCAGCTGTGCCAGAACCACAGCTAACGAGATACTTCCCATCGCTCGGTGAAGATCACGTTCTGAAAAATAGCTGGAAAATAAAATGGTGAAGGCTACCCAGGTGGCGGCGGCAATTCCAGCTAACGAGCGGGCCAAAAGGATCCAGCCTAAACTATCGGCCCATGCAAATGTCACGCAGCTCAATGTACTTACGACCATTCCAAATATAATAAAAGGTTTTCTTACTTTTATTAGGTCGGATAGGATTCCGAACGGAAGCCTGAAGAGAAATTGCATTAGCCCATAACTGCCTAATACCATGCCGATAAATGTATAATCCCCTCCAATCGTCTCAAGGTAAGGAGACAAAATGGGAATATAAATGAAATTAGAAAACCAAAAAATAAATGAGAGCACTAAAAATAAAAATCTATTACGTGCGTTATGTAACAAAGTCATTGCAACACTTCCCCTAACCAGCGAACTATCTTTCAGCAATGGCATCTCATGAAAAAAAGTGAATGTACAAAAAGGTGCCCGCAGCGTAATCGGGAACACCTTTTCATTCTTAAGCCTTTCCACTTGTATTGAACTCTGCCATTTTTCTCTTCACGACGGAGATGATAGCTTCTTTCGCTGGTGTGATAATGGCGCGCGGCTCATATACTTTTCCTTCAACGGCCAATACTTCCCGAATGGTTTTTGCCCACACTTGTATGCTTTCGGTATTAACATTTATTTTGGCGTGTCCAAGTTCAATTGCTTTTTTAATTTGGTGCAACGGAATACCTGAGCCTCCATGTAAGACAAGAGGTACATTAGTCATGTTCGAAATTAATTCCATTTCCTCAAAACCGAGTTTAGGTTCTCCTTGATACGGGCCATGAACGGAACCCAAAGCAGCAGCTAGTGCATCAATTTCTGTTTCTTTTACAATCCGCGTGCATTCATGGGGATCTGCATATTGAATACCGCCAACGAGTCCATCTTCCGTCCCACCGACTGTCCCCACTTCCGCCTCAACGGAAACGCCGTTCTTTTTGGCATAGTCGACAACCATTTTGGTTATTTCAATATTTACATCTATTGGATGATGGGAGCCATCGATCATGACCGATGTAAAACCCGCATCAATCGCTTTTCTGCATCGTTCCACATCCATTCCATGATCAAGATGAAGGGCAACAGGAACCGTAATGTCCATTTCTTCCATAAGGCTTTTTACCATGGCCGCAATCGTTTTAAATCCGCCAAGATAATCAACAAGTCTGTCCGATGCCGCAAGTATGATCGGCGCTCGTTCCTCATTGGCAGCTTGTAAAAACGACTGGGCGAATGCCAAACCATTAATATTATATTGACCCACAGCATACCTTTCTGCTTTTGCTTTTAAAAGCATCTCACTCATTGCTACTAAAGGCATTATTCCATCACCCCCTTATTCCCGAGTTTATTTAGATCCACTCATACATTCTGTAGTGCAAAGTATTTCGAAATGACTTGAATTGTCGTTTCTTTTGCAGTCTTAATGGCTTCTTCAGCATCGAGTTCATAATATTCTGGACGGAACAATTCCACTGAGGCGACGTCAGAATAACCAATTCCCTTCAAGATGGATAATATGCTATCTAAATCTATGGCACCATGTCCAGGCCATACCCGGTCTTCATCCGTCAAAAAGCCAATCGGAAAATCCTCTGTATCATCAATGTGTAAAATGAAGATTTTCTGCCCATCCGCTTTCTTCAAGTCTTCCAAACTGGAACCCATGGCATGGAAGTGAAAACAGTCCAGCACCAAACCAACATTATCACGGTTGACTGTTTCAACGATATCGTATGCCTGACCGAATGTATTCACAGTACATTGCGGATGCCCGACAAATTCTACTGCAATTTTAACGCCAAACGGTTCAGCGATCTCGGAAAGTTCAGCCAATACTTCCACACAGCTGTTTTTAATATCTTCTTTCAATATTTTCGCTTCCGTTACAAGCGGAACCGCCACCACATATTTCACACCCAATTTCTCCGCCATGTTCATCATATTCTTAAATTCGGCTATTATCGCCTTACGGCCGTCTTCATCGCGATTATTAAAGAATACGAGCGCGTTGAAGGCCAGTGGCTTAATATGATTTGCATTAAAAAATTCGGCCAGTTCTTCAATTGTGTGTTTTTCCAAGTACTCAGGCAATTTATCCATGGTACGGATTTCGATATAATCGTAACCGTGTTTTTCACAGTGTTTGAGATCTTTGACCAAGTTGGAATTTTCAAGTGTGGTCGCTTGGTTGAAACAAAGTTTCATTCTGTCAGCCTCCAATTCTTTCTGCTAAACCCAATCCGTCTCTCATTTTTTGAAGCATAAGCTTACTTGACCAGTCTGCTTTGTCGATCCAAGCAAATACTGCATTTGTCGCGATGCCGTCAAAATTCATTTCTTTCAGTTTTTTGAAGATCGTATCAAAGTCAACTTCGGCTTCGCCGATGTTCAAATGCTGATGGACGGTTGCCTCGACACCTGGAGGATTGACGATATAACGGAGTCCGTTGGACGCTTTATGATTGAATGTATCAGCAAACAAGACATGTTGCAGGCGATCCCCGGCAGAATCGAACATAGGGGCAATATCGCCTTTGCCATCATCATAGAAAAATGTATGTGCTGTTGAATATACAAGGTTGATCCATGGGCGATCAAGGGCACGGATCATATCCATAGCTCCCTCATGCGTTTCGATGAAATCGAATGGGTGTGCCTGCAAATTAAGTTTAACGCCTTCCCTTTCAAATACCGGAAGGAGTTCATCCATTGATTTAATGAATTTTTCTTCACAGATAACTTCATTGAATTTAGATCCGTTAAATTCACTATTCATCAAATCAACATCCAATTCCACTGCCACTTCAATGGCGCGTTTCCAATTACGGACTGCGGCCTGGCGCCGTTCCTCATCAGGACCGGCCCAGTAGTAAAGCGGAAGCAAGGAGGATATCTTCACACCTGCGTCGTTGCACCAGCGTTTCAAATTTTTAATCTGTTCCTTATCCACTTTAGGATATTTATAGAATGGACAAAAATCTTCCCTCGGTGACAGTTCGATATATTCATAGCCTAGTTCAGCTGTTTTATCGACCATTTCTTTTAATGATAAATTGGCATACATCGTAGGATCCAAAGCTAGTTTCATTGGTCTTTCCCCCTATAATTTATTTTTCCGTTTCAATGCATAATTACGTTCACTGTACAGTGTTTTTTCCGGTATAAAAAACGGGCTTCTCTTCAAGGTCAACGGATTCTTTCTGTCCGGACTCCTGTGCTTTTACACAAGCATCAGCTGTTACAGCAGCAATGTATCCATCCCATGAAGTCGGACCATTCGGCTGACCTGTCTTTATAATGGACTCTATGAAATCCTGTAATTCTATGTCATATGCATCCATAAAACGATCCTTCCAATCTACCAAGATATCCGTGCTCCGTTTAGCGCCTTTCCTTGTTACGATGCTCGCTGGTTCAGGGAGATATGCAACACCGTCCTCACCAATGACTTCACATTGGATATCATATCCATATTTACAATTCACGAATACTTCAGATTGGATGACAATCCCACTCTTCGTTTCCATTATGATAAGTTGGGGATCTTTTAAGTTAGCATGCGCGCGGCTTGCTTTCTTCGGGTAAATGACTTGAACTGATTTGTAATCATCGCTGATTAACCAATGCAATACATCAATCTCATGAATCAATGTATCAACGACCGCCATTTCCGTCGTATATGTTTCATCCACTTCTGGATTGCGGTGTACACAGCGGACCATAAGCGGCTCGCCAATTTCATTTCTATCAATGGCTTGTTTCAGTTGTACGTAACCGCTATCATAACGTCGCATAAAACCAACCTGCACCAAACGCTTCCCGTGTTTCATTTCCGCTTCTGCAATTCTCCTGCAGCCTTCCGCCGTTGTCGCCAGTGGCTTTTCACAGAACACATATTTACCAGCCTCAATCGCATTCAATACATTTTGCTCATGTGCTGGCCCCCAACTCGTAACAAGCACTGCATCGACATTTTCCGAGTTTACCAGTGATTTGTCATCCGGATATACAAGTGCCTCAAGTCCATATTGTTTTACGACCTGCCTTGCCGCCTCTTCATTCACATCGGTTACAGCCACAATTTTCCCTCCGGATAATTTGTCTGTGATTCTTTTAATATGCTCCCGGCCGATGGCACCCGTTCCTATTACACCAAAATTTAATGTCATGATCATTTTCCTCCTTTTATGCATATCTGGTTTATTACTCTATAACTCTTAAATTATTTTTGTCATTTCCTTTGCAGGTTCTTTTCCATGATTGCGGAAGTTCTGTTCAAGCTGTTCAAGTGTAAGTCCTCTCGTTTCAGGTAAACATTTTTTCACAAAGGTGATAGCCATGATGCCAAAAGCGAAAAAGATATAAAATGTGGTAGACAATCCGACTTTATCTAGTAAAACCGGGAATGTTAAGCCGATTAGAAAGTTCACGACCCAAAGGAAAAATACGGTGACACCCATACCGAGCCCACGAACTTGAAGCGGGAAGATCTCTGAAAGCATCAACCAGGTAACCGGTGAAATGGCCCCCTGCTGAAAGGCAAGGAAAGTGACAGTCAAGGACAAAATGATATAGGGAAGGGCAGCCGTCCCTTCAAGAAGGGACGATAAGACGCCAATCAATAGCAATGTGGTCGTAGTACCTATCAAACCGGTTAAGAGCATTGGACGGCGCCCGATTTTACCAAGCAGCCAAATACCTAAAAATGTTGCCAAAACGGAAATGATACCGTTTGCAATATTCCCTATCAAAGCAGCTTTTGTCTCAAACCCTGCATCTTTTAAAATTTGGGTACCATAGTACATGATGGAATTAACGCCCGTTATTTGCTGAACGATGGCAATCCCGATTCCAAGAAAGACGATTCTCCGTATCCATGGGACGGTCAAATCCTTATATGTCGCTTTTTTAACATGGTTTTCCTCATCGAATGTCGCTTTGATTCCCTGAAATTCCGATTCTGCCTCATCCATTTTACGTATTCTTTTCAAAACCTTCAGAGCCTCTTCACTTTTGTTCTTGGACACAAGCCACCTTGGACTTTCAGGCAACCTGATCATGCCAAAGAAAAGAAGTATGGCTGGAAGTGAGGCTATTGCCAGCATGTAACGCCAAACATGTGAACTGTCACCCATCGTTGTCCCAAGAATGGCATTGAAGATGAATGCAAGCAGCTGTCCGCTAACAATCATTAATTCATTTTGGGTGACGATCCGGCCGCGTCGTTCAGCTGGAGACATTTCCGCCAAATAAGTAGGAACGGTTACTGACGCACCGCCTACCGCAATGCCGAGTAGAAAACGGCAGGCAATCATGACCGTAACACTCGGTGCAAACGTACATCCAACAGTTGAAAAGAAAAAAAGTACCGAAAGAAAAAGAATGTTTTTTCGGCGGCCCGCATAATCAGAAAGCCTGCCTCCCAGAAAAGCTCCAAGTGCCGCGCCTAAAAGAAGTGAACTGGCAACAAGTCCTTGCGTAAGTGAATTGAGGTTAAGTTGATCCGCTTCGGACATGAAGGGCAAGGCACCATTAATGACACCTGTATCATATCCGAACAAAAGACCGCCTAACGTCGAGATAATAATAATCTTGCGTAAGAATGCCATTTGATTTCCATCATTATTCAAATTAATCACTTCTTTCCCGTTTTTAATCTTGAACTAGGAGCAGCCTTTCATTTATATACTTGCGAGCGATTAATGCGTATTCCAATGGATGGGCAACGGACGGATCTTGTTCCGCCTCTACTACAATCCAGCCTTTATAATGATTTTCCAGTAATGTATGGTAAGCTTCTACAAAGTCAATGCAGCCGTCACCAGGCACCGTGAACATGCCGGCTAAAAAAGATTCTTGAAATGATTTTCCAACTTTTCTGCACTGCTCCAGCACGCTATGCCTCACATCCTTGAAATGAACGTGCCCAATGCGGTTGATATGCTTTTGCAGAAGGGACATGCAATCGTTATCCGATACATAAATATGTCCAGTATCATATAACAGTTGCACTTTCTTTTCGGTATTTTCCATAAGGCGGTCAATTTCACTCAGTGTCTGGACGCCCGTCCCCATGTGGTGGTGATACACCAGTTTTAAGTTGTAAAGTCCTGCAATATCCCCTAACCGATTCAGGCCCGTACACAATATTCCCCATTCTTCTTCAGTAAAGCGGGGCTTTTCCTTAAATACATCGTACCTTTCGCCTTGGATACTGTAAGTCTGTTCGGATACTACCGCTACATCTCCACCGACAGCCTGTAAATATTTGCAGTGTTCATGGAAATCCTGTTCTGCTTTGTCGATGCCATCACGGATGATGAAACTGCTGAACCACTGACCGGCTATTTTTAATTTCCGAAGCTTCAGCTCTTTATTCAGGACCTCCGGTTCCGGGAAGAAACCTCCTACTTCGGTCCCCTGAAATCCCGCCACGACAATATCGCTTAAAAGGTGGGATAAGGTGTTTTCAGCTCCGATTTCCGGTATGTCATCATTACGCCAGCCAATTGGGGCAATCCCCCACGAAATCTCCTGCATTTTCCGACTTCCCCCTTTTAATATTGCTTGGCCATTTTTAATTTTTCTTGTCTCGCTTCATATGCCCTTTGTATACTTTTCCGTTCAGAGACCTCTGCCACGCCAACATTCCACCAGGAGTCATACCCATCCGTCATCGTTTTCGGCAGAACCTTCATTTCTATTAATGTAGATGCCGACTGTTTCTTTGCATCCTCCAATGCAGCTTTCAGCTCATCGACAGTATTGGCCCGATAAGTTTTGGCTCCATACCCTTCGGCTACTTTTGCGTAATCAATATTCATGATTTGGTTATCATGTGTTCTGAACTCACAGCAATATGTTCCGCTGCCATTCTCCATTTGCAGATTATTGATGCAGCCAAATCCAGAATTATCAAACAATAAAATGTTGATTTTATGATTATATTGAATGGCTGTAATCAATTCCGAATGGAGCATCAGAAAACTGCCATCCCCTACCATTGCATAGACTTCCCGGTCTGGATGGGCAAGCTTAGCTCCTAAAGTTCCTGCAATTTCGTACCCCATGCAGGAGAATCCATATTCAAGATGGTACGTATTTGGCACGCTTGAATGCCAGAGGCGCTGCAAGTCACCCGGAAGTGATCCGGCTGAACCGACCACCACACTTTCCTGATCGACCGTATCGTTTATTGCGATCATCGCAGTGGATTGTGCCAATTCAGTTTTTAATGCATCCGAGTATTCATTCAAGACTTGCTGTGAAAACTGGCTTTTGATTTCAGGCATGAAATTTTCACGGCTGAAAGTGACTTGACTTAAACGGGTCCGTTCGGAAAGCCACTCCTCCTTCCAATCTCCAAGCATCTCCCCATATTCGGTTTCATAGCCTACTAGTAACGCTTCAAGGTTCTCAAGCGCCACTTTTGCATCAGCGACGACCTGAAATCCATCTAATTTATAGGTTTGAAGGCGGCTGACGTTAATGTTCAAGAACTTTGTCCTTTCAAAATCAAATGCAGTTTTGGAAGACGTCGTAAAGTCCGTATAGCGGGTCCCGACACCAATTACGAGATCTGCCTGGCGGGCAGCCTTATTGGCAGCCATCGTACCGAGAATGCCGACACCGCCCAAATTCTTAGGAAAAGATGATTCCACCGTCGATTTACCTGCCTGTGTTTCCACAAGTGGAATGTTATGCTTTTCTGCCAGCTTCATCAAAATATCCCGAGCCCCGGAATATCTTGCTCCGCCACCGACGATGATGATCGGCTTCTTACTTGCTCTAATTCTCTCGGCAGCTCCTTGCAGTTCACGTTCTACCGGAACTTTCCGATCTAAATAATGGACGCGTTTTTCAAAAAAATGTTCATCGAAATCGAATGCTTCCCCTTCTACGTCCTGTGAGATGCATATCGTCGCTGGCCCGGCTTTCCCGGGATCGGTCATGACCTCGAAGGCCCGGATCAGACTGGACATGAGCTGCTCAGGGCGAGTGACACGATCCCAATATCTTGATACTGCCAGAAAAGCGTCATTAGTTGTGATCGCCGTACTATGCTCATGCTCAAGTTGCTGAAGAACCGGATCCGGCTGACGTGTCGCAAATGTATCAGCAGGAAGTAAGAGGACAGGAATATTGTTGGCGAGTGCCGTCCCCGCTGCCGCTATCAAGTTTGCCGAGCCTGGCCCGGCAGATGTAGTGACGGCATAAATTTTCCTTCTTAGCATTTCCCGGCTGTAGGCGATTGCAGCGTGTGCCATCCCTTGCTCATTCTTTCCTTGAATCACTTTCAAGTGGCCAGCGTCCTGTTCGAGTGCCTGACCGATACCAACTACATTCCCATGGCCGAATACATTAAATATCCCTTCTACAAACGGAGACTCTTCACCATCAACATGAATGTACTGCTGATTTAAAAACTTGATCAAAGCCTGGGCTGTAGTCAACCTCACTGTTCCCATCTTCTGTTCACCCCTCTATGTAGATAAATTCCTTACACGCGTTCGGCAATCAAATCCTCTATTTCTTCTGCAACAGGCATCGCCTCAGATGAACTGTGCTTGCTTACAACTATGGAAGCGGAAGCACTGCCAAACTTCAAAGCGCTTTCAATCCCTTTGCCACAAACTAACGCATATAAGAAAGCGGAAGCATATGAATCCCCTGCGCCGAATGTTTTCAATACTTTCGTCTTATAGGACTTCGCTTTAAATACTTCTCCTGATTTGGCATAGGCATATGAACCCTCGACGCCGTGTTTGATGACGACCAGGTCTGCGGAATGTTCAAACAAGTAACGGACGGTCCTTTCATTCGTACCTTTTTCGGTATTTTCCATTACATCATATTCATCACGTGTGCCAATCAAAATGTCTGATTGCTCTGCGACTAACGAATAGTAAACGGAGGTTTCTTCAATGGAATTCCATGTATAGGGACGGTAATCCAATTCAAATATGACTTTTACATCATTTCTTTTCGCAAGGCTGACTGCTTTTAAAACCGCCTCACGTGATGGACTTTTTGCTAAAGCCGTTCCTGAAACCAATAGAATCTTTGATTTTTTGATATATTCTTCATGCACTTCCGAAGGTGCTAAATGAAGGTCGGCTACATCATCCCGATACATCAGGATACTGCATTCTTCAGGACTTTTAATTTCCGTGAAGGCCAGTCCCGTTTTATGCCCTTCTTGATCGATTACCATATTCGATGTATCAACACCTGCCCCACGCATATAACTCTCGATGAAACGGCCGTGCTGATCATCCGCAAGCTTACCGATGAATCCGACTTTCAAGCCTAATTTTGCACTTCCGATGGCAACATTGGCAGGTGAACCGCCCACGTATTTTGTGAATGTCATGGTCTCTTCCATCGGACGGTTATATTCATTGGCATTCAAGTCGATGCAGGCACGGCCAATGGCAATCAAGTCAAATTCCTTATCGATATTAAATGTATAGTTCATCCGGTTAACAGCTCCTTTTCCTTTAACGATTCAGGATCCACTCGTGATCGGGATCATTGAAAAATTTCCATGTCCTTGTCGGACCGGCCATAACATTCAAATAATAGGATTCATAACCGTCAGGTACGCCTACCGGATGATAACCGGCCGGTACAAGTACGACATCGCCGTTTTCAACCGACATGGTCTCATCAATCGAACGGTCATCTGTATATACTCGCTGAAAAACGAATCCTTGAGGCGGGTTCATTTCATGATAATAGGACTCTTCCAATAACGACTCATTTGGTAAGTTATCCTGATCATGTTTATGCGGAGGATAGCTCGACCAGTTTCCGCTTTCTGTATATACTTCAACCACCAGAAGGCTATTCGCATACGGAGCTGAATCCGGTAATATATTATGCACCATCCGCTTATTGCTCAAAATGCCCCTATGTTCCACGTCAACATCCCCCGCTTTAATCCATTTAGTCGGAAGTTGCTTATCAGAAGGCGAATAACACAGCGCCACTCTGGCCTTGGTTATCGCTTCCAATTTGAAGCCTCTATCATTTGACACGTAAATGCTATCAGTCGGCACTTTATCAAATACACTATCGCGTGTGCCTAAATCATGGTATACATTTTCGCCAACAGCCACATTGATTTTTCCCGTAAGAGCGACAATGCAGCATTCCGTTTTATTCAACAATTCCGTATACTCAGCACAAGGAGCCAACTCCACTATTTTGAATTCAACAAATTCTAAAGGAGAATTTCCTTTCGTTACTGCTTGAACGACTGTAACACCTTCAGCGACCTCTTTTTTTACCGGTTTTTGAAGCAGTTTACTCATATGTACCTCCTTAGTTTTCAAAAAATCCGGCCCGTATCCAAACGGGCCATCTTGCAAGGCTTTTTCGTTTCACTTATTTCACGTAGCGTGCAGTCACCATTTTTTTACGTGTATAGAACTCCACACCGTCGGTTCCATTTGCATGAAGATCACCATAGAATGAATCTTTATATCCAGAGAATGGGAAGAATGCCATCGGTGCAGGAACACCCACGTTAATGCCCAACATCCCGGCATGTATCGTTTCACGGAATTGGCGTACATCAGCAGCACTGTCCGTATAAAGGCAAGCCCCGTTAGCCAGTGCTGAAGCATTGGCTATCTCAACGGCTTCCGTTAAATCTTTGGCACGGACAACGGAGAGCACTGGTGCAAAAATTTCATCTTGCCAGATTTTCATTTCCTGTGTCACATGATCAAAAATCGTAGCCCCTAGGTAATATCCATTACCGCTTGCTGCCTCATCTTTACGGCCATCGCGTACTAGGGTCGCGCCCTGAGCTATACCTGATTCGATGTAATCAATAGTCTTCTTCTTAGCTCCTTCCCGGATCACAGGTCCTAGAAAAACGCCGTCATCCAGACCATTCCCGATCGTAATGGCATCAGCTGCCTGTTTCAATTTTTCAACTAACTCGTCCGCTATACTTTCTTCTACGACAACAACCGCAGCGGCCATGCAACGCTCACCGGCCGACCCAAAAGCCGCACTTGTTATTTCCTTGGCCGTCATATCAAGATTGGCATCTTTCAAGACAATCGAGTGATTCTTCGCTCCCGCAAGAGCTTGGACGCGCTTCAAGTTAGCCGTGCCTGTTTTATACACATATTCTGCCACTGGCTGTGAACCGACAAAGGAGATAGCTTTCACATCTTCATGCTCCAGAAGACCATTAACCACGTCATGTGCTCCATTAACGATGTTCAGTACTCCTTTAGGAAGACCTGCTTCCTCAAACAGTTCCACAATGCGTGCTGCAAGCAATGGTGTACGTTCAGATGGCTTTAACACAAATGTATTGCCACATGCGATTGCAAGCGGGAACATCCAGCAAGGAACCATCATTGGAAAGTTAAATGGGGTGATGCCGCCGATTACACCGATTGGGTAACGGTACATACCCGATTCAATGTTTGTCGCGATATCCGGAAGCTGCTTGCCCATCATCAGCGTAGGTGCCCCCGCCGCAAACTCGACACACTCGATGCCCCGCTGTACTTCACCCATCGATTCCGATAGGCTTTTACCATTTTCGATAGTGACCAGCTTAGCAAGTTCTTCCCAATTTTCCACAAGGAGCTGTTGATATTTGAACAATATTCGAGCCCGTTTCGGGACAGCGACCTGCGACCACTTTTTAAAAGCCTCATCCGCCACTTCAACCGCACGATTCACATCTTCCCTAGTTGAAAGTGGCACCTCGGCAATTGCCTCACCAGTTGCAGGGTTGAATACAATTTCCGTTTCCTTTGAAGTGGACTCAATCCACTTACCATTTATATAGTTTTTTAATTTTTTCACCTCATGTGTTACTGAAGACATGTTTTTTCCTCCTTAAAATAAAGTATTTTGTTAGATCATCAAGCCAGTATAACCATCGCCGTCAATGAAATCGATTTCATTTGACTATGGAAGAAATCCTTCCATGTTTTTTTAGGATTTATCAATAAATTTTCTAGCTCAATCCTAATATTCAAGAATATATTCTGCGAATGAAATCGATTTCATTTATTATTAGGGTCTACCTTAAGAAAAAGTAAGGACCAAACCACTCCCCCTTAATTTATAGCCTGTACATAACCTTGATTCGGGATGAAATCGATTTCATTTACTTTATAAGGAAATACTACAATGAAAATTTTTCCCTGTAAACACTTTTTTTGTATTTTTTGAAATATTCTCTCTTCTTCATATTTCAAAACATTTATAAATATGGAAATGTGATGAATTATTTAATAAAAAAAACATCTTCAGCGGTTTTAAAAACTGACCAATACTTTATTGATATCGTTAGTGGTATTTTGATATATTAATATTCCTAAACTCAATTGACTTTATCATAGGAATTCCAGCTAACAATAATATCCCTAGTTTTTCATATATGTAAACTTTTCAAACTACCTTCCTGCTCCCCTTTTCTTTACATTTCCATGAATGTCTCCATTTCAATGAAAATAAATGATATTGTACTATATCAACAGACTTAGAATTACATAACCTATCCCGAGATTTCATCAATAAAAAGAGGCACCCATAATGGGAGCCTGAATTTTAGTGAAGGTAAGCTATTATATGTGAACGGTAACCTTTCCGTATCCTTATGCTAACAAGATGTTTGAGAAATGGGATATTCCACCCAGTTACTTATTTGGACGGAATTTAAAACAGGCTAGTTTAAGGTCAGTTATTTCACTGCCTTTTTAATCGCCTTCACTTCATATAATGATCCTTCCGAACTGACGATATATTCAGGCTTTGGTTTCCCTAGGTTTGCTTTATGGCCTGCGATATGGGCTTCACTCTTTTCCCACTGCTTCCAATGCGCCTCGGACTCCCAATTGATCATAATGATGACCTCTTCATCCCCGCGTCGCACTTTTTTCACCATTACACTTAAATCGATGAATCCTTCCTGCTTTTCTATGATCCCTTCCCCGCTGAACCGTTTTACTACTTGTTCTGCATTACCTTCCTTTACCACCATTTTTCTCATCTGAACGAACAATATGAACAACTCCAATCGATATACTTGTATTGAATCATTTTATTCGATAACGATTCTCATTGTCAATTAATGAGACTTTTACTTAAGTGCACTACTTAAGACCCTGATTCCCAAAAACAAAATAAAAAATGGATCAGGAAGTCTTGCATATCTTCCTGATCCATTTTTTATTGTCACTCACCTTTTATCTTTAAGACTTTTGGGAACATAGTCATTCAGTTTGTTAAATAAAGAAGTAATGTAGGAGCTGAGTTCGAATCGATCCTCCTGAACAAATTCAACTAAAGACACTCCATTCTTTTTCATAACTTTTCCCCCTTTAAGTTTTTATCCCGGTGCATGAACTTTTCAGCAACTAATACCTGTGAATCCCGCCATTAGCGCACTTACACTCTTCTCTCCATCGTTTCTTTATTTGATTATACAAGAAAGCGCTTACAATGTAAAATATTATAATTCTATAGATTGCTATTTACTTAGTATGTTCCAGGTAAATGAAGTTTTTTCATCGGCATATTTATGGTTATCAGCTTTGCTGGCTATTCAGTGTACATTCCATATCCTAACTACTTGTCTTGTTCACAGAGAATAAAATTTCAGGAAATGCCCTTCAATATTTCAGTTAAACGTAGGAACTCTTCCTTATCACGATTTCTTAATGAGTCATCGATTTCTTTTTCGATTTGTGCTTTCCGGTAATCACTAAGGGCCTTTTTTAAAACCATTTCAGCCATCTCTTCAGGTTCAAGCGATGTTCCTGGCAATTGCTTCTCCATACGAAACCAACTCCTTAACCTTTTTTCTATTATACTAAATAACTTGGAGATTATTATTATTTATTAAAATCTTATCCTTTCCTCTTTTTCATTTTTCATTTCCTTATCCACATGATTTCCACTTTGCCACTCTTCTATACACAAAATTTCTAAATATTCGGTTTTCTAATCAGTAACATATTTTCTTTTTATCCACTTAGTCATTTTACCCGGGAAGATCGGATCATTTATTTCCATTACTTTAGAATTAATTATATGCCAATACAGGTGAAGGGAGCTAAGTTATTTGCTTCATTTTTTTCAGAAAAGTCAGAAATATATTGACCGGTATGAATAGGCCCTCTAAAATAATCTAAATAATCCAGTTTTTTACTTATATTCATTTACCATCATTTTTGTTCATTTCGGCTTTATTTATCGTTGAAAACAATTTTGATGAAAAACTTTGCATTAAAGGAGCATTTATCATGAAAAAAAGTCGAGTTCTTTTCGCAAGTTTAGCGGGTTCCGTTATTGAGTGGTACGATTTCTATTTATACGGAACAGCAACGGGCCTGGTTTTTACGACGCTATTCTTTCCCAATCATGATCCAGCGATTTCACTTCTTCTCGCCTTTGTCACATTCGGGGCTGGTTATGCAGCCCGTCCAATCGGCAGCATCCTGTTCGGGCATATGGGTGATCGCATCGGACGGAAGGCAGCACTCATGTTCACCCTTATTGGTATGGGAGGGAGTTCAATGCTAATCGGTGTTCTGCCCACTTATGCCCAGGTTGGGTTGGCCGCCCCCGCCATCTTGGTGGTGCTGAGGTTGATTCAAGGAATTTCCTTGGGAGGTGAATGGGGCGGAGCCATCCTATTGGCAACGGAATCTGCTCCTAAAGGTGTTCGTGGGTTATATGGATCCATTCCCCAACTAGGGGTCCCTATCGGCTTGGTTGCCGGCTCGTTCAGCCTAACCCTCATCAGCTCCTTGACAACCGATGCCCAATTTTTATCTTGGGGTTGGCGGATTCCATTCCTTTTAAGCGGTGTACTGATCGGGTTGGCAATTTGGGTAAGGAGTGGCATTGAAGAAACGCCGGAATTTAAAGCGCAGAAAGATAGCGGCGATCTTGCGAAAGTTCCCATTATTGAAACGTTGAAACACGATTGGAGAAGTGTGCTGCAAGTGATCGGACTAAAAATTGGGGACGGCTTCTTCAATGTATTCATCATGTCCTATGTTCTCGTCTTTACTACGCTGTATTTTGGTTATTCCCAAGATTCAGCTCTTACCGGTTTAACGATTGGCTGCGCTACAATGCTGATTACCATTCCTGTCATTGGTTACATTTCAGATTTCATTGATCGAAAAATCATCTATTTTGGGGGCCTGACTCTCCTTTTCGTCTTGGCCATCCCATATTTCACAATGATTGGGCGTGGGGTTGGCTGGTTCTACATGATGCAGGCAGTTGTACTCGGTATCATCTGGGGAGCCATTTTTTCCACACAAGGGACATTATTCTCGGAGCTCTTTCCAGCCAAGGTCCGTTATACTGGATTATCCGTCGGTTATCAGGTCGCGGCAGCCATTGCGGGTTTCGGTCCGCTCATCTGGACCGCCATGGCAGAATCATATGGCCCATCCCCTTTGGTATTTGGCGGATTCATGATGGCAGGTCTCGCGATTTCCCTGGCGCTTTGTATATTATCCCCGCATTTCAGCAGAAAGAAAGAAAAGGATCAAACACTCAAACCACATAAGCTGGATTTGAACTGATTCTAAAATCTCTTGCATGAGTAATAACAGAGGCTGCACGTCTATCACTCGGACAAGCGGCCTCTGTTTTTTTACAATGCAAATACCACCCTATACTTGTTTACTTCCTACAATCTCCAAAAGATCAGTGAGCGTCCTGATTTCATAGGTGGGCTTGATTCCCAGATCATTATCCTTTTGATGGGGATTGTACCAGCATGTATCCATTCCATAATTCAAGCCGCCCTGTATATCTGAAGTCAAGGAGTCACCCACTATCAACGCTTTCGATTTATCTGTGATCTTTAACTTGGAAAATGCATAATCAAAAATCCCTCTATCAGGCTTCTGAAACCCAGCCTCTTGGGAAACTATCAAGGTCTCAAAGGTGTTGCAAAGGGCTGACCCGCCGATCCTTGCTGTCTGCACTGCCGTGAAGCCATTTGTTATAATAGCAAGCCGGCATCCTCCAAGCTTCTCGCAAACCTCTATAGCCCCGGGCAGAAGATGTATTTCCTTTCCCAAATGTCCCAGGTACGCACGGCTGAACGCATCCGCATCCATATCAAGCCCATGCTTCAGGAACAACCGCTTGAACCTTTCCACTCCCAGAATGGTTAAATCTATATGCCCCTGTTCCAAATTCCTCCATAATACCTTACTGATTTCTTGGTAGCATCGCGCATAATCCTCCGCCCCTGTTGGCAAACCGAACTCTAAAAAAGCTTCATGCAGCGCATTCTTTTCCGATATTCCAAAGTCTAGCAAAGTATCATCAACATCAAATAAAATAATTTCGTATTTCATCGCTGCCCCCCATAATCATTTTAGTCCAACTTAACACATTTCCTTTAATTACGTATTAATTATGCAAATTCATGGTAAATACATACTGCAAGCTTGGAAAAATTGCGAGAGCGTAAAGAAGAAATCATTCTCCCCTTACGTACAATTTTTTAAATAAGTTCAATGAAAGGTATCATGAAAATAAAGTCATTTCGGAAGAATGCTTGAACCTATTAATTCATTATTCATGGCCTGGCAATGTACGCCAGCTCGAAAACTTGATTGAACGGTTGGTCTTAATAAGTGACTCCGTTATCCTGATGTCCGACTTGCCTGAAATGATAACCGAGAACGTTGAACAGGTCACACAGATTGATCTCCCCACTTCACTCGATAAAGCACTTGATGAAACGAAACGGATATTGATCAGGAAATCTTACCAAACATATAAATCATCAAGGAAAGTCGAGAAGGACCTCTCTATCAGCCAAACGAAAGCCTCAGCGTTGATCCGGGAGTACTGTGGGGACTTAATGAATAAATAGGTATCATGGAAATGACAATGCTTGTTTAACTTTAAACAAGTCCATTTTCCCCCACCCGACATGCTGGTTATTCGTTGCTAGTGATCATGGTGAATGGTAAACACTTATATTCCAATTCAAATGAGCTCCCATTGTTAATCGCGGCGACTTCTTCTTGTTTAAATTACTTAGCTATTAAATTCAGGTACGAACAGAAAATAAGAGACTTCCCCTTTGCGGGAAAGTCTCTTATTTTTAAGAAGATCCTACTATTTTTTCGCCTCTCGGCTTTGTACTATTTGCATCTGGTTCTTTTGTGATGCCTATTTGATTGAATTTATCATTAATGGACAGTTTGTATGTCAATGATCCTGTGCCGGCTTCATCAGGCTTGAAAGTTCCTGCATTTGTCCGTTTTCCATCTTTCAGTAACCACACCTGATACACCTCGGACTTCTGAAGGCTAGGCAAATTCTGAATCTGAACGATTAACCTTCTTTCTTCACCTTGCTGCAAAATGTATGCAGCACCGTCCGTACTCATATTTACAGCGGTCTTATCAGCAGGCTGCAAAGATAGCGACGTTTTAACCTCCATTGGCAGATTGATAGCTGCAAGTTCTTTTTTCAGTTGAATATTGGAATATAACAGCACAAACGCCAAAACCAGTGCAGCCAGCAAGAGACCTGAAGTGACTGGTGTAAACTGCTTAAAGAAAAAGCTACTCCAATTCTTTTCCCTTCTCACCGGAACTTCATCGTCAGTCTCAAAGACAAAATCCATGACCTCTGATTTCAGGGAAGATGAAGGTTCCATTTCTTCAAAATCCCATTTCAATGAATTCCAGGCTTCTGTCATTTGTTCATACTCCCTAGTGCATTCAGAGCAGTGCATTAAGTGTTCCGTGAATGCCTTTTTTTCTTTTTCTCCCAGTTCACCCGATAAAAATGAAAGCAGGTTAGCGCACTCTGTATTCATTTACAAACCACCTACTTCCAAATGCTTTTTCAACAATTTAAGCGACTGGTGAAGTCTGCTCTTGATGGTACCAACCGGTTCATTTTCAATTTTGGCAATTTCCGTTAACGAGTACCCTTTCCAATACAGTAAATCAATCAGCCTTTTTTGCGGCTTGCTTAACTTATTTTTTGCCTTGGCAATTTCACTGTGCAATAGCCCATTTTCTATATCATTATTAGGATCTTCTACTTCTATTGGATGACTCATGTCCATGTGTTTGTTATTCCGGATATGAACGCTGTCTTTACGGACATAATCCACACACACATTTCGTGTAACGGTCAAAAGCCAGCTGACAAAGTGCCCCTTTTCGGGATTGTAACTGCTTTTTGTGGTCCAGAGCTTTAAAAAGACCAACTGCACAATCTCCTTTGTTTTTTCAGCATTTCCATTTGTGAACTTAAAAATATAACCATAGATTAATTTAATATAGCGGTCATAAAGTTCTTCCAGAGCAGGACGATGCTTTTTCATGACTAATGCCATCAATTCCTTATCAAGTTTTTCTTTCAATCGCACCTGCAACTCCTCACAAGTAAATTTGAAAAAAATGTGTTAACAGGAACGACCATCACTGATCGCCCCTTTTTCTTACTTCGGAAAAATAGTCTTATTATTCACAATATACCAAACATTTTTCACACCTTCACCATTGACATCTCCCGCTGCCTTATCATTCGCAAAATAGTAGAGTGGAAATCCTTTGTACGTCACCTGCTCTTCCCCTGTATCTTCCCTTTGAATGGTTCCAAAGTCATTTTCCTCAAATCCTTTAGGGACAGCAAAATCGCTTTCCATGAACGGCGGCCATTTTTTCAGACAATCACCCATGCAATTGCTTTTTCCTGATTTATCATTCTTGAAATAGTAAAGTGCCATTCCCTTGGAATCAGCCAGGTATTCGCCTAATGGTTCACTTTCCAATAATTTTAGGGTTACCGCTTTTTCATCAGCAGTACCACTAACAGCTTGATCCTTTTCGGGTGAATCCTTCGCTTCATTTCCACATGCCGCCAATACTAAGACCATCATAAAAACTGAAAATACCATCCACTTTTTCATATACTCTCACTCCTCATAAATTTTACTTCCATCCCCATTTTTGAAACACTTGATGAGATTCTTCCGTTTTAAGATAAGCAATGAATTGTTTTGCCTTTTTCTTGTTTCCACTCTTACTTGTTATGCTTACCGGGGTCCCTCTATAGAGCTTGTCTTCCTCAGGGAGTTGAACCAGGTCCGTCACATCCGCCAGACGGTAATGCCAGGATTCATATGTAATCCAGGCGTCCAATTTTGAATTTGCCTTCCATAAATTAATAGCTTCTGCACTGGACTTCACTGAAATGTCAATATTCCTGCTAATTCCAGGAATCAATCCTTTTCTTCCAGCTAAATCTTCCCATAGCCCCAGTTGCCCGGCTCCATTAACATCCACAATCTTTATGCCCTTCTTCGTTAAATCCTCCAATGACTGGATATTCTTTGGGTTTCCTTTTCTAACCAGAATTCCAGCTGACCGTGCGTACAATTCTGTACGGTTTTTTCCAACAAGGACCTCCGGATGATCATGCATGAATTCTGTTAGCATATACTCGGACCCCCCGTAAATGATATCCGCATCCTGTTTGGCTTGATCAATCCATTTTTCTTCGGGTCCCGCTGTTACTTCAACTTTTATCCCCGTTTCTTGGGTGAATCGTTCCGCCACTTCCTTGATAGGCCCAAAAGGTCCTCCTGGTCCATATACTTTTACGACATCGTTGACAGCTTGCCCCCGATTCGAACCCATTTCCGGTGAAAATCCTAACAGTACTAGCATCAATGATATCCACCCGACAAAAATGACCTTTTTCAAGTCTTTCTTCTCTCCCTTCCAAAAAGCCTTTGTACTATAGATAACGGGACAAACTTCCAAACGGTTTGAAAAAAATATTGTTAATTTTTTTAAACTTTTTCAAAGTACATCTGATGATTTCCAGTTTTCAACCCGCAGCAAAAAAACCATTCGGAAACGGAATGGTTGCAGACTGTAGACAAACTCCATAATAATTGAGACTTTCTACATTTTATAAGTTTTTAAATTTGGCCGTTGATTGGAACGTAGGGCCCTCGGCGCCATTGCGTCTGCGGGTTCTCCCATGGAAGCGCTCTTCTAAGCAGGGGTCTCATACCTTTCAATCAACTTTGTTTTAACATTAAGATAGAGCTCCTTTTAAATTAAATATCAAAAAATCGGCAGAAAAGCTTAGCTTGATTTGCTTCCCTTTCTCTGTCTAATTCTTTTACTGATCATAGCAATCACCAACAATAACAGAGGAATAATCGTTTGCATCAAAATTCCATGAAAAGGGAAGGCGACGATATCATATCGACTGACATCCATGGAGCTGGGATACGACCAAAAGCTGAATTCTACAATCAAAATCCCTATCGGCCATACAACAGGACGATAGTCGGAGAGATTCAGCCACTGCGCTGTACCCAAAGCAGCCGCATAATAAAACACGGAAATTTTCACAAACGCTCCTACTATCCATACGGCCATGATGGCGGACTCCAGATGTTCAAAAAAGTCGGCCAAACTGATGTACCGAGATACATTCATCACGGGATAATTCTTTGTTGATGTTGTTGACCCGAGTATAAAAAGAACCATAAGATTCACCACAATTAACGTAATCATCACGGCAAAAACAGACATCATCCCGGATTTCATCCCTTTTTTCATATCGGTTAAAAAAGGGAGGAGAAAAATCATCAGAAAAAACTCGCTGAACCAGCCACCCGGTACAATCGAGCCCTTGATTGGAGGCATAATTCCATTCCCCAATATCGGGAATATATTCTTAAATTCAAGATCTGGGCCCAGGAGGACGATTAAAATTAGGATTGGAAAGATAAAAACGGGAACCAACAATTGGGCAGCTCTCCCCATCACCTCTATCCCTCCGCGTACGATAAAGGCACAAAGGAGTACCATCAACGCCATGATCACGCTAATCGGGGTTTTGACCAGAAAAGAGTCGACAATGAATTCTCCGTAACTTCTTAGGATCTGCCCTGTGATCGGGATATAAAAAAACAAGAATAAAAAACCGAGAATTTTCCCCGGAATCCGACCAATTATCTGTTCACTGAATTGGATAACCGTTTGTTTGGGATAAAGTTTGTGAAGTTTATAAGTGATATACACCGTCGCATACCCGATGAGGGACGCCAAAATGGGGGAAAGCCATAAATCAGTTTTAGCATATTTCGCTGTGATGCTTGGAACACCGAGAACAGCCGTTGCCACAATCGTTGGATACAACATGAATGCCATTTGTAAAGATGAAATTTTTCCTTTCTCCATCATCTTCCTCCCTTCCGTGATAGTATGAAAATTTGAAATCACAAAGCCCACTGATCGTTTTACTTTTTCATAAACTCTTCAATCGGCTTAAAAAAGAGTTTCAATCCATTCGGCTGGTTTCGGTTCCTTTACGATTTCTTTTCCTTACAACAGCAATCAACAACAATAACAGAGGAATAATCGTTTGCATCAACATTCCTTGTAACGGAAAGACGTTGATATCATTACGACTGACATCCACAGAGCTAGGCAGCGACCACAAACTGAATATGACAATCAAAATCCCTATCGGCCATACAACAGGTCGGTAGTCGGAGAGATTCAGCCACTGCGCTGTACCTAAAGCAGATACATAATAAAAAACGGAAATTTTCAAAAACGCCCCTACAATCCATACCGCCATGGCGACGGATTCCACATGTTCAAAAAAGTCGGCAAAACTGATGTATCGAGATGCATTCATCAAGGGGTAAAGCTTTGTGGATGTTGTTGACCCAAGTACAAAAAGAACCGTAAGATTCACCACAATTAACGTCATCATCACGGCAAACACAGTCATCATACCGGACTTCATCCCTTTTTTCATATCTACCAAAAAAGGAAGAAGAAAAATCATCAGGAAAAACTCGCTGAACCAGCCACCCGGTACAATCGAACCCTTGATAGGGGGCATTATACCATCCGCCAATACCGGGAATATATTCTTGAAGTCAAGATCAGGAATCAGTAAAATGATTAAGATAAAGATTGGAAAAATGAAAACAGGTACAAACAATTGGGCAGCCCGCCCCAACACTTCTATCCCCCCTCGTACGATGAACGCACATAGAAGCACCATCGATACCATGATCACACCAATCGGGGTACGTACCAGAAAAGAGCCCACAACAAATTCTGCGTAGCCTCTAACGATTAGCCCCGTGTTCTGGATATAAAAAAACAAGAGTAAAAAACCGAAAATTTTCCCCGGAATCCGACCAATGATCTTTTCAGTGAATTGGATCACCGTTTGTTTTGGATAAAGTTGGTGCAGTTTATAAGCGATATACACCGTCAGATATCCTATGAGCGCAGCAAAAATGGGGGACAGCCATAAATCAGTTTTGGCATATTTGGCTGTGATGCTGGGAACCCCGAGAATAGCCGTTGCCACAATCGCCGGATACAACATGAATGCCATCTGCAGAGATGAAATTTTCCCTTTCTCCATCTGCTTCCTCCTTTCTTAATAGAATGAAATTAATCCCGTAACACCCACTAATAGACTCACTTTTCCATAAACTCTCCAAATGGCCTGAAAAGAGTTTCCACCCATTGAGTTGGCCCTGACATCTGTGGGAGATTGAACATGGATAGAACCAAGCCAGTGAGGAGCAGTGTAAGAAATGCCACTTTATCTTTTTTAGGATTTTGTTTCATTTTCGGCCATTCATACAAAATGATTAAAGCTACGATCACGGTTGTACAAATAAAAGCCCCCCATCTCACTTGTCCTTCACCTCATTTTCAGACAACCCCGCCGGTTTGTTTATATAGCCCTGTCTCCGAATATGGGCCGCAACATCGACTTCCACTTCCATTTCCGCGAATATCTCATCCCAGTGGTTATCTACCTTATTAAACTGTTTAGGATATTTCCGATAGAAATCTTTACCCAATCCTAAAATGTCCGATTTCTTATGCTGAATATGCAGAAAAGCCATCCTAATGCGATTTTCTATATCTGTTTGATATGCTCGTTCTGCTGCTTTTAGAGACTTAGGATTTGAAAGGTTTAAATTCGTTCCATTTTGTATAACAGCCCCATCCGTACTTATTTTCACCAATAATTTCCATTTATCATTGATGATTTGCGGAATGATCTTGACTTTGGCTGACACTGGACTTAAAGATATCTTCCCTTTCACCCCTTTGGGTTGGAAGGTCACGGTGTATGATTCCACTTCATCCCTTAACCACAATAGCCCTCTAGTTTCCTTTTCAGTCATTGTTCCAGTCATTTTATCTTTTTTGAACACGGCTGTCCCGACAATGTAAGGAATTCCCTGTAATTTCGTTTGCCCTTTCCCCGGCGGCAATATTTTAACGATTGGAATTGCGGCCGCCTGAGGCCTACCGGTTAACATTTCATCTAAATCCTGCAGTGTGACCAGCATCCCGATATGTAAATCAGATAGTTCTCTAAGCACTTCCCCTGAATAGTTTTCCAGGGGTGGCAAAGATTCAAGGATAGGCTTTGCATCCCCTTTGCTGACATACACATTTGCTTTCTCTCTTGGCTGAGGATGGCGCAGCAAAAAATCCAGCTGCTCTTGGATTCCTTCCTTCGCTAGCTTTTCACCGAATACAAAAACTTTACAATGTCCCCAAAATACTTTTCGCGGAAGCTTGCTTTGAAGCTTAGACAATGCATCTGAAATATTGGCGCCTTTTTCATTTCTCACCATTGTCGTAACCCCACCTCCCCCTTGACTGCTCCCTCCTTGACCGCCTCCACTGCTTATTGAACTTGGAATAAAGACTTGGACGGATAGTTCGATTTGATTATTACCCTTCTTATCGATGGCGGCTGCTGTGACAATCGCCAAATCAGTGATTTCTATTCGATCCCAACAACCGCTTAGAAAAGGGGTCGTTCCACAAATAACGAGCAAAAGAAGGACGTTTTTCATGAAATGACGCGTCTTTCCTTTCTCCAATATGCTTTTTCGCCTCCAGCCATTATTCACTCCGTTTCACTCCCCCTTTTTGGATTTGGACTCTGTGCCGGGGCTTGACGGTATACATTAGAATCCCCTGTGAGACGCGGGCGTGTATCCATCCTCCACCAAGGAGCTCTCCACAGCACATCTTTCAGCTCTTTACCTTTTAACGGCGCCAGTGGCGCTAAGTATGGAACGCCAAAGGACCGTAAGCTGCATAAGTGAATGACTATGGCGATGATTCCCATCATGATGCCAAGCAGTCCTAAGGTACCGGCAAGCAGCATCATTGGGAAACGCAGCATCCGGAAAGCAATTCCGGCAATATAGCGAGGCATCATAAAAGAAGCGATTCCCGTAATTGCAACCACAATGACCATTGGGGCTGAAACCAATCCCGCTTGTACGGAAGCTTGACCAATAACTAGCGCTCCAACAATGCTGACAGCGGAACCTACCTGCTTCGGCAATCGAACCCCTGCCTCTCTTAGTGCTTCAAACGTAATTTCCATAGCCAATGCCTCTACAATTGCAGGAAAAGGGACCGATTCCCGGGATGCTGCTACGCTTAACAGGAGTGCGGTTGGGACCGCCTCATGATGGAATGTCAAAATAGCAACATAAAGTGATGGAAGCAAAAGGGATAATCCCATAAAAAAATATCGTAACCAACGGATAAAAGTGCCTGCCCAAAAACGTTGAGCATAATCCTCTTGTGATTGAATCAAAGAAAAGAAGGTTATTGGTGCAATTAATGTAAAAGGGGTTCCTTCAACAAGAATGACAGCTCGTCCCTCCAGCAAGCTGGCACAGGCTACATCCGGCCGTTCTGTCGACATGATCTGAGGGAAAGGTGAAAACGGATTGTCCTCGATCATTTCCTCGATGTACTCGCTTTCTAAAATTCCGTCTATTTTAATTCGTTCCAACCGAGTTGTAATCTCTTCAATCAGTGTTTTATCCGCAAGGCCATCAATATAAGCAATTGAAACATTCGTCCTGGTAAGAGTTCCAATCTTCATTGATTGTATTTTAAGGGCAGGACTTTTAATAATACGTCGCAATTGGGACGTATTTACTTCCAGAGATTCAATAAATCCCTCTCGTGACCCCCTAACTCCCCCCTCTGCCACAGGTTCTTCAATCGCCCGCTTTTCCCATTTGGACAATCCTAGAGAAAATCCACCGCTTCCCCCTTCATATAGAAGGATTGGGTTTCCAGAGGAAATCGATTCAATGCAATCCGCCAACATATTCACTTTTACCACTTTAGGAACGGGCATTTTATGTTCAATAAACTCATTTAATGGTTGTGGTTCTTTTGATGACTCCTGCATGAGTGGAGATAGCACATATTGCTCAATCGCCTCGATGTCTGAGAGTCCCGCAATGTAAATGAGCATCGCCCGCGTCTTTCCGAAAAGTAAGAACGAGCGGAACATGACATCCGAGCAATTATCATAAACAGAACGAAGTGTTTCTACATTTTGATTGAAATTCACATCAAGTGAATCTGAAGGCTTTGAATCCAGGTAATCATTTTGCATCAGGGATTTTTTTTCTTTCTTTTTTCTTAACAATTTGCCCACATTACGAATCAAGCTGAATCCCCCCATTTTTTTGCAGGTCGCTCTAACTCCATTTTTCTATGTTTCTTCATTAAGGGTATTTTATACAGAAAATCCTGTTTCCGACATGAACTAATTTTCATGGAAAAGCCATGTCATAAGTTGATTTTGAATAAACCGTAAACTCTTGTGATATCCTGTTTGTAATTAATAACTAAGGGGTATATCAAAAACCGAGGCTATTGTCGAAAATACTGTCTCTGGCGAAGTATTGTTTTTTGAATAAGCTACACAGGACCATAAAGTAGGGGTTACTTTTTTAAAGAAAGGATATTGTTTTAAATACCTTTTTTATATTGCATGGGCAATCAGACTAAAACATTAGAAGATAAGGGAGATTCTATGTCATTCTTAATCACATTGCTCGGATTATTGGTGTCCACAATAATCGCTACAATATTAAATGCTATATGGCCTCGTATCCCACTTCCGATATATCAAATATCCATGGGAGCAGTGTTCTCACTATTACCATTTCAATTATCATTTGATTTTCATTCAGAATTATTTATGATCTGTGTCATTGCTCCGCTGCTTTTTACAGAAGGAAAAAATACGTCTCGTAAAGAAATGCTTGAATTGCGTAAGCCTATTCTGTTATTGGCCTTTGGGTTAGTATTTGTGACGGTTTTTGCAGGAGGCTTTTTCATCCACTGGTTAATACCTGATATGCCGATGGCTGTGGCTTTTGCTTTAGCCGCAACAATTACTCCTACGGATGCGGTAGCGGTACAATCGATTACAAAAGGATTGAAATTGCCTGGAAACATGATGTCCATCCTTGAGGGTGAATCACTTTTCAATGATGCTGCCGGAATCGTCGCTTTTAAAGTTGCCCTGGCAGCTGCCTTAACTGGAGTGTTTTCTATAAAAGATGCATCGCTTAATTTTATATTTGTAGCTTTAGGCGGCATATTTATAGGGATCCTATTGGGCTATTTAATCGTTAAATTACGATTATTTTTACGGGTTCATGGACTTGAAGAAATCCCAATGTCTATTGTCATTGAACTAATTACGCCTTTTGCCATCTATATGGAAGCTGAAGAATTCCATGTTTCCGGAATCTTGGCAGTGGTTGCTGCAGGTGTCATTCATGGCATCGAGCGGGATCGCCTTCAGAGTTCCACGACTAAATTGCAAATTGTATCAACTAATACATGGTCTGTATTAGGTTATGTCTTGAATGGACTTGTATTTGCTTTGTTAGGATTTATGTTGCCGAGTGTTTATCAGGAAATTGAGTCCAACTTAAATAGGGGCATTCTTTTTGGGATAAGTGTCTTGATCGTTCTTTTATTATTGGTGATCCGTTTTATATGGGTATACATCCTGCATGATACTTTTACGAAAAACAGAGTGAATCCATTAGAGCAATTCATTATGTCCAGGGTTCATCCAGAAGATAGCAATGACACCGATGAGGAGAATGTTTCAAGATCCCGATTTGCATTTTTGACATCCGTTTGCGGCATTCATGGAACCATTACATTGGCTACAGCTTTATCCATACCATATTTCATGCGGGATGACACTTTATTCCCGATGCGTAATACAGTCTTGTTTATCGCAGCTTGCGTTATATTGTTAAGCGTCACCTTGGCTACGGTTCTCTTGCCATTACTGGTAAAGACACCGAGTGAATTCAAAGATGAGCGTCTAACCTCTGAGGAGGCTTATAAAATTGTTTTAAATAAAACGATCAATCAACTGAGCAAAGAAGCAACCATCGAGAATCAGAAAGCGGTCCATCAAGTTATGGAAGATTTAAATGAACAACTGATAGATTTGGAACGGGGAATAACGAATCGACCGGATGATCGGACAATACGCGAATTAGTGGAGCTAGGAGCCAATAAGGAATTGGAAATCGTTTCTGGATTAGTCGAAAAAGGGACTATATCTGAAACAGCCTTTGAACTATATAAAGTGTATCTTTCAAGAACCTCGAATTATATGCAAAAATCCTCCATGAAAAGGGCTTGGATCAATTTGCAGGCTATTCTTTTCAAGAAAAAGATCAATGTCAAATGGGATAAGAAATGGGAAGCGAAATTAGAGGACTCCATCGTTAAAAATGCGGACCTGATCAGGGAGTTTCGTAAAGCACAAAAAGAAGCTTCAAAGGAAGCCATTTTATTGATCAAACAACAAACTGCACCTGAAAACCGCCATGAGGTCATGCTTGTCATCCAAAGATATAATCGTTATTTGAATCCGTTCGGAACATTAAGTGAAAAAGAAGCAAAACGCTTTGAAGAGATGGTAAGTCAATTTCAATTGAATGCGATGCAAATCGAACGTGATATCATTGCGCAAATGGTTGAAGATGAGCAAATATCCATACAAACAGCAACTGAGATTAGACAAAACTTAATCTACGATGAAATGATAATGATACAAAATTGATAAAATATTAAGAGACTCCGATGCAACAGGAAGCGGTGTCTCTTTATTTACATTCCAAGGCAAGGATGAATACCTCAGGAAAAATAAAATGAAATAACTGTAGATCGAGCAGGTATAAGGGCTTTCATCGAAGTTCCAGAGGATTCATGGCATCTGTTCCCATTATTCTTTATGGCCCTCACAATGGAGTTAAATCACCGTTTTGCAGCTTTTACAATTGAACCTAAATCAGTTCATAAAAGTATCATGAAGCTGGCAGGTCAATACAACGAACTCTTCTTTGAATTCAAGATGCATCGTAATGACAATGAAAAAAAGCATGTTCGTTTCTGTGTTTCACGAGTATTCGCTCCAAATTCACGAGTAAAAGCATCAAATTCACGAGTAAAAGCATCAAACTCACGAGTATTCGCTCCAAACTCGCCTGTAAAAGCACCAAACTAACGAGTAATTGTCCCAAACTCACCAAAAAAGCACCAGGAAGTTCCCTTTCCAGTTCATATAACCTTTCTTTCATTTCGAAAATCCCTGTTTCGTCCGCACCATTATCGAATCTTGCTCAGTGAACAAACAGATGATTTCTTCTGCCCGGAAAAACATGCTGCATTTCTCCTTTTCTGCCGACAAAATACGGTCTTTTCCTCTCCTTCAAGCGTTCCATCAAGTCCTACACTTCCTCATTCCATTCACGATTGCGGATAAGCACCTCTATCGCCTTGATCTCCTCATCTATCTCTACGTTTATTTTCATCCATGCAACCTCCCTTTGCTTATAATGTAAGTATATTAATATCTTAATATTTGGCTTGTAATTTCCAGCTACATGCCCCTTTATTACGATAACATGCTTGAAATGGATACTCAGATACACTAAATAACCGTCCAAATAATTGGACGGCCCTTTGATAGTACATCTAATTCCGGATTCGATGCGTTTACATTAATAAAGATCACTCTTTGCTTTTAAAAGTACTTGGCATCACCACAGCGATTACCTCTCCACGGGCGCAAAGTTTATCGAGTGCAAATACCTCTGTTTCGATTCTCCATTTCTTAGGGTGAATTTCATGAATCGTCCCAACGGCCATTAATGGCACATCATTTGGGGTTGGCTTTACGAACTCCACATTCAGTGACGCAGTCACGAACCTGGGTGGTTCCACTCCATCTCCAACTTCATGACCGTTTTTACGGTGTAAAGCCAATGCAGCGGAACCTGTTCCGTGACAATCAATTAAAGAGGCAATCAAGCCGCCATAAACAAATCCTGGAATTGCAATATGCTCTGGACGTGGTGTATAGATAGTCCTTGTTTGCTCGTCTTGCCAACCTGTTCGAAAATGATGACCATCTTTGTTCAAGCGACCGCATCCATAACACCATGCAAATGCATCTGGATAATCATCTTGAATCGCTTTTAGCACATTCTCCTCCATCATCTCTCCCCCTTTTTCAGAATATTATAACACCATTAATGAATAAGGGGTCTATTAGGATACATGCTGAAAGGGTAGTTTTTTTAAATTCCATGATTCTTTATTGAGCTTACTACCAAGTTTTAATTTTCATAGAATAATAACCTGATGCAGCTTTAATCGAAAACACACATAAAAAGTTTGCAAGAATCCCTGCTCCTTTTACTCGATATAATTGACAAAGGCCCCTGTAGCCAGAAGCATTCAGGAGCTTTCCTTTGACTGATATAGAGTTAAGAAGTGTCTACCATTCTATTGCAGGCTTACCTTCTTATTAAAAGTTAAGCCTTTTTCTTAAATCCCAATACTTGAATGTCATTTTACCCATTTTCGACTTTGAAAGTGAATCATATTTACGTCCAAGTGCTTGATTTTGTTTTTCTAGCTTAGTAATTTGTTTAAGTTGAACTGTGTTCAGTTTTTTTAATTGCTTTACTTCTTTAGCTAATTCCTTATTTTTCCCTTTCATATCATATTTTTCTTTATCAACAACTGCCCGTTCTTTGATTGAAATCTCCACATCTTTTGGTTTTAGCTTTGGATTGCCAAAGGTTTCAAATCCTATCGTTTTTAGATAAGGGACGTTATTTTGAAAATTTCGTTCAAAGTTTCCATACCTTTTATTGATGTGGAGAAATGTATAACATCCAGCTTTTTCTGCTGAAATGATTTGACCATACCCAGACAGTTTAAACAGTTTTTCGACTCGTTTTATTTCTTCAGGTATGTTTTTGACAATATAAGTGAAAACTTCGTCAACATTAAACTCCGCAGGCAATATTTTCACTTTTTTTAATGATGTATGCCTAATCAGTTCATCAAAGTCATCTTCATCAATATAAAACTTATTCGCACTTTCATTCACATAATCGGTAATGCGCTTGCTCCATAATGGTCCTTGCAGTTTTTTTATTGCTTCCGAAAATAAAAACTGCCTGCTAACTTGATACATTCGTTGGGCCGCAAACTCATATATATCCTTATTACATAATGCTAATTTGACAGCGTCTCGGAAACCCTTCTCTGTAACAGCATATAACGGGTAATCTTCGCCAAAAAGCTTCATATGCATTTTGGTTGGATTCATTATTACAGCCTTCCTTAAAATCCCATACTCCAATAGCTTTGTAGACAGTTCCAGACTGCTGTCCATTTCCTCACTTCTCCAGGTTATCCCAATATCACTATTCACGATTAATTGTTGGGCATTCTCCCTTGTCAAAGCACCGTACCATGTAAGCCCATCCGTATTTTTAAGGAGGTATGCCGCCTCTTCCTTAAACTGAGAATCATCTTTAACCCATTTGAATTTATCCCCCGCCACATCAAGTGATAGATTCGGGATCTCACGTTTTAATTCTTTAAAAGCAGTAATAATGGGAATGGTCTTCCAATCCGGGTCGAATTTCCCTGTATATACAAGCTTGTTTTTTAACCGGGTCTGCCCTTCCGCTGATTCAACGTTTGGTATCATCGGGGTAAGCAGGGAAACTTTGTTTTTTTCTTTATTCAAATTAAGAATTTCGATGACAAATTCGCACATCTCTTCTGTTTGACATAAGAAATACGCACACTGATCATATATATTTTTGATGCTCTCGAATTTCTCTTCATTAACATCCTGACCTATGTGAGTCAATCCTGTAGCATAAACTAATGTATTCTTTATGATCTGCTTATGCTTTGCGATTTTTTCAACAGTCTCAATGCTTCTGACAAATAGCCAATCATATTCCTTTTGACTCCAATAATGAGAAATGAGCATTTCAGCTATATCGAAATCAATGACACCTTTTTTTACCCATTCATCACCGGCGGCATTAAAAAAAGGATCTACAAAAGGATTGAGAATGGTTATATTATCAAATTTCTCTAGTGGCTGAATTAAGATATCACGTTTGACCGGACTAGCTAAAAGTAAGTCAACTTCGATGTTGGAATCTAACGCAATGGTCGATGCTAAGGAAGATAAAAATACTGCAGATCCATCCATTGAATTCATGTCTATAAAGCCAAATAGAAGTACCTTCATTTTTCTGTTTTCAACTAGTTCATGTGAATTCAAAGTTTTCACTCCAATGACTGAAATCTGATATGAATTTTTATTTCTTTATTTGTTCTTTAATAGATGATTTAAGCGCAAGATATTTTAATGTGAATTTCCCTGCATACGTAACGTTGAATTTATGTTCTAACAACTTAAGTCTTCGTATTTCTTTGTTAAGCTTAATATTTTCCATTTGGGCCATCTTACTTTTTTCTAATTCTTCTCGCAGCCTATTATTTTCTTTTGTAACTTTCTCAATGGTTTTTTGTTTTTCCATGCCGTTGCTCTCTATGAGCTCCAATGTCATGGACATCATGTCTTTCATTTGTAATTCGAGTTCCTCATACATCGTTTTCCAATATTCGTTTCGCTCGTCCATATTGAAAAAACTCCCCTCCATTAACCTTTGATGATCTCCAATTCTCTTTTTATAACAACATCTACAGCGCATTTTTCCCGAATCGACTGAGAAGCTCGTTTTGACACTCTTAAAAATACGTCCGAGTTATAATATAAGCGCTCTATTGCATCGGCAATATCGGTAGGAGACTCAGGTTTTGTTAGAAGGCCAGAAACGTCATGTTTAACGAATTCCGGGATTGCCGTAATATCTGTTGAAATCGGCACTAGTCCGCTCGACATTGCCTCACACATGGAAACCCCTTGAGAATCCAAACGGGTCGGGCAAAGGAAAATTCCATACTTCTTATGTAATGCAGCGATTTTCTCCTGAGAAAGGAAACCTTTATGAATCGTTACATTCTCAAAATCCCGGATTGGCTCAACGGTTTGGTCGAACAATTTTCCATCGCCATAAAATGCAAATTCCAACTTATCGAAGTATGGTCTCTTCGATAGTTCCAGCACTGCTTTCACCGATAGGTCATTGGCGTATTTTCGTGAAGCGTATGGCCTGATTGAAAGGACTTTTGTCCGCATTTCAGCTGGCTTTTCAATAAAGGTAAACAGATTGTCATCTATGACATTAGGAATGATTATTGAATTTTTCGATTCTGCTCTTGCATCACATTCCGCTATATGCTCTTTGAACCATTTGGATATATGAACAAAGGTTGTATCCAATTCAGTCGTTTGATAAAACCAATTCATAAAAGAAAGCTGTGATACATAATAATCGTCCGACATTTCAAGTATCTTCCTCAAGCTTTCAGGGCTTTCAAGAAAATTAAACCATCTTCTATGCCATGCCTCCGTTTCAAATCCATGTATCCAGGTGATAATCGGTAAATCCGTGTTCGTTTCTTTTATCGCTTGCACCATTTTTGGATTAACAAAATGAATGAGCGCTTTTTTATGTATTTTATGATTTAAGAAAATGCGCAAATGCTGTTCAGTTCCTCGATAAACAGGCACATCTTCATACGTATACTTTTCCGCTTTTTTATAGGCAGGATGCAAAACAAAGACATCCACCTTCAAACCCTCATCCAGATAAGCCTTGACTCTTCGGTGGATAAACCCATTCCGATATAACTGATCTTCATGTGGATAAGCATTCGTAATGATCACATATCTATCTTTTTCACTAAATGTAAGCTCATATAGATTTATAGATTCCTCCATTTTTGTTCACTCCTACTGTTCAGTCATCTTCAATCAGCCTGCTACTTATCTGTAAATGAAGGATTTTTAAAAGACCCTTTTCCAACCACT
This sequence comes from Peribacillus sp. SRI_006, assembly GCF_057586375.1. Classification (NCBI taxonomy): domain Bacteria; kingdom Bacillati; phylum Bacillota; class Bacilli; order Caryophanales; family Bacillaceae; genus Peribacillus; species Peribacillus sp. SRI_006. The sequence goes on along the minus strand of NZ_JBYCZT010000018.1, from coordinate 32,469 downwards.
TTTAAAACCGTCAATCGATTATAACAAACATGTATTACTGAATATTGACATCAATGTGAGAATTCTGTAAATAAAAGTAAAGTTTTCATGAACTTTTATATGTTTTTGTAAGGCTGTTTTCACATACTTTGTTGCTATTTACCAGGTAGTGGGTAGTGGTTGATTTCCCCTCAAGATGCTCGCTTTCCTTGGTGCGGGCGGTGAGCCTCCTCGGCGTAAACGCCTGTGGGGTCTCACCTCTCCCGCTTCTCCCGCAGGAGTCTCGCACTTCCGCTCCAATCAACCTTAAATAGTTTCGTTTAAAAACAACAATCTTTACGAAAAGAGCCTTTTGTAAAGTTTCAGTATGTATAAACAAGCAAAATAAAGAAGGACGATCCAGATACCGGAATCGCCCTCTTATATATTTCCCAAAAGCTTAGACTTGATTATTTTTATATCCATAATGGGGTTATTGGTTTAGTTACCAGTCTGTTGATTTTTCTCTACCTTCCAGAATTATTCAAGCATGTTTTTGTAAGAATAGAATAGAATCGAAAAAAGACCAATTTGCTGAAGAGAGTGATATAGATGGAAGTAATTACCTTTAAAGCATGTGCAATCACTAATGAAATCGATTTGAACAAAATCGCCATTCATTGCGGCATCCCCAAAAAATTCACCTGGGAAGAGCCTTTAATTCTTAAAGGCGATATTCTACGTTCCATCCTTTATAAAAATGTGGACGAATCGCAGCAGGTGCTGGTTTTTTCCTTTGGCAGCATCGTCTTCATCAATTACTCACATGAGGATGAGATCAAGGCATTTTCCTCCTTTATCCAATCATTCGAGCCCGACATTGATCTCGTCAATGTAGATAGATATACGGATGATTACAGCCTTCACTTCAGTGAAACTGAAAACATCAATTTGACAGACGAATATGTAGTTGTTCCTAAATATGAATTTTTCTACCCTGAATTAATTTCCACCATTCTCGCAAAATCGGTGGCACTTGAAAAGACGGAGGAGCAACTAGGAAAAATCCACGACAAGCTTGAAGCCATGATTGACCGACTGGAAAAAGGCAAGCTCAGAATCGGTAACAAGGAACTAGCGAGGACTACGGCAAAAATCGTACGTCACGAGTACAATACCCTGGCATATATCATGATTCTGGATAAACCTGATATTACATGGACAAGCAGCATTGCCGGCGAATTTTATGATAGAATGCTTGAATTTTTTGAATTGAATGATCGGTACAAAATCCTGAAAAGTAAAACCGAAATTTTATATAACATCATGGATGGATTTTCTAACATCAGCCATTCAATCAGGGGACTATTCGTTGAATGGATCATTGTAATTCTCATTGTCTTTGAGATTCTTCTGACGATTTTAGAAATTATAGGATGGATTCCATGAATTCTTAATCATATCGTTTGGAATATATTCAAAAAAAATAAGCATCGTTTTGATGCTTATTTTTGCGTTTAACCACTTCATCATATTTAAGCTGACTGTATACTGTCGTTTAATTACATGCTTTTCCTATCGGGACAAAGCATTCCAGAAGTTAGCTAAATTCCCCTTAATCCAAAGCAAAGTGGAAAATGAATTCCTCCCCTTCTTCCCCGTTAAATCTGTATCCTTTATCAATGAATCCAACTTTCTTATACAAATTTATCGCTGGGATATTCGAATGATGCACCGTTAGAATAATCTCATCTTTATCTGGATGACTTAGTTTGATCATATCAGGAAGCACTTTTAACGCCTTAAAAGCTAGGCCTTTTTTTTGATGGCGCAAATCCAAGGAGAATGATTTAAGAAGGATCGCATTCTCATTATTTGTATATTGATTTCCCGCTTTATCCGTATATAAGGCAAAACAACCAATCAAATCCTCATCTAAATAAATGACCATGGGGAGATTATATTTATCCTTCCTGAAGTCTTCGATAACTTTTAAAGGTATAGAAGTATAGATTGCTTGTTCTATAGGTAAACAATAATTGCTCAGCGCCTCAAGGTCACTTTCCATAAAAGGTCTAATAATTAATCCAGCCATCATACTTGCACCCCATTTTCATATTTCAGATAAAGCCATATTAACAGAAACTAATGTTTTACACTCCAAGTAAAGTAATTTTCAAGAAAATTCATTCACACAAAAAAGGAATGGTTTTGTTTACCATTCCTTCAGACTGTGGATAAGCTCAATGAAAATCAAGTTTACCTGCATTTTTTATTTGAATGGTTCTGTTGATTTCAGAAACCCGCTCCCTTTCCTCCGACTGTCTGCCAAGCCTCCTCGGCGCAAGCGTCTCCGGGGTCTCCGGCTAGCCAGTTATTGGGCTGGAATGTCGCAAATCTCTTTAATCCAATGAGAATTACAGGAAAAAAACACCAATGAAAATCTAATCTTGTTTTAATTTCATGGTTCGGGGTGGGACCAATTCGAACACCCTTTTGTCAATAAATTGATGGAATAGCCAAACTGTAAACGAATTGAAAAAAAGAGCCAGTTTCCCTACAATATTACTTTTATAAAATTCCAGTTGATTGGAACGGAAGGTATGAGACTCCTGTGGGAAAAGCGTGGCCAGGGAGACCCCGCAGGCGAGCGCCGAGTAGGCTCCCGGACCGCCCGCGGAAAGCGAGTGCCTAGAGTGGAAATCATTACACATACCCCTTTCCTACTTTCTGCCAAGCCTCCTAGTCAGAAGAAGGAGTTTCCAATCCTTTTTTCTTCTGTTTTTGAACTCATGATGTTAAATCATTTAGGCGCTGATAATTCGCTTTCGGTTACCCATTTATGGTTCTTCACTTTTTCTCCTCCCGTAGTCGGTGTGAAATCGACCATATAAACAGTCGTTTTTTCGGCAGATTCAACTTCAGCGACTGCCCCGTTCATCCCTTCCATATGAGAAGCATTTACTGTGACCTCCGCTCCGGGTTCATACGCCACTTCACCTGCATCTTTGATTTCTTCGTGAATGATCCATTTATGATTTTCCACTTTTTTTCCGCCAGTTGCAGGCGTATACGAAATTGCATAAGCAGTCGTATCAAAGGCACCCACTATTGTTGCTTCCGCCCCTTTCATGCTTTCCATATGACCTGATTCGATAATCGCTTGACTTCCAACTTCATAGGTTGGATTTTCTGCCGGTTTTAATCCCTCCGGAACATCATCCGAGCTAGAATGGTTCATGTCCATTTCACTATGTTCCTTTACTTCTTTCTCTTCTTTGTTTTTATCATCGCTGTTGGAACATGCTCCAAGGACTAAAAACAGGGCTGCAAATAATGATAAGATGATAGGCAATTTTGTTCTTATTTTCATATTGAATAAAACCTCCTTTATGATTACATCCATCTTACCAATTAAATATGCAGAAAATATGGAGTACACTCGTGACTGAATGTAACCTGATGGCGATCATATTAAAGGTCTGGATAAAAGTGAACAGCATGCCATCGAGCGTGGTTTAACGAGGAAAAAGAATGGTTTAGTGATAGAGAGGGTATTTGAGGTATTCATTCCTGCCGGATCGTGCTTGGAAATAAAGCAAGAAGGACTTGGTCAAAAGTCCTTCCTCTGTCTAGTCTTCCAAAGTTGATTGTTCGATTTTTTGCATGATATGTGAAAGGTTCAGGGAGGCATGTTTTTTATAATCCCTGCCTATGGATTTGAATAACCCTTTCGCTATACCTATTAACATGATTTTCGTATGTCCATCAGAAATAATGGACTTATTAGGGAAACTTGATTCAGCATGTGCACCGCCAATTTTATTAGCTGTTTCCTTAATAAAATCAATGACTTTAATTTCCTGGGTTTTTCCTTCGATGTCGATTTTATAGATAATTTGATTTCTCCAAAGCTTTAGCTCAATCCTTTGTTTAGTATAATCGAAGAGTTCTTCCGTAATATGATCATGATCATTGCTCATTTGATTGGAGTCTTTAATGGGATACAATTTCGGGTTAGGATTGATTTTCTTTATTAAGGATTGGTCAATTGTGACCTTTTCCCGCTTTATGCGCGTATTTTTCGTTTCACATAGAATCAGCCTTAACTGTCCGGCAATTATATTATTGAATTCATGTAATCCAAAGAATTCAACAAGCATTACACTATATTCCAAAATGGTGATGGCTTCATCGAATTTTCGTTTAGCAGCTGCATTCGATCTAGTAAAAACCAATCGGTTCTTCTTCTCCATATCCTTCTCACCCCACTGAATTCGAATGTATTGAATAAATAGTAAAACATCCATAATGGATGTTTCAGACTGTAGACAAATTCGTAGTAAGACAGTTTGCCTACAGTTTTCAAGTGTTCTCAGAAATTCGCTACTTTTCCGCCATAAAGCATTCAGCGGGTTCTCTACCGGCCAACTATTCAGCAGGAGTGTCGCAAATTAATATAGTAATAGTTTTCTAAGTCTGGCATATCCATGACATCCTATGGAAAGACCATTCTATAAAAAACTGACTAGAATGGACAATCTTTCGAAAAGGATGCCTTTGATATTCAGATTTTTTTATACTATCTATCGAAGTGCTGTTTCATTAACTCTTTAAATCGTGTTCCATCTATTTCTTCTTTCGTCACTTTTCCATTTTCCCACTGTGTAAAGGAAGTATCGGTTAAAGTGATGTTCCCGCTGTTTGTCAACCGGGTGATTAATGGATGTTTATTGAATGGCGATTGGGGATTTTCCCTGATGATCGTTTGGACCTCATTAAGTTCCGCTACATTTCCCACGGGTTGTGAAGAATCGAAAGCATAGCCTATTCTCCAATCGCGATCTTTATGTTTCAGTTTTAATTCAAGGATATGATCTCCGTGGTTAGTACTTTCTTTTTTTATCCTGAATTCTCCATTTCGGGAAACGACCGTTTGCCCGTTCAACGGAACTGGTTTTAATGGCAGATTCCCGCCAAAACCCGTATCGATCAAATAGGTTTGGCCCTCATGGTTCAATAGAATGGTGACATGTGTCCTTCCTATGGTCATCCACCCCTGATTATAGATGACACCACGAACCAAAGATACATCAAAGTCATTTTCCAACAGGAAAAAATAAAGGGCTGAATTCAATTCATAGCATAATCCCCCCTCATTCCTCAGGAGGACTTTGTTCATGATATTCGCTTTATTGATATCACTCAGATGGGATGCCATGATTGATAAGTTTTCAAAAGGAATGGTTTTCGCTGTCTTATCGAGAATTTCGTCTAATTTCTCAAATGTCAGTTTCACATCTTCCTGGAGCCCTATTCTTTTCCTGAATAATGCATTCAGTTCATTCATTAAGATTCCCCCCTTAGACAGATACCGGTGAAGCGTATCTTGACTTTGTATATATTCATTATACTTTGTCCATATTTCATCCTTCAATCAATCTGCCATCAGCTCCACCTTTTGCTTATCACCTGAAAAGAGGTCGCCCAATCTTGTCTTAATCCTGGGCAACCTCCCCCATTCATGCACCGAGGCAGTTTTTCTTTAATCATTCATTTACCTGTAAGATGATTTTACCTACATTCTTATTGGCTTCCATATGTTCATGCGCCCTTTGTACCTCTTCAAAAGGGAAGACATGGTCCACGATTGCCTTGATTTCATTTTTGAGGAACAACGGCATTGCCTTTTTAACGAATTCTTCCGTTAACTCTTTTTTATATTCATCACTCCGGGGAGTTAGTAGAGTGCCTTTTAATTGAACTCTTTTTAAGAGAAGTTCCATCAGGTTCACCTTCTCGACTACAGTTCCGCCTAGAATGCCTATCAGTACCCATCGTCCATCAGTTTTTATGCTTTTAAGGTTTTTCTCCCAGTAAGAAGCACCGATGAAATCCAGGATAACATCCACTCCTTGATTATTTGTAGCTTTCAGGATTTCCTCATCAAAAGCTTGTTCTTTATAGTTGATACAGATATCCGCTCCTAGTGAGTGACAGAAATCCAATTTTTCCTTTGAGCCGGCTGTAGTGATGATTTTCGCTTTTGTCAGTTTTTTTGCCAGTTGGATAGCTGCTGTGCCTACACCGCTTCCGCCAGCATGAATCAATACCGTTTCTTGATCCGTCAATTCACCTAACCAAAACAAGGTTTGGTACGCAGTCAAGAATACTTCAGGAATCGCTGCCGCTTCTTCAAATGACAGGTTATCCGGTATCTTCATTGCACGATCAGCCGGCATCAAAGCATATTGAGCATAACCGCCGCCGTTTACAAGGCCCATCACCCTCGTTCCCGATTGTATATTTGCTCCTTCCCCTGTTTCCACCACTTCCCCGGAAACTTCAATCCCCAATATTGGATTGGCCATATAACCGGATTTCCCTTCCCGGGAAACAATATCCGTTCTATTTATCGCAGACGCTTTAACCTTTATTAATATTTCCCCTTTACCGGGCACGGGCTTTGAAAAATCTTTAAATAGTAATTGTTCAGCACCACCCGGTTCTTTAAACACTACTGCTTTCATTTGCCCCACTCCTTACCATTAAATTAGTGACCATCCTTTTAAAATGGTTTGTCTTGAAGATGGAAACTATCCTACTCCAAAAAATATCCACAAGCAAATAATTAGGTTTTGGCAAACAAGGCAGAATAAAAAAAGTCGATGTCCCTTTCGGGGCCATCGAGCTTTTTTTGAAAAGTTTATATTATCTTTTATTAAGCGATTGACTTCTATCCAGGTCATGATGCAATTGTGCTGCCGGAACCTTAGGGTTAGGAATCTGTCCTTTTGCGACTGGTTCAGCTACATAAATAAAATCTCCCGTACCATCTGGGGCGCTTCCTGTTGCCCATAGGCCATCTGCCGATTCATTACCTTCCGATAAGTTCCAGAATTCGTACGCTTCCGGTTGAGATTCCATTTCCGCTTCCGGTGGGAATGATGCGGGAACAACCACGCCATTTTTTTCTTCAAGTTCTGCAATGGCCGCCATCCATTGATATTGGTGGTAACGATCACGGGCTAACATTTTACGGAAGGTAGCACGTACCCCTTCATCTTTTGTCATATGATATAAACGGGCCACTTGAAGGCGTCCTTGGCTTTCAGCATGCAGATTGGATCGCATGTCTGCTAATAAATTTCCGCTGGCTACGATATAAGATCCGTTCCAAGGCACCCCATTCGAGTTGGTTGGCAGTCCGCCAAGACCGCTTACGAGCAAATGCTGGGGATTGATACCACCCATGATCGCTGCTGTAGCAGGATCTTTTGCGGCTTCTGCTTGATCTTCCGGAGAAGCGCCATCAAGCAATTGACTAATGAGTGAACAAAGCATCTCTACATGTCCAATTTCCTCTGTACCGATATCCATCAGCATATCTTTGTATTTTTCTTCTCCACGGCAGTTAAATCCCTGAATAAGGTATTGCATCATGACAGTCATTTCCCCAAACTGTCCACCTAACACTTCCTGAATTTGACGGGCAAGCATCGGATCTGGTCGATCTACCTTAACTTCAAATTGCAATTCTTTTTGATGGCGAAACATATTAACTCCTCCTTTTTTTTATGATATACGGTTTTTTATTACCCGCCTGTACATGCTTAAAACCATAATTCAGTTATAATGAACAATAATTAGAAGAAATTTACATACCATTAACATTGATGACTGAACTAATAAGCCAAGGATTTTCTTTGTGCTATGAATCGCTCAATAAATAAGATATATAAAAGGTCCATCTACCTGTCTATAACTTTAAAATACAGGGTAAAGTAGAAAGAACCATATATAGGAAAAAGGAGGATGAAAAATGGATTTCAAGCCCCGAAATCAAAGAGATCAATCCATTTCAGAATTACGTTATACTTATTCCGCTCGTAACCTATGGTCCGGTTTTCTATTCGGGATCGGATTGGTTGCATTCATCGATGAAGCCATCTTTCATCAACTATTACATTGGCATCATTTCTATGACAAATCCACAACCAGTATCGGGCTTATCTCGGATGGTTTATTTCATGCCCTAAGCTGGTTCGCAACGGTCGGGTCGTTATTCATGTTCGCTGACCTTCGCCGTCGAAAGGGGTTATGGCTGAAAAGGTGGATAGGGGGAGTTTTGCTCGGGGCAGGTTCTTTCCAGTTATATGACGGAATCATCCAGCACAAGCTCATGCGCCTCCATCAAATCCGTTACAATGTCGATATTTTCCCATACGACTTGACTTGGAACATTGCCGCTACAATCATGATCTTGATTGGCATTACCCTCGTCATTCAAACAAGGCGCAGCTTACTTAAAATGAAAGAAGACGCCAGCAATGCACAGTAATGGACATATTCATGATAACGGAACTGGTTTTGAACCGGTTTTATTGATGCTACTCATGCCGGGTTTAGTGATTTATATCGCAGCTGTCATCATTTCGAACCGCCGCTATAAAAAATGGCCATTATACCGTACCTTCTTTTGGATTCTTGGCACTCTCTGTGCAGCCTCTGCAATCATAGGCCTAATAGCCAATCGTGCGCATATGGACTTCACGGCGCATATGGTTGGTCATTTACTGCTTGGAATGATTGCACCCATCCTGCTCGTGCTTGCTGCACCCATTACGCTTGCACTGCGAACACTTGATGTACAATCAGCAAGACGCCTTTCAAAGGTGTTGAAAAGTTGGCCGCTGCGATTTTTAAGCAATCCAATCACTGCCTCTGCGCTTAATATTGGAGGGCTTTGGATCCTTTATACGACTGGTCTGTACCGGTTGATGCATCAGAATCCCCTTCTGCATGCATTAGTGCATTTTCACGTGTTCATAGCGGGCTATCTATTCACTGCGTCTATGATTTATATGGACCCTGCACCCCACAGGTTCAGCTTCATATTTCGAGCTATCGTATTTACAATTTCACTGGCCGGCCATGATATCCTTTCTAAATATATTTTTGCCCACCCGCCAAGCGGAGTCACCAAGGTACAAGCGGAAAATGGCGGAATGTTAATGTACTATGCTGGTGATGCGATTGACGTTGCACTTATATGCATCCTTTGCTATCAATGGTTCAAAGCCACCCGCCCCAAGGGGTCACTTGCCTTGTAGGAAGGCGGTTCTATGATTACTTCGGTAAACTCCTGCGTTTCTGTTTAATCGTCCAACATTTAGCTCATACTAATTTTTGATGAAAAAATTTTGGATGGAGCTGAATGAAAATGGAATATGAAGCGAACAATTCTACTGAAAATGCTCTTCGTGATTATAAAGCTGGAATCGGTGTCTTTACGCATAAAATGCCAGATCTTGCTGAGAAATTCAATTCATTTACGGAAGAGTGCTTTAAAGAAGGTCAATTGTCCAAGAAAGAAAAACAGCTTATCGCACTAGGAATAAGCTTATATTCACAAGATGAATACTGTATTATCTATCATACAAAAGGATGTCTTGATCAAGGCTGTTCCGAACAAGAAATTCTTGAAGCCATTGGTGTGACCGCGGCATTTGGCGGAGGAGCAACCATGAGCCAGGCTGTTACCCTCATCCAGGAATGCATTCAGGAAATAAATCAGATGAAACAATGATAAAGAAGGGATAGGAGAATCAGTCCTATCCCTTCTTTATGTTATTAATAACTGCTTTTAATGACTCATGTTGTTGTTATTTCCTTGTGCGGGGGCATACGAATTCATCATTTGTTGCATATCCTGCTGTGCAAGCTGCGGAACTTGGTAATAATGATGTTTGTTTTGATATATCGAAATCTCATAGGCCATTTCAATGCAGTTCGGAACGGAATCTGCAAATACGCGGCGAACCACCGGATTCGTTATTTCAAGCGCTGCCATCGCCTTCATGGATGCCGCAGACTTAACAGCCGCAAGCATCAAGCCTGAAATGCATTCATCCGTAATTTCCGATACGGATTGCAAAGGTTTTTTTGGCTGGGTTGGTGTCAATCCATATATAAAATCGTTACCTTGATTCATTTTGTAGCTCTGAGTTGGTTTAGAAGGATCCTGGCCCGTTTGGAAGCACTCCAATGAAATATTATATTCATCTTGGATGAACTGATATTGACGATCCAGAATGTCGAGTAATTCCTGATCTTGGACATGCTGACGCAAAAGAGTATACGTGTTTAAAGTACCGATCGCTCCCGACAGCACTTCATGTACATCGAATACTTCGTGACCACCGTGATTCAATTGTGGGGGGATAGCACCCGTTTGCATGTTCTGGTGTACTTGACCTTGTTGATATTGGTTTTGCATTGTATTTCCCTCCTCATTTTATCAATCAAGCGAACACGTTTAGTATGTTAAACCCCAACCGGATTATTCAATCTAAACTCTTCCAAGAAGACCAATAAACTGCTGCATCATTTTTTCTGTATAAAAAAATCGTGGCGCTTTAAACTATAAACACTTTATATACATGGGAGGATTTCTAATGACACATCAATGCTTCTATTGTAGTGATGTCACGGAAGAAAAAAAATCCATATAGTAACATTTCAAATTACTGACACGGATAGAAACGAAATGCTGTGTGATGAATGTTATCAAGAATGGCTGCAAGGAATAAAAGGGTAAGCATTAAAAGCCCTCTAACATTTCCCAAACACCAACGATGCATGCTTGGATGAATTCAGGGTAACTTAAATTCGTTAATGAATTTCAAGGAGGATGGTTATGGGAATTTTAAGCGGAAATCCGAAAGATGAGCCTATGCATTACGGAGAGGTTTTTGGAACATGGGCATTTCTAACAACTACAAAAGGGTTGATTGCCTGTCATCAAACCATGCTTAATCATACTGGCGACAAAGACCTGCATAAATTGCTTGTTGAAGTGATCTATCAAGGGAAACAGGAACATGACCAACTTGAATCATTATTAAAAGAAAATAACGTAGGACTGCCTCCCTCACCACCTGAAAGGCCTAAAGCTAATTTGGAGGATATTCCCGTCGGGGCACGTCTTCAAGATCCTGAAATCTCCGCTTCAGTATCAATCGATATTAATGCAGGATTAGTTGCTTGCAGCCAAATGATGGGTCAATGCATCCGCGAAGATATTGCACAGATGTTTGCGCAATTCCATACCAACAAAGCTGCATTGGGTGCTGACTTCCTAAGATTGAATAAGGAAAAAGGATGGCTTGTCCCTCCTCCCCTTCATATCAATAAAACAAGTATGTAAATAGTAATGATAGATCCCCTTAATCATGTTTTGTAATCGAATCAACATGATTAAGGGATTCATTCCAAAAGGACGATTAAGGAATCATTACCATTGAAGACTTTCGATCAAGTGGCACTTTGTACATTGTTGACTATAATCATTTTTCACAAATTCATGGTTGCAATTCTCCCGAAAAATATTCAGCTCCCTTTTCAGCTGCTCCAATTGAGTTTCCAACTGTTTCATTTCAACTTTTATCTGGATTACCCGATTCATCGAATTCTCCCTCTCGTCGGAATCATTGATAGATTTCCCCATCCGTTTTCCTAAATTCATTCGCTTTTTCTTTAAGCCCTTCATCAATTACCGACTCAAAGCCCAGACCCTTTTCCTTCGCCAAATCACGGATGTCCTGAGAGATTCTCATACTGCAGAATTTCGGTCCGCACATTGAACAGAAATGGGCTGTTTTGGCACCTTCTGCCGGAAGAGTTTCATCGTGATATTCAACCGCCCTTTCAGGATCAAGGGAAAGATTGAATTGATCTCTCCAACGAAATTCGAATCTAGCCTTCGAAAGGGCATCATCCCGTTTTCTTGCCTGCGGATGGCCTTTTGCAAGATCAGCTGCGTGTGCTGCAATTTTATAAGTAATGACCCCTACCCGAACATCCTCTTTATTCGGAAGTCCCAAATGCTCTTTCGGTGTCACATAGCAAAGCATGGCCGTTCCAAACCATCCAATCATGGCAGCACCAATCGCAGAAGTGATATGGTCGTATCCAGGAGCTATGTCCGTCGTCAATGGTCCCAGGGTATAGAATGGTGCTTCTTGACAGACTTCCAGCTGTTTATCCATATTTTCTTTAATCAAATGCATCGGTACGTGACCGGGTCCCTCCACCATGACTTGAACATCGTGCTTCCAAGCAATCTTCGTCAATTCCCCAAGTGTTTCCAATTCCGCAAATTGTGCCTCATCGTTTGCATCTGCAATGGATCCCGGACGGAGACCGTCACCTAATGAGAAAGAAACATCATACGTCTTCATGATTTCACAAATCTCTTCAAAGTGTGTATAGAGAAAGCTTTCTTGGTGGTGGGCCAAGCACCATTGTGCCATGATGGAGCCTCCCCGGGAAACAATCCCCGTAACTCGCTTTGCTGTCATTGGGATGTATCGCAAAAGCACACCAGCGTGTATGGTGAAGTAATCGACACCTTGCTCAGCCTGCTCGATTAATGTATCCCGGAATACTTCCCAATTTAAATCTTCCGCGACCCCATTCACTTTTTCCAATGCTTGATATATCGGAACCGTCCCAACAGGCACAGGTGAATTCCTGATAATCCATTCCCGCGTCGTGTGAATATTCTTTCCTGTGGAAAGATCCATTATGTTGTCTGCACCCCATCGTGTAGCCCAAGTCATTTTCTCCACTTCAGCTTCGATCGATGAACTGACAGCTGAATTTCCAATATTCGCATTTATCTTCACGTGAAAATTACGTCCGATGATCATGGGCTCACTTTCAGGATGGTTAATATTTGCCGGAATGATAGCCCGCCCGCTAGCTACCTCTTCCCTTACAAACTCAGGGGCTACATTTTCCCTGATCGAAATGAACTCCATTTCTGGAGTAATGATCCCTTTGCGGGCATAATGGAGCTGGGTTACGTTTTTCCCTTTCACCGCACGCAATGGTTTTCTTTTCAATCCCGGAAAAACTTCGGCATTGGATTGTGACTCCACTTTTCTATATCCGTTATCTTCCGGCTTTATTTCACGCCCTTCATACTCTTCAACATCTTCCCGTTCCAGAACCCAGCTGCGTCTAATCGGGGCAAGGCCTTTATGAATATCAATCGGATATTCTGAATCCGTATAGAAGCCGCTTGTATCATATACACGTAAAGGCGGATTCTCCTCTTCGCCGAATGCCCCTGTCGTCGGACTTAGCTCAATTTCACGCATAGGTACTTTAATATCGGGTCTAGATCCCTCAACATACACTTTTTTACTTCCGGCAAAACTGGACATAATTGAAACGTTCATGTCATTTACTGAATTACTCTTCATGATTTCATTTCTCCTTTTTAAGTTCATTTAAAAAGGACAAAATCCAATCCATTTCGCACGAAAAAGCCAGGTCTCATATTTAAGACCCGGCTAACGTTAGTATGACTACAGAAATGACCAGTTGAAAGGTCATCGTTAAGTAGATTCTAACTTCCCCACGCTGGTATGAACCAGATCAGGTCCTGAGGGTTAAGAAGCTTAAGCGCTTCTCTCTCAGCCCAACTTTTATTGGACACCCCTAGTCTGAATAATTTAATTGATTACAGGGTAACTATATCTCACCCTTTTCATTCTGTAAATAATTTAAAAGACCTAGTATTTTCTCTGCAATCATCTAAAATTTGTTATTTGGAGGAGGACCGCCAATTAATTCCCCAGGCCCCCAAGGATAGGGAAAAGCTCCTCTAAATGCGTGATTTCGTAGGTTGGAATCACTTCATTCCGTTCCTTATCATGGCGATTTATCCAAACCGACTTTATGCCTACCCGTGATGCTCCAAGGATATCGGTCATTAAATTATCGCCGACCATCAATACTTCATCCTTATCTAGCTCCATGATTTCCAAAGCATGCTCAAAAATGGAGGCATCCGGTTTACCTCGTCCAAATGCGCCTGAAATCACGATTTGGTCGAAATAAGGAACCAGTTCAGGCGTTATTTCAAGTTTGGTATTTTGCAGCTCAGGAGATCCGTTCGTAAGCAATAGCAATTTGTACTTCCCTTTTAATTCATCCAGAACACGGAATGTTTCTTCATAGATAAATGGCTTTTTGCGTCTTTCGGCCGGGAAACGTTCTGCCAGTTCAAGCCCAAATTCCGGGTCATCGATCCCTAATGCCTTCAAGCCCCTCGTCCACGCTTCTTTCCGATAAGCCGGTACAATCCCGGCCATCTTCCGGAATTCATCATGATCATCCTGAAAATTCCCCCATAGTCCCTCAAATGGGTTGATTCCGATCATTTGAGTGAATGCATATGTATCGTAAGAAGAATAAAGATCACGCGCTTCCTTCCGCACCGCTTCTTCAAACTCGTCGACATTCAGACCATATTTCTCCTTGGCAACTTCGCATGTGGCCACAAAAGCCTCTTTTACACTTTTCTGATCCCATAGTAATGTATCATCTAAATCAAAAAAAACTGCCTTCAGCAAAATGTCCACCCCTCTTTCCCCAATATTGAATTCGTAAAAATTACACTATTACAATAATAAACCACAACCAATAAAAAAAGAATAACTATTCGGAAAATGCATGTCTCTTTCTTCGCAAAATGGCTTACCTTTTCCGGTGGGAACCATATATTCATTTCCCTTTTCCGCTTTCAAATACATACAATTTTCCATTTCTAGCAATCTTGAACTTTGGACCGGTGAACCCCCGTCGGATCAGCTCTTTCCTCATATATACCATGAGGGCGGCATGACTCACGATCAGAACATTCCTTTCCCCCTTTGCAAAGACTTCATCCAATACTTTATTGATTCTTTGCTCAGCAAACTTAATTTCCGCCCTTGTCTGCTTGTTGATCACCGAGCAGCAGCGAATCCAGATGGCCCAAAGGATGAACGGCAGCTTAATCCTTCCTCTCAGAGGGGGAGAAGGTATTTCCCGCAGCTCCTCCATCCGATGAACCGTGCCTGGAAAGATGTGTTCCGCTGTCTTGACGGCTCTCGACATATCACTGCAATAACATTCCTGCCATTCCTCCACGCCTAATAAAGTCGTTCCATAAATAATATCCGCTGCATCATAGTCCACAAACCATTGCTTCATATCATCCGCCGTCACAGATTTCCCAGTAGGAAATTCATGTGCCACCTTAAAATGCCGTACCAAACCAATTTTCATATATTCTCCTTTTTATCTTTTAAAATATTCGTTTCTATTTCTTATAAAAGCCCTTAACAATATATTAACCTATGTAAAGCAATATAATAAATGCAAGTTGAAACCATTAAAAACCTACTGAGCGCCCCTTGTGTATGGTTAAAGGTTCTCACAGATTGTGTCACTGCAAGAATTTGATTATCATAAGGAAAAATATTATGGCCATATGTAAAAAAGAGAAAGCATATCGCCTTCTCCTTTCGTTTAATCTATGAATTGGAGTTCTGTTATCGTACATCTTTTCCTGAATTTATATTTCCCGCTCAAATCACTGAATTGATAATCATTTAGGGATTTCCCCAGTTGTTCCTTTAGTCTATCCGCCGTGATGGATTCCTCAACTGTCTCTTTCCAATTTTCATTTCCCATTATCTCTTCGAACGGAATGGTAGTCAGGACTTCATCATATATCTGGATGCTTTGATCGATGCCGAAGCTGCCATAGATACTGCCATTTTCATCGGCAAAGATATGCTCCGATTCCAATTCTTCCACCAATACTTCCAGATATCCCTTTGCCTTAACAGGCTTGATGGCAATCTCCGCTTCTGCCTTTACAGGTCCCAATCTTTTATCGCTGATCTCTATCGTCAATTTAACGTGAACGGGGGGATAACCAAACCCTTCACAAAGTTCTGCTGCCGAGTTATATACCATCTGAACATCCTCCTTTTGTCACTATCATTATATAATATAAATACTCCATTTCCTTACCAAAAACCCTTATTCAAGTTCACTTGGCATATTCTCCTTCATCAATTGAAGGGTCAGTCGTCACATTTCCGGATTCCCCTGAAACGAATCCACCCATTATAGTAAAAAAATCAGTGTAAACCTGATTTCTTCGGTTCAAAGGCATAACTATCATTCATATTTCAAACCTCTTTTATACGTTTATCCATAATACACCATTAACTATTTATGAACATAACCAAAAAGTCCAATGCAACTCCATGCATTGGACTTTTTATGAGCTTCAGATTACGGCTTTAGCACCACTTTAATACATTCATCTTCATGATCGTTAAAGATTTGATAAGCCTCACTCGCTTTTTCGAGAGGGACTTTATGGGATATGATTTCCGTGGGGTCGAACTTTCCAGCCGTGATTTCATCAAAAAGCTTTGGCATGTAGTGAATGACTGGTGCTTGTCCCATTTTCAGGTTAATGTTCCGCTCAAATATATTGCCTAATGGGAACATATTATATTTCGAACCGTATACGCCAGTCAGTTGAATCGTGCCGAATTTACGTACGGCGTTAAGGGCAATCTCGATCGCACTTAACGTTCCACCCTGAAGTTTCAGCTTTTGCTCAACCGCCTCAAGCGGCGATTTCTTCCCATCCATTCCCACACAATCTATGACCACATCGGCACCGCCAGAAGTGATTTCCTTAATGTAGCTGCCCATATCGTTATATTCATCGAAGTTATACGCCTCTACCTTATTCATCCGTTTAGCCTTATTGAGTCTATAAGGTAGATTGTCGATGGCAATGACCCTTTTTGCTCCTTTCATCCAAGCGAACTTCTGAGCCATCAAGCCAATCGGCCCACAGCCCAATATCGCTACCGTATCATCTTTATTGACGCCAGCGTTCTCTACACTCCAATATGCGGTTGGCAGCACATCGGACATGAACAAAAGCGACTCATCTTCTAGTTCGCATGACTCTGGAATGACAAACGGCATGAAGTTTCCATATGGTACCCTTAAATATTCTGCCTGCCCGCCTGGATAGTTCCCATATCGTTCCGTAAAACCAAAGTACCCACCTGTATCCACCGCTTCATTAGGGTTGGAATTATCACATTGACTCTCCATATCATGTTCACAATAATAACAGTGCCCGCAAGAAATGTTGAAAGGCAGGACAACCCTATCCCCTTTTTTCACCTTTGTCACTTCCGGACCCACTTCTTCGACGATGCCCATCGGTTCATGGCCAATGACATAATCTTTATGCGTCGGCAAAGCCCCCTGATATATATGGAGGTCGGACCCGCATATAGCTGTTGAAGTCACCCGGACGATAATATCATCCTTTTCCTGAAGTTTCGGATCTTCAACCTGTTTTACCTGTATATCTTTTGCTCCTTGAAAAGTTACAGCCTTCATAATCAACCTCCTAAAATTTTCTTGATTTATTTTATATACCCGTCCGAAAGACTACTAAGCCTATGGACATCTAATTTCCCCAAGAATTAATCGCCCATTATGCTGCACCTGGATGACAAAAAAAAAAGCCCCGGAAACCGGAACTCACATTTGAAACCATTTATTTAATAACTTTATTTCCATTATCTTTGTGCTTATACTCACTTAGTACCTCGTTGAACACATCGGGATAATTCGTAAACAGCCCCGTTGCACCCCACTCAAGCGCCTTTTTCATATCGGCTCTTTCATTTACTGTATATGGATGGAATTGGAGGTCATGGTTTCGAACCATCTTCACATATTGTCCGTCAACTTTACTGAAGTTCGGGCCAACGCCAACTGCATATTCCTTTATGGATTCCAATTCTTCATCGGAAATGGTTGCTTGGGTCTTGTATGAAAAAAGTTGCACAAGAGGTAACTTTGGATTCAAATCATGAACCTTCATAAGGCTTTCTTTACTGAACGATTGTATTAATACATTGTTTGTACGGCCCTTCGAATCCACCATTTTATATTCTTCCAGAACCTGCAGAAGTTCTTCTTCCATCCCTGGATACACATCAGGGGACTTTGTTTCGATATAGTAATTGGCCTTCTTTCCAAACTTCTTAAAGACTTCTTCAAGAGTAGGGACCTTTAACCCTTCATATCCCTCTTTTGCCAATTGTGGATATTTTTCATTGAACCAAGTACCGGCGTCCAGTTTCTTGATTTCTGCCAGCGTTAAATCCTTCACAAGTCCAGTACCATTCGTTGTACGATCCACTTTTTCATCATGCATTGCTACCAATCTACCATCCTTGGTCATTTGAAGATCGATTTCTATGTAGTCGCCTTTCATTTGTTCTCCCATTTGATAAGCGGGAATGGTATGTTCAGGTGCATAACCAGAAGCTCCCCTATGTGCGACATTCACAATTTTCTTCTCATGAATAGATGAATTGGAATGACTTCCATTTGCAGCGGAGGCCCCCATTGAAGTAGCCTGCAATATAAAGGCCGCACTCATCATACAAAAACCGAATTTCTTTAGATTCGTTTTCATTTCCCTCTCTCCCTCCTATTATTACCATTATTTTAAAAGGGGAATGTGAATCTACAGCGAATATAATGTAAAGAAATAATATAGTAGTTAAAATGGTTAAAATAACCTATCAAAAGCAGGGCATTCATGCAGTTCGTTCTACCCAACCAAAAAGTTGTATGAAAACTTTATTGTTTGATTAATGATAAGAAGCCTCCTAAAAGCCTCTTTTTCTAAAAAAAATATAAAATATTTCTTGGCATGTACATATTGGAATAGTAGAAAAAAACGACCGTCCAAATGATTATAACCAAATATTTCCAAACCCTCCGCATTTCTTAACTCCTTACTCCGCTTTTATGCAAGTCATGCTTCTTATTCAAACAATTTAAATCTTCCATACCTATAATAAACCAAACTTTCAGACGATAAATCTCATATATTGGAAAGTACACACCTTTCCCTTTCCATAATATAGATACAAAGGTTATCGATGACAAAATCTATCTTTTTCTGATTTACAAAAAACTAGTATCATATTACTATTAAGCAAACAGAATATTAATACTAAGGGGAATTATGTTAAAAAATTATCAATATTATCAAAACAAACACCGATTTATACTGAAGGCTTTCATGGCAATGATATCCTTTTTACTATTAGTTGGGATTTCTGTATCACCTATAAGTTGGAAAGATAATCCCTACGAGATGACATTACAGGTCATTTTAATATCGGGGATGATAATTTCTCTGTTATTTTTCTTAAAAACAGAAGTCAATTTTTATAAAACCCTATTCATTTTCTTAATTACTGTTTATTTTTATAGCAAATTTTGGATATTCCCGGATACTGCCATCATGCTGGCCTTATTTGCTATAGCACCCTTGTTTCCCATTTTTCTCTTTGATAAGATCGGGTTTTATATTGTGGCCAGTTTAAATATCTTATTAGGTCCCGCTTCCATCTTGATCATTTCAAAAACGGATCTTCAACACACTTATGAATATGTCGCTTTGGATAGTTTCGGCAACACGCTTAATTTCATCGCTATACAAATCATATTGGTATTCGTATTCATAGGAACCAATAATAGGATGGAATCCAATAATGCATTTCATAAGGAAATACAGCAGGCCAAGCAATTGAACTCAGTCGGACAGCTAGCTGCCACCATTGCACATGAGATACGTAATCCGATTACAGTCGTTAAAGGGTTTGCCCAGCTATTAGATCAAGAGAAGGAACTGAATGAAACGGAAAAATTTTATGTACAGACCATGCTTACGGAACTTGAATATACACAAGTGATTATCAATGACTATTTGTCTTTAGCTAAACCGCAAACGGATAATGTACAGGTCATTCCTTTAAATGATGAAATCCAAAAGATTTCCGACCTATTGACCAGTTTTGCCAATAATCGCAACATCGGCTTTCTTCTCGATTTCCGTGACGACCTGCACATTAACATGAATCCCATCGAGCTTAAACAGATACTGGTCAATATCATGAAAAATGGAATTGAGTCAATGAACAAACCCGGATTCATCAAGGTGGAAACAGAGCAGGAACGCACTATGGCAAAAATACGAATAACGGATACAGGAATAGGTTTATCAAAAGAGCAGCTTGAAATACTTGGCACCCCATTTTACTCGCTTAAAGATAGGGGGACCGGTATCGGCCTGACCGTTTGTTATTCCATCGTTCAAAAATACAAAGGGAAAATCGTGGTACAGAGCGAAGTGAACAAAGGAACATCGTTCACCATTTATTTGCCCTTATATAATAAAATAGATTAAACATACATACCTAATAAGAAAAAGGATGACCACCCATCACCGGGCAGTCATCCTTTTTCAATTACGCTTTAAAGCTATCTTGCCATTTCAGAAAATGATTTTCTAAAAGGCGGACAAACGAGTCTGAGATTTTACCAGCGAGGGCAAATATGATGATGCCTACGAATACGACGTCCGTTTGCATGAATGAACGGGCATCCTGGATCATGAAGCCCACCCCTCTATCCGCACCAAGCAATTCAGCGACGACCAGGCACATCCAAGCCGCACTTAAGGCTAAACGGATACCAAGTAATATGTTAGGCAATGCTGCCGGAATCATGAGCTTCGTTATTTGTTCCCGACGGCTAAACTCCAAGATTAGGGCAACATCGTAGAGTTTTTTATCCACATTCCGAAGACCCAAAAAAGTTTGTAGATATAGAGGAAAAAAAGCACCTAAAGCAATAAGCAGCACTTTTGATAGTTCACCAAACCCGAACCACATAATGAATAAAGGCGTGATCGCGAGTAAAGGAACCGTTCGTAACATTTGAATGCTTGGGTTAAGATACTCTTCGGATTTTTTTTGCATCCCAACGATGACACCAAACAATAAGCCTAAAAACCCACCTAAGGCAAAGCCTAGAAAAGCCCGCGTTAAACTGATCTGTAAATGCATGCCCATTTCCCCCGACTGGACGAGATCAATGAACGTCATGACGATCAAGAAAGGGGATGAGAACAATTGGGCAGGCAGGATGCCAACCGAACCTAATGCTTGCCATGCAATCAACACGACAACGGGAAGGACCGAACCCCGCAATGCCGATTTGGCAAGTTTGGATTGTTTTGTCGTTTCCCTTATGACAAGGTGCTTGTTTTGTGCAACGGTCTGTGTAGACATAATTTTCATCCTTCCTTTTTCAAAAATTCAATTAAATGCTCCAATCTTCCACCTCTGCTGGATGATGTTCAAGTTGTGTTAATATGACGGACCTGAATTCCTGGAACGCTTTGCTTGTTCGGGTTCTTGGGTATGGCAAATCTATCGGAACGATAGCTTTAATCCGTCCAGGCTTTGCATCCATGACGACCACCTTCCTCGATAAAAAGATGGATTCATCAATATCATGGGTGACAAGCACCATCGTTGTCTTATTCCTCTCCCATATTTCCAGTAAAGCCTCTTGAAGATGCGTTCGCGTGAATGCATCCAATGCACCGAATGGCTCATCCAGCAATAAAACTTCAGGATTACGCAATAAGGCCCTGGCAATGGCAACACGCTGTGACATTCCTCCGGATAATTGGCGTGGATACGCCTTCTCAAAACCTTTTAGTTTAACAAGTGATATCAAATCATCCACCCTTTTTCGAATGTCCGGTTTCTTTAATGGAAGGTTACCTGCAATATTCTTCTCCACGTTTAGCCATGGAAATAATCGGTGCTCCTGAAAAATGAAACCACGGTCTTTTGATGGGGCGCTAACCTTAAGATCCCCTGCCATGATCGTGCCATCAAAGTCTGAATCAAGTCCTGCGATCAACTTTAATAATGTGCTTTTCCCGCAGCCGCTCGGACCAATGATGGTTACGAACTCACCATTGTTGACGGTCAGATTTAAATGATCCAAAACATGGACACTTTCATTCTCATTCTTAAATGTTTTGCTTACCTGATTAATTTCTAATGTCGCAACCAATCCCCTCACCCTTTCTCAAATAAAAAAAATAGAGATCCAGCAATAAGGCACAAATTGTCCCTTTGCTGAATCTCTAGTTAACTAGTCGATTCAATATTTCATTTTATATTAACTTATCGATTATTTATAATCAACACCTAATACCAATTTATTTTATCGGATTAATCGTAAAAAATAATTGACAGATAATTCTAACAGCTGTTAAGATGCATTCATACACAAATCCGCTTCACACTGGAGCCAATTAAATAAAGGTCATGTGAATCAACTGGACTACCGGAGATTCAATGAAGAGTAACCAAGCAAACTCTTCGTTGAATCTCTTTTTTGTCATTAGTCTGGCTATCCAGATGTGTATAGCTGTAAAAAAGGAGGAAATTCATGAAGGAATATCGTAAACATCTAACCGCAGTACTACTTGCCATCATTAGCATCGCTGTATTGACAGGCTGTAATTCCGATGCCGGCAAAGCTTCCGGGAAAAGTGATCCACTGAAAGTTCATATTGCCTTAAATGGCAAGATGGGACCATTGGTCATTGCAAAGGAAAAGGGATTGTTCAACGAAGAGTTTTCTAAACTGGATGCTCAAATCGAATGGAGTGAATTCCAGAGTGGTCCCCCGCTTTTGGAATCCCTCGCTTCCAATCGGGTTGACCTGTCTTTTTTAGGGGATGGTGCACTGATTGCCGGCATTGATAAGAATCTGCCATTCGAAGTGATTGCACAAACAGGACGGGGTGAGTCATCTGTCCGGATCCTGGCTCAAGCAGAAGGAAACATAAAGAAGATTGAAGACTTAAAAGGAAAAACGGTCGGCGTTGCCTCGGGGACAACGGGTCATGTGTATTTAATCAAGGCATTGAAAGCCCATGGCTTAACGACTGATGACATTAAACTCATCAATTTGCAACCAGATGATGCTCAAGCGGCTTTTGAAACCAAAAAATTGGACGCCTGGGCAATATGGAACCCTTATTACCTTAATAATATTGAAAAAGGGAATGCTGTCGCACTTAAAGTAAAAGGAAAAATATTAGCTCCTGGTGCAATCATTGCACGTAAGGGCTTTGCCGAAGAGCATCCTGAAATTGTCGAGGCCTATTTAAAGGTTTATAAAAAAGCAGCCGACTGGCAAATTGAGAATCCAGATGAAGCATCTGAAATTTATTCCAAAGAAACTAAATTGCCAGTGAGCACCGTAAAGACAATAATAACGGCCGAAAAACCAAATATCTTCTTTACCGAAGATGCCATCAAAGCACAACAAGAATCCATCGATACTTTAGCTGGTGTGGGTTATATCAAGAAATCATTTAATTTTAAAAATCAGATCAACAATGAATACATTGATGAAGCCTTTAAAAAATAAAAAACTAACCTTACAGGAGGAGATTGATTATGACGGAAACTAAAACACAACAATTGAAAGTGGTACCGGTAGCAGGAAGGATTGGAGCGGAAATTCAAGGAGTGCAATTAAGCGGAGACTTGGATTTAACTATTTTCAATGAAATCAAACAAGCGTTAAACGATCATAAAGTCATATTCTTCAAAGGTCAAAATCATTTGGACGATGCCAGCCAAGAAGCATTTGCCAAACTATTGGGTGAACCTTATGCACATCCTACAGTACCGGTCAAAGACAATACTAACTATATTTTCGAGCTTGACTCCGAACGCGGTGCTAAAGCAAACCATTGGCACACTGATGTCACTTTCGTTCCAGAGGTTCCTAAATACTCTGTTTTAAGAGGGGTGACCATCCCTGATGTTGGCGGAGATACAGTTTGGGCCAATACGAATGAAGCATATGAGGACCTGCCGGATGGATTGAAGAAATTAGCGGACGGACTATGGGCAATCCATACAAATGAATATGATTATGCTCAATTCAAACCAGCCGAAAACATTGATGATGAGGTTAAAAAGAAATATCGTGATATATTCGAATCGACCATTTATAAAACAAGGCACCCAGTCGTTCACGTACACGCCGAAACCGGAAAAAGGCATTTGTTATTAGGTGGCTTTGCTGGTAGAGTGGAAGGCTATACAACAAGTGAATCCGAAAGATTATTAAGCATCTTCGATTCATACGTCACGCGCTTAGAAAATACCGTGCGTTGGCAATGGAGTGAAGGCGACGTGGCCATTTGGGATAACCTAGCCACGCAGCATTACGCTATTGCCGATTACGGGAACCAGCACCGCGTCGTTCGCAGGGTCACAGTAGGAAAAGACGTTCCCGTAAACAAGGAGAACGAGTCCAGCAGACTAATTGTTAAGAAATAAAACTCCTGTATCGAAGGTAAGCTTCCATTACTTGACTGCCCCATAAGCGAATGAAAACATTCAAACGGCCTTATTGCAGGAAGTTTGAGTGTTTTCTTTATTGAGCAGGACTAGCCAACTCGCCCTTTGGCATTTTCAGTACTTTGTCCCCTCATTTAAAATTAACTTCAATGAATTCAACCTCTTCTGCCCGACTTAATGTTCCATGGGCTTTTCCAACGGTGCCTTCTTTATCTTCCCAAAAGAAGTTATGGTCCTGAACGATCGTGCTAAAATCAAAGTCTCGCCACCGGGCAGCGATGGACAGCAATCTATCTCTATGCTGAAAATCACTTGAATCCACTATTTTATAAACTTCTTCTATAATCTTAGGGGACATCGGTATAGCTCCCCATTTATCTTGCGAGCGAACCTTTTGATGAGTCATTTTATGCATGACGTCCATGACTTCCGTTTCGGTTGAGCCCTCATCAAGTCCCGTTTCAAATTCAATCCCATCATATATCGCCGTTTTCGCTTCAAGTTCCGCAGCTTTAGCTTTCGCTTCCCTTTTGGCTTCGATTTTTTCATCTTCTCTTTCTCTTTCAATTTGTTCTTTGGCTTCCCTGGCTTCCATTACGAGTTGAGCTTTTTCGTACTCATTGGAGTTCTCCATGATTTTAAAGGAAGCAACCCCCACCCCGAATAATGCAGCAGCAGAGATTCCACTAATAAGTAAAACCTTTTGCGGTTTCTTCATAAAAACTTCCTCCAAGATTGATAATGTCAGATACTATTTATTTTAACACATTAAATGGATGGACTATCCAGAAAAGGAAGACATCCAAACCCAGATATCGATAATTACCCAACATACCATTCCATTTTTTCCAAAAGATTCATTCGTCACTTATTGCATACTGGATGACACATATAATGCAGCAACAGTATACAAAGACAAATTGATAATACCGGGTGCCGGGCATTGTGAAGCTAAGGTAGTGGATTTGGAATAGTATTGAAACAAGGTATGGGGTTTTGTGGATAAATAGATGGAGTGATGTAAAAAGGTAAAAAAAACTGCCAATCTAATATCGGCAGTTTCTTTTCGTTTTAGTACAGCCAGCGTCTTTATCAGAATTAATTATCCTGAACGATTATTTCATCGATTATACCGTAATCCTTCGCCTCATTTGCACTTAAGAAGTAATCGCGATCTGTGTCCTTCGCCACCTTTTCGATAGGCTGACCGGTCCTTTCGGAGATGATTTGATTGATATGATCCTTTAGCTTCAAAATCCTTCGGGCAGAAATTTCGATTTCCGTTGCTTGCCCCCTCGCCCCACCAAGCGGTTGATGAAGCATGATTTCACTATTTGGCAAAGCGCACCTTTTCCCTTTCGTACCCGCCAATAAAAGCATGGCACCGAATGATGCGGCCATCCCCGTACATACAGTCCGGATATCAGGCTTAATATATTGCATCGTATCATAAATGGCGAAACCGGCACTGGTCGATCCCCCGGGACTGTTTATGAAGATGGTAATTTCTTTATCAGGTGCATCTGCTGCCAAGAATAACAATTGGGCAACCACACTATTGGCTAAATGATCGGTGATTTCTTCCCCAATCATGATGATACGGTCTTTTAGAAGTCTGGAATAAATATCGTACGAGCGCTCACCCTTGCTGGATTGCTCAATTACATATGGAATGGTGGTCATATCTCTTCTTCCTCCTAACAATAATATTGGCTATGCAGCCATTGAGAGTGTGTTTGAAGGAGTGAAGCTTGATTTGGAAAGATTCGAACAATTCATCATTTTAGGAATCATCGACTCACTGTTCAGGGATTTGAAAGATGGGATGCTTTTAATGAGGATATCAGGATTTTGGGCTTTTAAAGCCTGTGTCATCAGGGACATGAGACGCTGCTCCTCCTCATCCTGCCAAACTTCCACGCAAGCCAACCTACGATCTTCAACATCATTCTCAAAACGCTTCTTCACACGGTTCAAGATTGCCTTTACAGCCGTTTCCGTGGTGTTCAAGTAATCTGAGATTTCTTTTGACCGGTAGAGGAATCCTTCCTTTAATATGAACACTACCGCTTGTTTCGGGGTAAGGGATTTTATTATATATTCAACAGTTTCAAAGACATTTCCCCCAACTGCCCCCAGTTGTTCGGTATCCAACAGATCGTCTAAAGATTCTTTTTTCCTTTTTCGTATCGTATCAATCCAGGAATGTCGGGCTATCGTCTTCAATAAAGCTGTGGTTATCACCGTTTTTTTCCCATAGCCCTGCATTGCCTTCAATATCGTTTCCTGAGCCAAATCATCCCCATCCCAATTATTTTGGGTCAGAAATCGGCAAAACCGAATCAATTCAGGATAAACTTCACGCAAAATTGTACCGTTATCCTTTTCTTCAGAAATATCTTCCCTCAATTTATTTATCATTTTTCTCACTCCTTCAACACCCTCTATCCTCTAAACGTTTCAGAAAGAGAAAAAGATATGGGGGTGAAAAAATTTCCTTCATTCTTCATTATATTCTATTCCATTTTTTCCATTGGATTTCCTTTCATACTAAAAACCTGTTTGGTTAAGATCCAAACAGGCTAATATAGGCCTCCCCCGCTGTGTACCCGGTTCATCACCAATCATTTCAGTGTAGACCTTATTTTCCAAAGCACTTATTATTCCCCGTGCATTCCGCTCCATTCCAATAAGCCAGCCAGACGCTTGGATGTAACGTATCTGATGCCTTTGTGTGAATCCTTAATTCGATCCATAGGAACTCTGCTGCTATTCTAAGTGTTCAATACATTCGACCGTGTATTCGCTAGGTTCCATTTCGTTTACTTCCATACCAAACCAACTGGAGGAGCGACTCTCATTAGCGCTATCTTTACAATAGTTCACCATAGAACCTGCTGGCTTTTCTTCAGACTCTTGATCGCTCATCTCTTCAAAATTCACCGACCGCACGTTATGACGCTCGCTGTCTGACTTTTCATTATCCAGGTCTGCGAACATGAACATGCAGTAAAAAACCAAAACCATAATTGCCATGGTAATCAACCTTGACATTATAGGGTGTAATTTTTTCAATATAGCCAAAACTCTCTTCATGGTGGTTTCCCCAATCCTGCTAAAGCATATTACATTCAGAATGAATTAATTCATCTATTAAATATCCATCAATAACACTAGTTTAGAAAAATATTACTATTTTCATTATATCAAGTTCCAGAAGTTTTTATTGCCATTATTCAATAAACAACTAAAAATACTCCGAACCCTATAAAATGGACAGTCCAAAAAATATCAATATACCCCTCAAATTGACTTCCCTCCTTTTTCAGTGTTACTCTTAAAAGTATACATTCAAAATACTGATTCCATTGGCGTGAAATAAGGGTGATCACTTTTGCCAAAAGAACATTTAATAGACGTTCAACCAATCAGATCATCGGAAAAATTAGATGATATGAAATGGTCATTGAAAAGACATTGCAGCGAGAGAGACTACATATTGTTCTTGTTAGGCATCAATACCGGCTTACGGGTGACTGATCTATTATCGCTGAAGATAAAGGACATTGAAGGCAAGATGGAGGTCATCATCAAGGAAGGGAAAACAAAAAAGCCAAGAATGATACAGCTTAATACCATATGTAATGAATTGGCCGCCTATATAGCCACCATTGATGGTGAATGGCTATTCCCCTCACGCAAGGGCGATAAGCCAATAAGTAAGATACAAGCATACAGACAGCTTAATAAAGCAGCGGACATGGTGGACATCGAGGGCGTCGGTACACATACCATGCGGAAAACATTCGGGTACTGGCACTATAAACGAAGTAAGAACCTCGCTGAATTACAAATGATCCTTAACCATTCACACCCTGTAATTACACTTAAGTACATTGGGTTTGCTGATGAAGGAACAGAGGGCAGCTTATATGACTTTACACTATGGGAGGACGGAAGAAATGTCACTGACTGAATACAATGCAAAATATGAATCTATCATTCGCAGCAATATTTCCGACAGACAAAAGGCATTGAAGTTAGCTGATCTAATGATCGATATGGAAGGCCAGCTAAAAAATGAAATCGGGGAACATCGAAATAAAGAGGTAAATGCTTTATATAAAAAAGTATCCCTTTTCTCCAACTTGTTATGAAATAGTCCTAAGACCTTGCCCTTATGTGCAAAGGTCTTTTTTTTGCCTTGAAAGTAAAATTTGTTTCCTTAAGGCTATACACTGAACTCAATTAACATCCGACTGACTCGGTACTGGTTTCCATGTTTACAAATTAAACATACTTAAGGAATACTTTTTCGCCATCATTTCCAAGATTTTTATCCCGGCAACGCTGTTCCCCCTCTCATCCAGCGCTGCACCATAAATTCCAATCCCGCATTTTCCGGGGACGGCTCCCATGATTCCCCCTGACACACCGCTTTTAGCCGGTATGCCAACATTAATGGCAAATTCACCTGATGCGTTATACATGCCGCAGGTAACCATGAATGTCTTGCAAATACGGGCAATGTCCCCTGGGATGATTTGCTTTCCCGTCAGCAAATCTTTCCCATTCATGGCAAGCACACAGCCTATCCTCGCTAAATCCTGACTGTCCATTTCAATGGCACACTGCTTCGAATACAATTCGATTAAATCCTCCACATCCTCATTTATTACATGATGCTGCTTTAAAAAATAGCTTAACGACCTATTCAAGTCTGCTGTATTATATTCTGACCGGGCAACATCTTCATTAAAGCCGATATTCGGATTTTGCGTCAACTCCCGGATAAAATGTAAAATACGCTGAAATCGCTCGGTTACACTGGCACCCTCTATCATGTGGGTCACAGTCAATGCTCCTGCATTGATCATGGGGTTTAACGGCTTGGATGGCTTGTTTGTCTCTAGCTTGGCAATTGAATTAAAAGGATCCCCAGTGGGTTCCTTTCCTACATAGGAAAAAACATGATCCTCCCCTTTTTCCATTAATACAAGAGCAAGTGTCAAAACTTTTGATATGCTTTGAAGGGTCATTTTACCGCTTACATTCCCCGCACAATATCCTTTCCCGTCAGGATAATAAATAGCAACAGACAAATCCTCAGGATTCGCCTTTTCAAGAGCCGGTATATAGTTTGCCACTGTTCCGTTACTCGTATATTTTTTTGCCTCATCAACCAGTTGCTGTAATTCGTCATTGGACCTGCATTGACATCCCATATTGTTCACAATTTTCCGCCCCTTAGAAAATTTGTTTTGTGAAGTATTCTTTGATAGTGTTTTTTTATTTATTGCCATATTCCATCGATATTATTAAAAATACTGCTAAGCGGCTACTTTCCTGGTCTTGGATTTCTTATATAATAATTCTTTAAAGAAATTTTTATATGCTCCTCCATTTATTATTTACTGAATTTAATTCACCCTTTATAAGGTCTTCCTATACCTCCCTCCTGTTTAATGCACAGGTTCTTTTTTAAAGAATAAAGAAAAACAACAACATATATAACAAAGGTCAAGCTGTAAGATAGGTGGGCTTACGCCTTGTAAAAAAACAGGGGCAACTTCTCTGTTCTTTAAAGATTTAATTGAAAAAAGAAGGAATTAGAAGCGATCAGACGGAAATATAGAACATACGAATATTATTGCATAAGCTTTTATATGTATTTCACACTTGATGGAAAGTAGGAAAGGTCATGGGAAAATCAAAAAGTTTACAAGAAATCTATAACGCCAACCGTCCAGAAAATAATGAACTTTTCCGAGCGATACAACAGCAGCTACAACTGAAGCATCCAGACAAACGAATGACAGCTACGAGAACCATGCAAATAATTGTGGCTGATAGTGTTTCATCTGGAGAGCTGCGTAATGTGGGAGCCCGCCTTCTTTACAGTTTATAAGGATCTGTTGATTCATAAGCCCTTTAAAATTTCCGAACACAGAAACGATCTCATCATTGAAAGAATTTCTAAAAAACGGCCCATTTGTTGAATAAAGTAAATAGAAGAAGTATATAATCAAACTGGTTATGATCGAGCCTGAGACCTAACGATCGAGCTTGAATCAACATGGTAGATATAATTTGGTTCGTTTCGTAAAAAAACTTCATTCTTTCGCCTACGTCGTGCACCCGGTGCAATGATTTTTGCCTTTGGAAAAGTCTCAGATATTTTATTACTCAATTTCAATATATATCTACTTTCAACTGGTGAGTAAAAATGCTCAAAAGATAAAGATTGACAACATTTTTAGAGTGACTCATACTAGTAATGACTCGGGTGACAGAATATTATGAATAGTGGAGGGGTAATTATGAATAAGATTTTCGTTCCTAACGCAATCGCCACTTTAACAAGGCTTTTCTACAGTTCGACTACAACGAATGAGTATTTAGCTATGAGAACCGCTCAATTCTACATTGAAGACCTGAAGTTACTGCAAGACGTGGAGGCTGTTGCCTTGGCGATCGAAAATCAAAATGCTTTCGCATTAATGTCTAAATTCAAATTATTTGATTATAAGGCTGCTGAAAAAATTGAAATCGCACTCTCCGCTTCTGGCTATACCGAAGCAGACTTGAATGCTATGAATATTGAATTCTAAATCATTTATCAAAGTTAACGAAACGAATGGCAGAGTTAATACTCTTTGACCATTCGTTTTTTTTAATCGTAGTAACAAACGTGCTCCTTAATAGAGAATTCATGTATCGTTTTGTAGCTTCAATAGGCGTCTGTCACAGCGTATCACATGATATCCTAATACCCTTAATCACTCCCATGATGTTTGTTTGCTCCTTCGTTTCACTTTTCCTACATTCTTGAGTGATGGAAAATTATTTGATCTTGTAGTGTCATGAACACAAAAAAGCTTCACACAATTAAGTGTGAAGCTTTTTGTAATAGCAATCCTTCGCTATTGGTGATACCGGTGGCCGGGGTCGAACCGGCACTCCAGAGGAACACGATTTTGAGTCGTGCGCGTCTGCCAATTCCGCCACACCGGCATGTATGTTGGAGGCGGCAACCGGAATCGAACCGGTGGTAAAGGTTTTGCAGACCTCTGCCTTACCGCTTGGCTATGCCGCCAACGTTTTTTGGAGCGAAAGACGGGATTCGAACCCGCGACCCCAACCTTGGCAAGGTTGTATTCTACCACTGAACTACTTTCGCATATGGCTGGGCTAGAAGGGATCGAACCTTCGCATGACGGAATCAAAATCCGTTGCCTTACCGCTTGGCTATAGCCCATTAACGTTGTAATCATTATATCATATTTTTTAAAATGGGGCGACTGATGGGAATCGAACCCACGAATGCCTGAACCACAATCAGGTGCGTTAACCACTTCGCCACAATCGCCATTATATAATTTAAATTGGCAGGGGTAGTAGGACTCGAACCCACACTGGAGGTTTTGGAGACCTCTGTTCTACCTTTAAACTATACCCCTGTAATAAAATGGTGGAGGGGGGCAGATTCGAACTGCCGAACCCGAAGGAGCGGATTTACAGTCCGCCGCGTTTAGCCACTTCGCTACCCCTCCGCATATGGATGAAACATGGTGCCGGCAAGAGGACTTGAACCCCCAACCTACTGATTACAAGTCAGTTGCTCTACCAGTTGAGCTACACCGGCACTACTATGGTGGCTCAGGACGGAATCGAACCGCCGACACAAGGATTTTCAGTCCTTTGCTCTACCGACTGAGCTACTGAGCCAAACAATAAAAATGGCGGTCCCGACGGGAATCGAACCCGCGATCTCCTGCGTGACAGGCAGGCATGTTAACCGCTACACCACGGGACCATAGATTGCGGGGACAGGATTTGAACCTGCGACCTTCGGGTTATGAGCCCGACGAGCTACCGGACTGCTCCACCCCGCGACGGTAATAATGTTACTATTTTGCATCAAGTTTTCGTGTTAAGCGTTTCAATGGGCTGAATAATCAATCCTTTATGCAGAAACAACCTGATCTTATTAAAAATGGTGGAGGATGACGGGATCGAACCGCCGACCCTCTGCTTGTAAGGCAGATGCTCTCCCAGCTGAGCTAATCCTCCAATATGTTATCTAAATGGTGACCCGTACGGGATTCGAACCCGTGTTACCGCCGTGAAAGGGCGGTGTCTTAACCGCTTGACCAACGGGCCAGGTATAAATGGCGGAGAGCAAGGGATTTGAACCCTTGAGACAGGGTTACCCGTCTACACGATTTCCAATCGTGCTCCTTCGGCCACTCGGACAGCTCTCCAATAATGGCTCCGCAGGTAGGACTCGAACCTACGACCGTTCGGTTAACAGCCGAATGCTCTACCACTGAGCTACTGCGGAACAATATAA
>NZ_JBYCZT010000017.1:0-119048 GCF_057586375.1 Peribacillus sp. SRI_006 | reverse complement strand
CTGTAGCTCCTGCTGGCCCTGGAATTCCCTGAAGTCCTTGTGGCCCTGTAGCTCCTGCTGGCCCTGGAATTCCCTGAAGTCCTTGTGCTCCTGTAGCTCCTGCTGGCCCTGGAATTCCCTGAAGTCCTTGTGGCCCTGTAGCTCCTGCTGGCCCTGGAATTCCTTGAAGTCCTTGTGCTCCTGTAGCTCCTGTAGCTCCTACTGGCCCTGGAATTCCTTGAAGTCCTTGTGGCCCTGTTGGTCCTATTGGTCCTCCAGCTGGTCCTGCTGGTCCTTCTGGTCCCGCTGGTCCTGTTGGTCCTGTTGGTCCCGGAGGACAATCACAATCAAATGGAAAAAAATCACATTGCTTCGGGGGTAATCTTTTATCAAAGCAGCTTAATGAGTTCTTTATTCTTTGCTGATTCAGGTTGATATGTGGTTTCGAGTATATTTGTTGTTTCCTAAGTTTAGATGAATTGTGGTTATTTCTTTGTTGCGGGTTATCCATATTACAAACTCCTTTCTTATTAAATTATTCGTTACTAGTTAAATTAATCTTTTTCCACTTCAGTAGAGCTTAAGCCCATATAGCACCTTTTATTGTGCGTTTAAGTGCAAAATTTTAATGAGTTATAAGAACCATCAGTATTGTCTTCCACTTCCGAGATGGATGGTTAACAGCATTAAAATTAGTGTATGTGTATCTGTTCTGTTTAGCTACATAATCCGGCTCCTGAAAAATAAACATATACTGAGTGATATTTGTGACCAGATTGGAAAGGAGAAATAGCTTTGACAAAATATCGGATCATGTCCTTTGATGGAGGCGGGACTTTAGGTGCTTTAAGTTTACAACTTTTGAACAGACTGGCTCGGCAAAACCCAAAATTAATTAGTCGAACCAATGTTTTTTCGGGAAATTCAATCGGTTCATTCACTGCCCTTGCGTTAGCAAGTGGAAGATCGCCGAAGGAGACACTCCAGTTTTTTAAGGATAAAATCCTGCCGGCTTTCAGCGTTTCCCGACCAGGTGGACCTGTTTTTAACCAACAATTGCCATATTCTGGTTTCATTAAAGCGGTACAAACATTTTTCCCATCAGATCTTCTCCTCAAAGACTTAAAAAGACGAATTGTTGTACCTGCATTTCATTTATTCTCACCGGAGCTGAATCGTTGGACTCCTGTGTTATTCCACAACTTTCCTGGCTCTCCCTATTTAAATGAGAAAGCGAGTGATGTAATACTACGGAGCAGTGGTGCTCCCGCGACGCAACGAGCCTATCAAAACTACGTGGATGGGTATACAGTAACAACCAACCCCAGTACAGCCAGTATCGCATTTGCGGTGGGGAAGGCCAAACAGCCGTTGGATCAAATTGCGGTATTATCCATTGGAACAGGTGAAGAGCCGACTCGATTAAGAAGAGATACGAAGGGGTGGGGGATGGTAAGTGCAGATAACATACGTCCCGAAAATATGAAGAACCTTCCCCCAAATTGGGGAGTTCTTTTGGACCGATCTCCCAATGAACCCTTACTGCCATTTCTTCAGATTGTCGCTAGTGGATCCGGTTACTATGAATCCATGGTCAGTTCTCAGCTTCTAGGAAATCGTTTTTTTCGGTTAAATCCACGGATCCCTAATTTCTCCAAAACGGACCCTTCTGTGGTTCCAGCTCTCATTTCAATTGCTAACAAAACAAATTTAAATCCTGCAGTTCAATTTATAGAGAAAAACTGGAATTAATAAAGTTATCCCATAAATCTGATTGAATTTTGGTTTTTATTTCAAGCATTCGGATTTTTTACAATAAAAACAGCCAGAACCTGGCTGTTTTTATTTATTCAGTTCTTCTTCAACTAAACTCTCTACTAATGTAAGGAAAATATGCCAATGTACATTTCTTTAATCGAACAACCTGCCCCGTTAGTGCCATAAGAAAAAGGCTGCCTCAGCAACCTTCCTTATTGAAGTAAAGCACCCTTTAGTTTAAGTAGAAATCTTCACAATATTAATTTACATAAATATCATCCATTTTCCTTTAAATTAGAAGTTTTTTGTGTAAATGGGTTTAGTAATTATAATAATAGGGTATTTATGATTTGGCATATTTAAAAAAAGGAGATTAAATTATGGATTTGTCACTTGATATATATAAATTAATGAAATTCATCGAAGAAAATAACGAGGATTTTGAAGATTCATTATTAAACGAAGCATCTAATGTGAAAGACAAAATTGAAGAAATATTAATGGTCGGTAATATTGACCTGATAAATAATGCCCGTAAGCTGGTTCGATACATTATTGAGGGTGAAGAACAAGAGCTTAAATCATTTGCTAAACAAGAAGGTATAGCTTGGGCGACACACGAAATACCATTAACTTTCAAATTAGAGTGGGTGCAAGCCATTCGAAGAACTTTGTGGAAGTTCCTACAAGGATATAACGAGGTAACGAATCACGTTATAAATGAAGATTTTTTTTCGGTAGAAAAACAAATAAATAATCAAGTAGACAGGTTTTTAAATGTTTTTTTTATCACATATTCTCAATACAAAGATTCATTGATAATGGCTCAAAGAGAATTGGTCGAAAATCTTTCTGTGCCAATAATCCCAATAACACCCACTATATGTATTTTGCCTTTAATTGGTGCGGTTGATCTTTACCGAACGAATATTCTAGAGGAAAAAGTTTTAATAGAGATTGGAAAATTACGTATTCAAACATTGATTATGGACTTATCTGGAATTATGGAAATGGAGACTGAGGTAATTGATCATTTAATGAGGATTATTGACGGCACTTCATTAATGGGATGTACCACTGTGATTACCGGGTTAAGAGCTGAAGTGGCTAGCAATATGATACGCTTAGGCATGAGATTAAATGAAAAGGCACAAACATTAGGAACTTTACAACAAGCGTTGAATAAATACTTAATATGTTAAATACGGAGAATCTTAGAGGAGGGTCGCTTTGCGACTCTTTTTCCTTATTCAATATATTCTGACCAACTGTCTAAATATTTTTCCTGCCTAGCAGTTATATCTTTGTATAAAAAATATAGTTAGGCATTTAATTCAACACCAATCAATTCGTTTTCTTCTTCAACTAACCTGTCCTATAGCTCCATAAAGAAAAGCTGCCTTAAAGACAGCTCCGATCTTCAGCTAAACCACCCATTAGTTTAAGTACAGTCCTTCCTATACTAACTTGTGAATAAGAAAACGAGGTGTCCCTGCTGCATTCGTTGTTCAATTCAAGCACCCTATAGTTTAAATGTGACTATTCACAAATATCCATGTTTATTCATGCCCTATTTACTTATAACGATCGATAATTTATAGTTTGCATACTTGTTTAACTCTAATAAAAATTGATTTAACGCTTCATTACTTGGAAACCTGCACTCCAAAAGATAACAGCTATCTCCACTGATTTTATAATTATTGATGACATATCCTTCCTTTGTTTGGATAAATGAGAGATAAGGTTGATGATGTGTACCTTCTATATAGATATTGATAAAGGCATACGTAAAGCAACCTAATTTCGCTTGATTCACTTTAATGCTATAACCCTCAATAACCCCATTGTCCTCTAATTTCTCCACTCTAGCTGCGGCTGCCGGTCCTGTTAAGTGAACTCTCTCCCCTAATTCTTTCATCGTAATCCGGCTATTGCTACATAACTCCTCTATAATTCGCTTATCTGTTTGATCCATCTGAACGTCAACTCCTTTCAAAAATAAAGTCAAACGCCTAAAACACTTTAATTTATCTGTGTATTTGAATACTGCTCATATTATACACTTAACACTGTTAGTGAACACATGAAAAGAAAGGGAGTTGTAAAGATGAAGATTACACAAATTCGAAATGCAACGATAGTTGTAGAATATGCAAATAAAAAGTTTTTAATTGATCCTATGTTAGCAGAGAAAGGTACGTACCCGTCTTTCCCTGGTACGATTAGGCAAGATCAAAACAATCCTTCAGTGAGTTTACCAACCTCTGCTGACGATATTATTAGTGGAGTTGATGCAGTCATTGTGACTCATTTACATTTAGACCATTTTGACGAAGCAGCGCAAAGACTATTACGAAAAGATATTAAAATGTTCGTTCAAAATGAAGAAGAAGCAAAGGAAGTCCAAAATACCGGGTTCCACAATGTAGAGGTATTAACAAAGGACACTGTCTTTGAAGGCATCCAATTAGTTAAAACAAGAGGCGAGCATGGAAGAGGAGAAGAACTATTAAAGCGTATGGGGGAAGTATGCGGCGTTGTCTTTAAACATCCAAGTGAAAAAACATTGTACGTAGCTGGTGATACAGTCTGGTATGAAGGTGTACAGGAAGAATTGGATACCCATAAACCAGATATAATTGTTGTCAATGGCGGAGATAATCAATTGATAGAATATGGTTCTCTCATTATGGGAAAAGAAGACATCTATGAAGTACACAAGGCTGCTCCTAATGCTAAGGTTATTTCTGTTCATATGGAAGCTGTTAACCATTGGACACTATCTAGAGAAGAATTAAAAAACTTTAGTAAAGAAAAAGGATTCTCAAGTAAAATGTTAGTACCAGAAGATGGTGAATCCTACAAATTTTAATATGAACACCGACAAATAGTGTCACGTTCCTATTTAAAAATAAGAAATAAAAGAAGCTCATAATTATCGAAATTTAATTATGAGCTTCTTCTAATGACGATATGAAATGTTCCAAGGATGACATCCAAACATGAAAAGCTACAAGGATATTTCGTTAGGAGGTAAAGTTCATGACAATGTCAGCAAAAGATACAAATGCCTCAACACACCAGCCTATATGGCTGCAAGAATATATTGATTCACCAGAAAGACAAATACACCTTTATAAAAAAACATTAAGAATTTTGATTCTTTCACAAATCTTTGGGGGAGCAGGACTTGGAGCCGGTATAACAGTAGGAGCGCTTCTTGCACAAGACATGCTAGGGACTGAAAATGCGGCAGGAATTCCAACTGCCCTATTTACTTTAGGTTCTGCAGGAGCTGCCCTGCTTATTGGCCGGTCTTCGCAACGTTTTGGCCGCAGAGCAGGACTTGCAGGCGGTTTCCTTGCAGGTGGGTTAGGTGCCATTGGTGTTATAATTGCAGCCTTAACCAACAGCATCCCACTTTTATTTATTTCTCTTTTTATTTATGGAGCTGGTACAGCGTCTAATCTACAAGCGCGATATGCAGGGACAGACCTTGCAACAGATAAACAAAGGGCAACTGCTGCAAGCATGGCCATGGTTTCCACTACCTTGGGTGCCGTTGTTGGTCCTAACTTGGTCAATAGAATGGGGGAATTTGCTGATTCAATTGGTGTTCCAACCTTGGCTGGCCCCTTTATCTTGTCAGCAGCTGCTTTTATTATTGCCGGATTATTTATCTTAATTTTACTTCGTCCAGACCCTTTGGTTGTGTCCACAGCTATTGCGAATGCTAAGAAAAAAAGCGATAGCGTACAGACAGGGACAAACTTAAAGAATGCTACCATAAACAAAAAGGGTGTTGTTGTAGGGGCTTTAATTATGATTTTGACTCAATTTGTCATGGCAGCCATTATGACAATGACACCAATTCATATGGGACATCATGGACATGGTTTGGGAGAAGTAGGATTAGTTATAGGTTTCCATATAGCAGCTATGTATCTTCCTTCACCATTGACAGGTATACTGGTAGATAAGCTTGGCCGTATTACTATGGCTGTTGCTTCTGGTGCTACACTCCTAACCTCAGGATTGGTGGCAGCTTTTGCACCCGTAGGTTCAATGCCACTGCTTACCCTGGCGTTAGTACTGCTAGGTTTGGGCTGGAACTTTGGTTTAATAAGCGGGACTGCTCTCATTATAGATTCAACGCACCCATCTGTACGTGCAAAAACACAAGGATCAGTCGATGTACTATTTGCACTGTCAGGAGCAGCTGGTGGTGGGGTATCAGGAATGGTAGTCGCTCATTCTAGTTTTGCAGCATTATCACTCTCTGGAGCCATTCTGTCACTAGTGCTTATTCCTGTAGTTGTTTGGTCTCGGAAAAGTCCAAGCAAAGAGCTATGATAGTTAGACTAATGTAGATATATCCCTATATAGTGAAATTTAAATATTAACAAGGCAGCTTTCAGCAAGAAACTGAAAGCTGCCTTTATTCATATAGGAAGGTAACATATAAAAAACAAGCTTCTAAAGAAGCCCAGGAGCTGTATAAGAAAATGAGGTTTTATGGAATCTCTTGTTCAACTAACCCGCCCCGTTTGTTCCTTAAGAAAAAGAGCTGCCACAGCAACCCTTTTATTAATGTAAAGCACCCGTTAGCCTAGGATATTAATATTTATTGCTTGTCATCAGGTTCTTCCGCATTGCCCATTGTTTTTTGATTTTTACTAAAATGATTAGCTATATATAAAAGTAAACCAAAACTTCCGCCAACAAGTACCCCGAA
Source organism: Peribacillus sp. SRI_006 (assembly GCF_057586375.1). Lineage (NCBI taxonomy): Bacteria > Bacillati > Bacillota > Bacilli > Caryophanales > Bacillaceae > Peribacillus > Peribacillus sp. SRI_006. The sequence continues at coordinate 112,573 of NZ_JBYCZT010000017.1, read as the reverse complement.
ACCTGAACCAACAGCTAACCATTCCAAGGCATAAAAAACTATTACTCCGAGAAGAACATATGAAAAAACTGTATCAATCTTAAGCAAATCACATCGTCTCCTTTACTGAAATATAAATTCAAAAGTGTTTTACTGTATCAAATGACCTGAAAGTAATGTATCCAAGCAAAGATACATGGAATGGAGAGATAATAAATATTCATTAAACACCCTAAAATCATTACGTACTTTATGACTCTCTTCTTAATAAGAATTGACAAATATAGTCCAATAACCGGTAATAGAATAACCGCTATTTGAATCGTTATATTTTCAAAAGTGTGCATCCCCCAAGGACTAACATTCATCAGACCCTTACTATTATGGATGAACAAAAAAGTTCCTGATAAGATCCAAATTAAACTAGTAATAAATATATATGTTACATTTCGCATCTTTATCTCCCTTTAAATTCGAATACCATATCTTCTAGTAAGACTTTAACACACAATTACATTAATTTGGTTATTTTACCTGAATCAACCTACTCTCAGCTCCACAAAAAAAGGCTGCCGCAGCAACCTTCCTTTTTAAAGCACAATGTGATCACTTCATTTTTCCAATGCCATATTAACGGATTCGATGGCATGTATGACAGCTGTATCGAATAATGGCACTTCGGAATCCTCGGGTTTTACTAGTAATCCAATTTCTGTGCAGCCTAGTATTATACCTTCCGCTCCATCATCAACTAACCCCTTGATAACCTTTTTGTAATAATCCCTTGATGATTGTTGAATTTCACCTAAACATAATTCTTCATAAATCACTTTATTGATGACTTTTCTATCCTCTTCATTTGGTATCAGGACCTTGATACCATTAGTCTCAATTCGTGTTTTATAAAAGTCTTGCTCCATCGTATATTTAGTGCCAAGTAAACCAACCGTACTGATTTTGGACTTTTGAATTTGTTTTGCCGTTGAATCAGCAATGTGCAAAATCGGTAAACTGACTTTTTCTTCAATATATCCAATCACTTTATGCATCGTATTTGTACAAATTAGAATCATTTCGGCACCAGCCTTTTCCAAAGACAGGGCTGCATCGCCTAATAATTTGCCGGAGCTTTCCCAATCCCCTTCAGCTTGGCAGCGTTCGATTTCCTCAAAGTCCACGCTATATAAAATGCATTTGGCTGAATGCAATCCTCCTAATTTGGCTTTTACCTCTTCATTGATGATTCGATAATATTCCAACGATGACTCCCAGCTCATGCCGCCAATAAGGCCAATAGTTTTCATGAACATTCCCCTTTTCATTTGAAGATGGCTTACTTATCAGTCGAAAAACTCCATATGGGCTTTTTCTTGTTTGTAGTAATCTATTCTATTTTGTAAAGTCCCTGTATGAAACTCAAACTTATGACCATCTGGATCAGTGAAATAAATGGACTTATTATCTTTTTCATCTCTTGGACGTCCTGACAGGATGTTTACATTCAATCCGATCATTTTCTCGTACATGTTCATGAAGTCGGCTTCTTCTATGGAAAAGGCGATATGTGTGTATGATTGGCTTATTTCATTACGGGGAATATCTTTTTCTTCATTCAGGGCAATCCACATTCCATTCAAATCAAAGTAAGCTGTGGTTCGTCCCTTAACTAATAATTTCGCATCAAAAACCTTTTGATAAAATTCTATGGAACTGTCTAAATCAGAAACTGAAAATAAAAAGTGATTCAACCCTTTTATGGACACATTACCACCTCATATTAAGATTTCCTTTTATTCGCCATTAAACGCTTATAGAGAGGATACCCGAACATGTAATACCCGGAAAACGAGAGCAGGATTAAGGATAAACCCGTCATTGTGAGGATACTGTATCTATACCAATCACCAAAGAAGGTTCCATCATGCAAAGTAATCAGGAACGTCGAGTAATCCGGATTTGTGGATAACACTTTTCCCGTACTCACATCCATTTGGACACCTTGACCGTTATTAAAGCGAACCTGGTACACATTTGCGCTTGGCCTATATTCGATTCTAAAAATATCTTCAACCGAATCCGCACCTGGTAGATCCTGAGACACAGCAATGGACACGACCTTCTCCATGGGTATCGCTTGATCTGGACTTGCCTCTTTCCCCGTCCTTAACTCATCAGCCACTCCGAGTGGAATCATATAAACAAGCACGAGGCCCGTGACTGCAATGAACATAAAAAAAATGGATAAAACCAATCCAGTCCATTTATGTACTTTTCGGCTTAATTGATACAACTTTACAGATTTCGACAATTCCATCACGTCCCTTGACTATTTTTCAAAAAATTTTTCTTCATGACCACCCTATCTTCGTTTACAACATAATCATTCTTCAGATAAAATGCTTCTGCAAGCCCGTCATTGGCCGTTAATAGATATAGACTTTTAATCTTTCTCTTCTGCAGTTCAGCTTCTAAAGCTCGAAGCATTTTTGAGCCATGCCCTTTTCCTTGCATTTGATTATTCACACAAAGTTCTGCCAAATAATACGTTAAACCTTGATCAGACACTTTACTATTTCCAGCAATGAAACCAACTGGTTTATGATCAATATGAAATAAAAACCCAAGAAATTTAGGTGTATGCAATAAGTCGGAAAGTCTCTCTTTAGCCGTTTCATAGGTCCATCTTTCATTCCATGGTTCACGATTAAAAACGTTCATGTAGAGTTCGATGCATAGCTCCAAATTCTCCGATGTCAGTGGTAACATTTCTGTCATATTCATGCTTCCTTTCTATTTTTCTTAAAATTATGTATATTAATCCAAATTATATCTTATCCTTGTTGAACTATCCTGTCCCTATAGGACCATAAAAGAAGAGCTGCCCAAGAAGAAGAAATGAAGGGGCATACAATGAGCAGATTAGACAATTATGAGGTTCTAAAGAGAAATATGCTATTCCGGGCAGCATTAGCAATAAATAAAACCCGCTTTAGCTGACAGTCCAGTCCTGCCTTAGTGGATTCTATAAGAAAAAGGTCGACCGGATTTTTACTGGTCGACCTTAGTTCATTGATAACTGTTTCACGAATAAAACTCTATCTTGATTATGTCCGTCATAGTCAGAGTGGACTGAAACACCATCAATGAATGTATCTCCCTCTTCCATTTCAAATCCCATCTTGGTATGATAGGCGATTGAAGATTTGTTGACTGGAGATGTTACACAACGCACAACATTGCGGCCATTTTGATAAACGACATGGAAAAATTGATTATATAACTGTCTTCCGATATCATTTTTTCTGTATTCAGGATGCACTCCGACAAAGTGAATATATGCCTCATCAGGCTGAGATTGAGATAGAATCCCTATTAGGAAACCGACTATGTTCCCTTCCTTTTCGGCTATGAAACTTGTATTTGTAAAATGATCAAAGAATAATTTCGGTAGCATATCAGACATTTGCCTTCCTCCCCACCATTCATTGATTAGCGGCGATATGGCATAGTAATCTGACCCTTTCACTGAACGAATTTCCATCCTTCTCCCCCTTTGATCATTAAAGCCATTTTCACGAATTCATTCAATAATTAACATACCCCGTTAGTTCATTAACTTTTCATACGATAAAGTTACAATTCCACATATTACTGAAACTTCGCCAAATACCTTGATAGCCCTTAATCATATTATATTTTAATGATTTAAGAGACTTCTCTTAATTCCCTTTAAAAAATGTGCGTAACTTTTAATTTTATAGTAGATAAAGTATCATTGATTTTACAAGTAAAGACTAAATATTCTTACATTTCATCCTATTCCCTGCAATCCTTAACAGGCATAGGCAATGAGAAATTCCCCATAAAAATAAATAGGAGTGACTAAAGTGAAAGCACAAATCATTCAATTTTTTGGCGATCCATCCGTATTTCAGCTTGAAGAGGTTTCAAAACCCGAATTAAAACCTGGACATGTCCTTATTCAAGTCAAGGCTTCAAGTGTAAATCCTATTGATACGAAAGTCCGTGCTGGTGCAGTTCCAGCCGTTTCACCCGAGTTTCCAGCCGTTTTACATGGTGATGTCGCTGGTTTGGTATCTGCAGTGGGAGAAGGAGTGACTGAGTTTAAAGTTGGCGATGAAGTGTTTGGATGCGCAGGTGGTTTTAAAGGGACTGGCGGTGCACTTGCAGAGTTCATGCTTGCAGATGCTGATTTACTTGCTCACAAGCCGAAGAATTTGACGATGGAAGAAGCCGCTGCTTTACCACTGGTTGCCATTACCGCTTGGGAAGCATTATTCAATCGGGCACATCTAGCCCCTGGTCAAGATATACTGATCCATGCAGCAACCGGCGGTGTAGGCCACATTGCCATTCAGCTGGCCAAATGGCAAGGCGCGACAGTCTATACTACTGCCTCTTCGCAAGAGAAGCTGGAGATTGGCACGCGCCTTGGGGCAGATGTAACGATCAATTATCGAGAAGAAAGCGTTCACGACTATGTACAAAAATATACAGATGGAAAAGGATTTGACGTTGTGTTTGACACGGTAGGGGGAGAAAACCTTGATCGCTCTTTTGAGGCGGCTGCGGTACATGGAACGGTGGCAGCCATTGCTGCCCGTTCGACTCATGACCTCTCCCCAGTGCATTCGAAGGGACTTTCCCTCCATGTTACCTTTATGTTGTTGAAGATATTAAATAAGGACATGCATAAGCAATATGGAGAGATTTTGAAGAAGGTAGCCAAGGTGGTTGAGGAAGGTAAGTTGCGCCCGCTTGTGGATCCAAACATGTTTACGTTTGATGAAGTCTCAAAAGCTCATGAGTACTTGGAGTCAGGCAAGGCGATAGGAAAAATTGTTTTGAAAAATGATTGGTAATGAATAGGCACTTTAACAACTTTATGTTCATTTAAAATAGGCGGTACGGTGAAAATCTCTAAGATTCTCGCTGTACCGTCTTCTTTTATTTAATAGGACAATACCGCCTCTGATGTTGGGTATTCTTATTTAATAGAATTGCAGAAAACGGTACTCACCCGTGTGATATAAATACCAGGTGCAATTTGGTTTAAATGATTGTTAAAAGGGAGAAAGGGAAAAAAAGGTGAGGTGATAAAATGATTTATCTGGAAATAGCAACGAAGCTGGTGATTGGGCTGGCTGGACTCCTGGCAGTGGCAAGGCTCCTTGGAAAGAAAGAAATGTCTCAAGTGACCCCCTTTGATTTTATTTACGCTTTAGTATTAGGCGGCATTCTGGAAGAAGGCATTTACGATAAAAAAGTGTCGATCTGGCAGATTCTATTTGCCATTTGCCTTTGGGGGATTTCCGTTTATATCATTGAGATTTGCGCTCAAAAAAGTGATCGCATGAAAAAATTGCTCAAAGGACATCCTTCTTTGATTATTCGTAATGGCAAATTGGATATAAAACAAATGAAAAAAAATCACCTGGAAATTGAACAGGTTCGAACCATGCTGCGGAAACAGGGGGTGTTCACTCTCCGGGAAGTGCGAGATTTATATCTTGAGCCTGGCGGGGACATCAGTGTAAAGCTTCATTCTAAGGCGGGAAGCATCACACCAGATATGTTTGACCTCAATCCTAGGGATGAAGCACCTTCTATTTTAGTAATTGAAGAAGGCAAAATAAAAGAGGAAGAACTTCGATCCGTGAAAAAATCAAAAGATTGGCTTCTGGAAGGGCTTCAGAAGAGGAATTATAAAAAAATTGAGGATATCCTATATGGAGAATGGTCAGAAACGGATGGATTCTATATACAGCCGTATCCCAAAGAAAACTCTCATATACACAAAAAAACTTGAAGATTTTTATTTTTCACACCGCTTAATTAAAGACGGTACAGTGAAAACCTCTAAGATTCCCGCTGTACCGTCTGCTTTTAAAAAACCAATAGGCCAGGTCGCCCCTCTTGTTCTTCATTCAAAGCATATTTTCTACTTCAAGAAAAATTCATTTAGTTCAATAAGATAAAAATACCTTAAAGACAGATCGTGAAAAACGTTTTTATTTCTCCCTTCTCCCTTCTCAGTTATCATCTTCTCCAAGATGACTGTTCGAAATTCTAAAAAATTCGACAACCATTTGAGCGGCTCTATCAGTTTTTCAATATGAATTTTAAGGGGTGGCTTCAGGTGTTCTTTCTCAAAAAGCGACAGCTAAATGCAGAAAGTTAATCATTAAAAAATTCCTAAACTTTTGCTCTCTGCATTATGGTTTCCAACTCTCAAAATACCTATTTTTCACAAAAATATTCATATGTAAGATGTGGGTTTTCTTAAAGTTCTCTCACCTTGTTCACACTTTAGAGAAGAAAAAACAAAAGGCAGCATATTTGCTGCCTTTCATTCAGGGTAGGTGAACTGTCTTAATATGATGAAGATTTAAATAAACAGGTTCCTCCCTAGCCGTAATAAGTTCAACAAAATTATCTTCTATCTTGTTAATTTTTCCAATTAAATTAGGGTTTTCTCCTATATTAAAAATAATTAAGCTACCGACCAGTTTTTCCACCTGTACGTCAAAGGTTCTTGCCAATGAAAGATTTGAAGGATGTACAGGAAGATCCTTATTACTTAAACCATAAGGAGTTTGATTGTCCGTATATGGGATTATCCACTTTAAATGAAATAAAGGTATATACATAGTCTTATAAACTGGTGAATAGAATTCAAAATAATTATTCATCACCTTTGTTATATAACCGTGTAAAGGCTGGTTACCAGTTACGTATATTTCCGTGAACATCCCTTTCGCAGATAAAAGAGTTTTTCGTAGTGATAATTCTTCCTCAGCTTCAATTCCAGGTGAGTCTACAGGAAGGGAAATCTCCTCGTTTTCCGTAGTATTTACTTTGCAATTTTGAATATGAATTATTGGGAGATACACAAAATCCTTTCCATTAAAGATAACCACTACATCAATTCCAGTATCAACCAGTGTACCGAAAAAGAATTTCTTTCCGGAAATTTCTATTTTAATTGTTTCTCCTCTGAGCTTTTGTAAGATTTTATTCATAATCACCCCTCCTTCCTACTTTAATAACCAAGTGGTCCAAAAATACAGCGAGATTAAACTTACGATTAACCCTATAGGGATTATCAAAAAGGTAACCCTAAGATACTTTCCCCAGGAGATATTGATGGAGTGTTTCTTCAATATATACATCCAAATTAATGTAGCCAGCGTACCAACAGGCGTTAACAAAGCACCTATATCGCTTCCAATCACGTTAGCAAGATAAGCAATTTGTACAAGGTGAGGATCCAATCCCATCTCCGTTATCGACAAAGTCCCTATCATGACTGCAGGAAGATTGTTAAATAAATTGGATAGGACCGTTAATAATATGCCCATGATCATGGTAGCGTTGAATGGGCTGTCCATTATTAAGGGTTTTAAATTGCTGACGATATAATCATTCAAGCCAACATTCTTCAAACCATATACCAGCACGTACATATTGAAAGCAAATAAAAGAACATGCCACGGTGTTTTCTTTACAATATCGCTAAGACCAGTTTTGGTTTTATACCATCTCAGTATTATTAAAAGGAACGCTCCCACCATACCGATCAATTCCAAGGGAACCCCAAATGGTGTAAGTGCGAAGAAGCTCGCCCGAGTTAAAATGACGATTGCAAAACTCATTTTAAACAATTTCCAATCATTATCTTCGGATTGTTGTTTTACATCGAGTGGATGAGTTTGTACATAGCGTGAAAAGGTATTATCCCATTTTACAGGTACACTGGGAATCTTCCTTGGAAGGTCCTTCTTAAAATAGAGATAAAGTAATAACCCGATGGTTAAAATCCCTATCATTGAAGGAACAAACATCATATTGATATAACTATTAAGGCTCAGTCCTACAATTTTTAGTGCAATCAAATTGGAAATATTGCTTACTGCTATTGGGGCACTCGCTGCCGTTGCAATTAGAGCTCCTGATATTAGAAAGGGGATTTTTTGGTGAGGTTTAATCTTTAGTAACGTTACAATGTGAATAATGATAGGTGTTGTGATAAGGATACTTCCATCGTTATTGAAAAACATGGTCATGAAAAAACATAGGAGATTAGTGTAAACGTATAATCTAACCCCTGAACCCTTAGACCGGATGATGATATTTAAAGCAATCCACCTAAAAAAACCAATGCTCTCAAGTACAATGGACATCATGATGGTGGATAATATGGTTAAAGAAGCGCCCCTGATAATATCAAATATATTTAAAACATCCATCCAAGGAACAATGCCTGCAACTAATACAGTCAAGGCACCTATTGTAGTAGGTATCGTTTCGTTAATCCCAAATGGTCTCCATAACATGAGAATAATTGTTAAAGTGAAAATTATTGTCATCAAGACAATTTGTGAACTAAGCATTTACCTCCGCCGCCTTGTTTTTGGATGGTGTAATTTTCACGGTATCAGGAGTGGTATGATTTTGAGGTTTTACAAAAAAAGAATAGAAGACTCCCCCAATTACAGAAAAAAACAAAATCATCATTCCATGTCCTCCTTTCAATTAGCCTTGAATTGTATCTTAAGGCTTTAACCGTTTTGCCTTCAATTTCCCCTGCATTCTTTCAGCAAATTTCGTTAATGAATAATATTCGTTTTTTTGATTTCCGTTGTCTGTATTCATTTTTTCAGTGGACTTCATTAATTCGTAACATTTCTTATCTATCAGTTTTCTTTTTTCTTTTAAATCATTTTTCTTCGCGGATTGTTCGTTCATTTCTTGAGGGTTTGATTCCCTGAATACTTCAGTCAGGTTTTCTTGGATTTCGTCTTTTCTATCTTTATTATTAGTTACTGAAGGGTTTTCCTTCTTACTTTCTTTTTTCTTTTTTTCACGTGATTTTTGTTTATTATTTTTATCCGTACTTTTCTTTACATCCTTCTTACTTTTATTTTTGTTTTTTTCAGTGGATTTTTGTTTCTTATATTTATTAGTACTTTTCTTTACATTGGATTGATTTTTGTTCACTTCATTTACTGAAGATTGAACAGTCGGTTCTTCTCTTACATCGGATAAAACTTCTGCATGTGTACTTCTTTCAGTTGGTGAAGCTGGTCCTTCTTTTCCAATAGTTAAAATGTCCTGTTCTTGTTTCTGTCCAACCTGCTCTTCTTTCATGACAGATAAAATTTCCGGATGTGCACTTCTTTCAGTTGGTGAAGCTGGTCCTTCTTTTCCAATGGTTAAAATGGCCTGTTCTTGTTTCTCTTCAACCGGCTCTTCCTTCTCTTTGGAATTAACTTCAGCGTCTTCCATCAGCTTGGAATCACTTTCCTTAGCTTGATCTCCTTCTGCCTGTTTACTTTCAGTTTTTTCGTCTTTATTTTCCTGCTGTTTGTTATCAGATGATTCCTTATTATCTATCCCTTTGAAAATATAAAGTATATTTGATAATTGGACATAAAGTTGCTTATCCTTATTTATTAAAACGATATAATTATTAGTTACGGTACTTAAAAATCCATCAAAGGTTAAATTATTATCCCTTTTTACTGTCACCCAATGGCCTTTGAGTTCATTTATTAATTCTGTAAAACTTTGTTTTTGTGTTGGTTCGTGGTCAAGTATTTGGGCCTGGAATTCTTTGGTGTTTTTTGATAAGGCATACACCTGATTTAAGTTAAAATAACATGGTTTATCTGGATTCATTTGAATGACAATAAAGTCACTTTTCACATCCAGTACCACCCCATCATGAACGGTTTTATCATCGGAAATGATACTTACATTAAAACCTATCAGTGAATGAAGTGCCTCTTGAAAATTTTGTTTTTTCATCTGATGTCCCCCCTTATTAGTTGGATGGTCGCTTCTGTTCAGAAGCGACACATCATTTATGGGATATACTATTTTTCTTTTTCTTCAGCTTTATTATCTTTATTTTTTTCCGATTTTCCATCGTCTTTATTATTTTTATTTTTTTCCGATTTTTCATCTTCTTTTTGTTTCTCTACTCTTGCCCCGTAACTGATACTGCGGATATGGAACATTGACAGGCGAATAACTTCTTCGTTTAGTATTAACGTTACAAATTCATCATTAATATCATGAAGTACGCCTTCAAGCTTCTCAGGACCGCCTCGGTTAATATTTACCCATTGATTTCTAAGGTCATCTAGTAAGCCTTTAAAAGTTGCAGCTGTTTTAAAAGTAAAATCTTCGGGAATTTCCAATTGAAATTGGAACCCCTTCTTTACATTCTCAGTAATACTTTTTATATGGTCGGTTTTATAGTAGATAACACCTTCTTGTTCAGTTAAAATCGATAAGTGGTCATCATATACCCCTAATAATAATCCTGTCCGAGATTCAGGCCCTCCTCTATCTACCTTTAGAACTTTCCCAACCAAATTAGTTAACCATTCCTTATTCATAATGTTGCGCCTCCTATATAATCATTTACCCTGTATGTATATGTGTCATGGAATGACATTGTGTCGTGGTAAATGTCCAACTTCTATCCATAACACTGAAATCCATCAAAAATGTGTATATACACTAACCTTTTGAATTTCCTGGGGTTACAGGACGGAAAATACTGTATGAACTCTATGTCCAGAATAATGGATAGTTAAAAAAGCACTTTATTCGAAGCAAGAACGCCTTTTAAAATAGCTGAAGTATATTGAATACAAGAGGGTAAAGAGAGTGGATCGCTGCGAATGTACCCAGAGTTACAAAAAAAAGACCCCGGCGCATAACCGGAGTCATTTTAAGCAGCAAAACTAAAAAGTGTTTTTATGGACTCTAAAAACCTGGTGTTTTGTCACCATTTTTCTATTTCATTTTTATACAACTTGTGCAAGTTTAGATTTTTGATGCCATTCATAACCGCTTTTCCCCGCTGCTCCTGAATTGACGAAGGAATAGTGAACAAATTCGACATATCTGAAGTCAGAGCTTGATGTTGGACAGAAATACCCGGAATAATTCTTGGAAGCTTGAAATGTGCTGCTAAATGAAATCCCCATAAGCCAAAAGAGGGGACAATAACATTGTATTCAAGTGTATTAAGACCGGCCTTATTAATAGTTTTACCAATACTCCAAAATACTGTTGGTGTATCTTCTGGTGAATTGGACTGACAAACTAACACACCTTGTTTGGATAATATTTTTGCTGTTTGACTAAACAATTCAATTGTATATAATGAGCTAATGACTGGGTCAACGGGATCTGGAAAATCAATAATTATTACGTTGTAGGGCTGCAATTCCCTTAAAATAAATTTCTTTGCATCTTCAAAATGAATATTTACCCTTTCGTCCAATAGAGAGCGATTATTTTGAGTTATTAATTTTGGATTTGTCTTTGCAAGTTCAATCACCTGAGGATCAATATCAACAAGATCGACATGTTTTACGTTGGGATATTTAAGAACTTCACGTAAAGCAAGTCCATCTCCACCTCCTAATATGAGAACCCGTTCATGATCAGAAGCCATCTCCATCGCAGGGAATACTAATGCTTCATGATAATGCCTTTCATCCAATGAAGAAAATTGTAACTCTTGATCTAAATATAACCGCAAGTCATTGGCCTCAACTAAAGTAATATCTTGGAATTGACTGGAACCATGATAAAGAATATTATGTTGTCCTTCCACAAGTTCTTTTAACTGTATACTATCATATGCATTTCCGCGATCATCCCGTAATTCTACAATCCTTTTACTATCTTTCTTTTTACTGCCATCATAAGTGAAAATAAGATCTTTAATGGCAGGTTCATTTTTTGATTCATGTCCGCGTGAAAGTTCATAAACACAAGCGGAACCCGCTTTCATTTCGATAAGAAGCTCTTCTAATACTGGCCATAATTCCTGATTTCCGCACGTATATAAATCTAAAGCTGCATAACGGTGTTCCGGCCATGTATGAATCGAAAAATGTGAAGTTGAGAGAATGATGGCACCCGTTACCCCGTGAGGCAAAAATGAATGGAAATGAGTATTTAAAATCTCCATTCCTAAATCAGACACCGCTTTAGTTAATAATTTTTCCAACAACTTCGCATCATTTAGAATTTCCGCCTTGCATTCCTTAGCATCTATAATGAAATGCTGTCCATATGAATCCAACTATTCCACTTCCTTTATAGGTAATGTATGGAGTTATACAGTTTATGATAGAGGGAACTGTTTCCTACCATGCTTGTATAGCTATTTTATGTTCAATAAGATAAATGGCTTGTACCATTTCCATAAAATGGTCACTATTCACTTTGGAGTGTTATGGAACCTGTCCATATCATTTCGTATTGGTTTTACATAAGTTATATAAAAAAGGATTTGGACGAGATATGAATATGAAGGCCAAAAATACAGTGATCTCCATTGTCGGAAGCGCTGGCGGAGTGGCAAAGTCATTACTCGCTATATTAAATAAATCGATACTTGATAAAAAAGACCCGATTTACGATACCATTTTTAATGACAAAATACACTTAATCGATGTGAAACAAAAAGAACTAGAGTATTACCATAATCTTTTCCCTAATTTAGTCAATAAGCTTTTGCTACACGAATTTGATTTAATGGATACGATGACATTTAAAAAACATCTGGAGAATACAAAAACAGATATTGTGGTTGATCTTTCCTATGCTGACACAGTGGAGATGCTAAAATGCTGCAATGAGCTCGGTGTGAAATATGTTAATTCTGCCTTGGAGAACACTATGATTGACGAAAATGAAGATTTGTATGCGGGATTCCCTTTGATTGAGAGAATTAGATACTTTGAAAAATTCAAAAAAGGTTTCACCAATACGTCCGCTATCGTTTGCTCCGGAATGAATCCAGGAGTCGTTCAATGGATGGCGATAGAGCTTCTCAACAAATATGCCCAAGAATCCCCAATTGCCTGCTATATTATTGAACAAGACACTTCTTTTTTTAAAGATAAGAAATTGGCAAAAAAGAACGTCATCTACACAACCTGGTCACCAGAATGTTTCCTTGATGAAGCGATTATGAGCTACCCGATGTTTATTCAGCACCACACACCTCTCTTCTTATACGAGCAAGTTTATAACCTTGAATTCAAAGTGAATTTAGGCGGGAACCAGTTTTATGGTTGTTTGATGCCTCATGAAGAAGTATATACGTTATGTCAGTTGTATGATTTGGAAGGTGGCTTTTTATATAAAGTAAATGAACATACCACTGAGTTGATCCGTTCCCATCTGGATGACGTTGATGAATTATGGAACCATGAAATGAAGGTTCTTGATCCGCTTGAGGCGCCAATGGAAGGGGAAGACTTGGTGGGGGTGCTTCTTGTGTTTAAAGACAAGGAGCGATATATGTACAATATATTAAGCAATGATGTGGTGTTTTCAGAATATAAAACCAATGCGACTTATTTTCAGGTGGCGTGCGGTATCTACGCTTCATTAACCGTACTTTTGCTGGACCAAATACCTAACGGTGTGTATTATGTGGACGAGTTATTGTTAACTACAAACAATCATTATGCTCAATATTTGACCTATTACATGACGGATTTTGTGACAGGGGAAAATGAAAATACAGATGGTTGTTTGCTAAATAGGATGAGGAAGTTTCGCGACTGAAATTACTCTTTTAGATATGGATAAAAAATCTTAGCAAAAATAAATGTGTTGGAGTCTAATCAAGTTTCGGATTTTTTTCATAAGTTAAACAAGAAAATAAATTTAATAAGATGGTGAAAAAATGAAGAAAAAATCTAATAAAAAAGATCAACCAGTGCCTGCAACTCAAGATGTAACAGAAGGAAAAAACGTCAAAGAAAAAAAAGGACCGAAAGATAGTACAGCCTCCACCGAATCAGTACAAACCGAGGAGCTCTCTGAACCTAAAGGCCATAAAGGTTCAAATGAAGGAGGAGACTCAGCGGGAACCGGTGACGTGAACAAGGACAAAGGCGCCAAAGGGAAAAAAGGGAAAAAAGGACCGAAAGATGGCACAGCCTCCACCGAGTCAGTGCAAACCCAGGAGCTCTCTGAACCTAAAGGCGATAAAGGTCCTCATGATGGAGGAGATTCAGCGGGAGCCGGTGACGTGAAAAAGGACAAAGGCGCCAAAGGGAAAAAAGGGAAAAAAGGACCGAAAGATGGCACAGCCTCCACCGAGTCAGTCCAAACCGAGGAGCTCTCTGAACCTAAAGACGATAAAGGTCCTCATGATGGAGGAGATTCAGCGGGAACTGGTGACGTGAAAAAGGACAAAGGCGCCAAAGGGAAAAAAGGGAAAAAAGGACCGAAAGATGGCACAGCCTCCACCGAGTCAGTGCAAACCGAGGAGCTCTCGGAACCTAAAGACGATAAAGGTCCTCATGATGGAGGAGATTCAGCGGGAACTGGTGACGTGAAAAAGGACAAAGGCGCCAAAGGGAAAAAAGGACCGAAAGATGGCACAGCCTCCACCGAGTCAGTGCAAACCGAAAAGCTCTCGGAACCTAAAGGCGATGAAGGTCCTCATGATGGAGGAGATTCAGCGGGAACTGGTGATGGGAAACATGGCAAAGGACCCAAAGGGAAAAAAGGGCCGAAAAAAAGATAGCATCAAAAAGAGAACCATGGGATATAAATATTTTTGTGTAAATGTGGTTTTAACCTTTTGAGCCCGGCGATGTCTTTCTTTTGGAGGGTATCGCCCAATCGCATTACGCCCACAGACATTTTTGAAGTTAGGAGCTGTCAATCAAGACAGCTCTTTCGTTATTCAATTAACACCCGTGGTTCTTCTTTGGTATTGTCATTTTTTGGAGGTAGGGATGTTTATTTTAATGGTAGTTTAATAACAGATTTCTATTTTGGTTTGGTTGGGATAATACATTGAATTAGTGATTTCAACGAATGCTACAGGCGTAAAAACATATTAAATTTCATTCGTATAACAAGCCATTTTAACTAAAAAATATTTACATACCGTTTATGATTACTACACTGAAAAGACTGATCGTAATTCCTCCATTTAAATACTCAACAAATTATCATCCATTATGTCCTTATTAAAGAAAAAGCTGCCTTAAAGGCAGCTCTGATCTTTTTTAACGTATTAAGAATTCCAGCAAATCCTACTGGACACCATTACATAACCGACCGATATTCTCGACTTCAACAACGACTTCATCACCCGACTTAATCATGCAGCTGCCAGATGGTGAACCCGTGGCCAAAATATCACCGGGCTCAAGTGTCATTACCTGTGAAAGCCAGCTGATTAAAAATGGAATGCTTAGAGACATTTCATTGGTATTTCCGTCTTGGACGACGCGGCCGTTTAAAGTGGTCACAATCCTTAAGTTTGTAGGATCTACCCCGGTAACGATGCATGGTCCCAAAGGTCCGAATGTATCAAATCCTTTGCCCCGCGTAAACTGTGGATCTTTTTTTGTAAGATCTCTTGCTGTCACGTCATTAAATATCGTGCAGCCGAATACATAATCAAGCGCATCTTCTTCTTTAATGTTTTTTCCGCGCTTTCCAATGACAAGGGCCACTTCCCCTTCAAGTTCCACTTGATTGGATAGCTCGTTTGGAGGAAGGATAATATTCTCCTTGTCTGCAATAAGCGAAGATAATGGCTTTAAAAATAGGAATGGTTCAACAAGATTTGCCTCTCCACCCGTTTCCTTCGCATGACCTGCATATGTCCAGCCGAAATTAACCACTTTCGAAGGTTTTACAGGTTCCAAGATTTTCACGTCACTATATTTCAGCTCAACCCCGTCATACTTTATTTCCTTGTTGACAAGTTCAGCAAAACTGCTAGACAGTTGTAATATCATGTCATCCTCAACAATACCGTAATGTATATTGCCCTGTTGATTCTGATAGCGAACTATTTTTTGTGTTTTTTGTAGCACATGCATTATGAATAAACTCCTTTGATGATTAAGATTACCACAGATATTATAAAATCCGGTTCTACTATACTATAACATGCCTGTTCTTTTACGGGAAAAAAGAGCTCTCGTCGCGACTCCATCTTCTACTAAACCGACCTTTAGTTCAATAAGAAATTATTTAACTATGTATTTTATGGAACCTATCATTTTTTATAATTTTATCTGTGCATTGCCTTATATAGGCTGCAATACATATTCCGATTGGCAGCCCCAGTAGTACATTCCCCATGAAATGTTTACACCCAAACTTGTATAATATTTTCTAAACAAATCCAGTATATTAAAGACTTATTGCTTATTGATTATCTCAAAATATCAAAACTTTTGTACTGGTAATTCGTCCCTTTTCAGCCAACCTGCCTTGTTAGTGCCATAAGAAAAAGTGCCAACTTCTCTTTAATAGAAATTCAGCACTTCGTTTCTTTGTATACGTTATCGAGTCGCTTTAGGCGGTTGGCACACATCGCATTTACGTTGGTTATTATTTTTAAATTTCTTAAATGTTTTTTCAAAGTTGCTTCCACATGTACATTTAAATAGTAACTTTTGAGAAAAACCATGATATTCCGTCGTCAGCAACTTACTTTCCGAATTCTTCTCAACAAATTCTTTAATTTGACCAATCGTCCATTGTTTATTCATTCTCTTACACCTCCATATTTTATCGCTATGCGGAGGCTTTTCTAGGCATCCGTTCAAAATAGTAATTTTCGTAAGTTATTCATTATAACATGAGCCGGCACTCAATCAAACAACTCGTTTGTTGCATAACCAAAAGGAGCTGCTGAACAGCTCCTGGAAATGCACCCGTTAGTTCAACAAAATCACTTAGCCTTATTATGCAATTGAAATGACTCTTCAGAACCATCCCATTTTACATTTACTTTTATAACTTCGCCTTCACCTATTATTGCTCCATTTTCTGATCCACCTCTAATTGTAAATACTTTTTCACTAGGTGGTTCTTTGTATGCCTCAGTTTTAGTTCCGCTTGAAGTGGTTGTTTCATAAGTATATTCCAGGTTTTTCATGGAATATAACTCTTTCAAAGCCCCCTTATATTTTAATACAAGTTCATAGCTATCTTTGCTAGAATGAAGCATTAACAAGGATTTTAATTCGGATAACACTAATTTGGAAACCACTAAAAAAGATACTAATTCGGAGGAAATGACTGAGTATAATTATCAATTTACAGGAGAAAGCGAACATTGGGAAGCTGTATATTTTTATGAAGGAACTGAATTATGGGGAGAGAAAAACGAACAAACCACTAGAAAAAGAGCTGCCAAAAAGCAACTCTAAAGATAAAACCTCTTTTTTGTAATTAACCAATCGTCTTCAGAATATTTTTGACTTGTACGATATTGTTCTGTTCGCCGTCGTTCATCTTATAAACGAAAACGGTATTAATGACATTGTTAAAGCTTAATTTGTAAAAGTGAATGTTTGTATAGTTATATAAATCTATAAGCTTAGTATTCAATACTGCAATGGTATTACTGATTTGCAAAAAATCTTGGATACTGCTGATTGATTTTATTTCCTTTAATTTATATGGTATTTGATTATTCATAAGCCATTCGGTCACAGCTCTTGTATACATACAACCTATACTCAATACGAGCAATGTAATAGGTGTTTTCCAATCAAAATTGATGATATGGTCCTTACTTGAAATGATCTCGAATGTTTCGGATGCAACGATGTCATAAGTTAAGTCGGGATATTTCTTAATAGGTTCACTAATGAGTGCACAATCTAATTCAGAATTGTGCACTTTTTGGTTTATGGCATTACTGGAATCTACGGTGAAATCCACATCCATTTGAATGTCGTTCTTCATATTCAAAGTATTCGCGATATGGGCACCATAGATTTTCAAGGTTGTATGTGATGTGCCAAAATCCACTTTAGAGTTAGTTTGAATGGCACCAATGTTTTGTAAAAATTCTTCGTACTCTTGTGAAATAAGTTGAAGATAGTTTTTATACTGTATTCCTACGCTAGTGATTTTCAATCCTTGGGGCGTGCGTTTAAAAACAAGTTTCCCAATTTCCGACTCTATTTTTTTCACTTTAGCCGTAAGGGCGGATTGAGTATAGTTCGTGATTTCTGCAGACTTACTTAAATTTTGACGGTTTAATATTTCAATTTTCAATGCTATTTCTTTGATGTTCATATAGTTGGCACACCCTATAAAAAAAATTTATGAACCCTATCATTTTCCTCCATTTTACGCTTCTGGGCAGTCAGAGTAAACTCTAGTTAGTTAATAAGTAAGGGAGACTAGATAATGCTAGAAGCTAAAAATAAGAATTTATCCCACCGAATTATTATTGAACGATACATCAAGCATAGGGGGAGAATTTCTTAATGCATACATATTATAAATGGTTAATCGTATTGGTGGCCACGTTATCCCAAACTGCAGCAACCTTTGTGACATATGGCATGGGACCCATCGCTGCATTTTATCAAATTGAATGGAATTTAACACCACTTCAAACAGGCTTCATTGTTTCAGCGGTCAATATTGGTCCGATGTTTTCAATGCTGGCTTTCGGTTACTTGATGGATAAAAAAGGGGAAAAACACATTATCGGGTGGGGGACCATTTTATTGGGCCTCTCAGCTTTAACGCTAGTTTTTGTTAATGATTATATTGTATTGCTGCTTTTATTATTGTTGGTCGGTATATGGTACGGAAGTGCTCAAACCGGTGGAAGCACGGCCATCGTAAAATGGTTTCCAAACGAACATAGAGGTCTGGCTCTAGGGATAAGACAGACGGGAATACCGCTTGGAGGATCTTTAGCCTCTATAGTTTTATCCTATACATATTATCATTTCAATTTGTCATCAGTACATATAGTACAAGGAATCGTAGCAATAATGGGAGGGCTGCTTTTCCTAATATTATATAACGAACCAGAAAGAACGGGTAAAACGGGATCGACCTCGGTCGGGTTCAAGGAGAAAATGAGTGTCATCAAGAATAATAAAGAGTTATATCCGATGTATATAGTGGGTGTTGTGATGATGTCATTACAGATGATTATCATTGGGCATTTTATGAGTTATTTGCATAACGAAGGGGGCTATGCATTAACAGAGGCAGGAAAATATTTAAGCGTCGTTTTAATAGGCGGTATGGTTGGACGGGTAGTCATCGCATGGGCGAGTGATCAATTCTTTGAAGGTAAAAGGGAAAGATTATTGCTTATTGTGATGGCTGTTACCGTAATTCTTACAGTGATGCTGCCACTCATCCTGACTGTTGAAATGGAAATCTTGATGCTATTATTTTGTTTTCTTTTGGGTTTTGTAGCCATTGGTTGGTATTCCATTTTTATTGCTTGTATCACAGAGCAATCGGATTCACGTTTTATAGGTTTAACGGTGAGTTCAGCATTGACATTAAATCAATTATTCATAGTCATAGCACCCTCTTTATTCGGTTTAGTCGTTAATCTATTGAACAGTTATCAACATGCCCTATATTTGGCCGGAATATCTGTAGCTTTGGGAGCGATTAATTTATACAGAGTAAAAATAAAAAAAAGAATGGATCATGGGATCACCACAAAGTTTGATCAAATTAATACAAACAACCTTGATAAATGAATAAATAGAAAGGGCATGTTTTGAAAAAAGATTAATCAAAACATGCCCTTATACTATTAATAAGATTGATCATTTTTGTGTTCCTTAATCAGCTAACGCACCTGTTAGTTCATTAAGGAAAGCGAACCTTATTCAAGAATGCAGCTGATTGATGAACAAAAAAATCCTGTGCATCAACACAGGACCTTTGATAAAACATTTTAAAAACGATCAGGCTTTATGTAGTAAACAACGTTCCATTTAGTGCTTTAACGTACCTAGTTGCAGATTTTTGAACTTGGTTATGGGCTTCTTCTTTAATTACTCGGTGAAAAGCGTCATATAACCGACCAAACTTAAATTCATTAACCCGATTTGCGATTCTTTCTACTGTTACACTGGGCATTGGGATGAAGTTTGGATAACTATACATAAAACTTACCCATTGGCGATCAGCAACAATCCGAATGATATCCCCAGTCAGTAATATTCCGTTCTGGCTGAATCCGTTTTTCCATTCTAAAACGGTGCCGCCTTTAAAATGTCCACCAATTCTCTGAAGTATGACACCTTGCTGTAATTCAAGCGATTCTCCAGACCAGAAAATGATTTTTTCGCTTGGCCTCGTTACCCAGTCTTTTTCATCCTCATGAATATAAATCGGAGCGTCAAAAGCTTCGGCCCATTCCACTTGACTAGAGAAATAGTGAGGGTGAGATAACGCTATAGCATCAATTCCACCTAAATCTTCAATTTGCGTAATCGTATCTTGATCAATATATGTAATACAGTCCCATAATAAATTAAAATTCTTATCTTTTATTAGATAAGCAGTTTGTCCGATTCCAAAATTCGGAATAGTATTTATGCTATATAACCCCTCTTCGTCAAGATTAATAGAATTTTTAAATATCCCATCTTTTTTCATCATTTCTAATGTTGTCCATGTTTGCCCTTTAGGACTAACATATTGTCTTTCTTCCCCGCAAATCAAACATTGATTAGGTACTTCTTTAGAGCTTTCATATTGGACTCCACATGTCTCACAAATATAATTAACCATAACCTTTTTCCCCCATATATACAAAATCTTAACATTAATTATTATATATGATAAAAATTTTAATTTAATGCTCAATTCCACTTCCTTTATGTTTGAGTTATATATAAAAAAAATACAAATTCTTTAATGGTCATTTATTCAACAATCTGGCCCAATTGTTGAACAAAGAGTAAACAGCTTCAATTTAATAATAAGGGTTAATTCTTGTAATTAGGCATGTTCTTCTATCTTGACATGTGTAATTACTTGAATCGTTGTTTTTTAGACTCTAGAGGATTTTTCGGAAAAACGGGTACAAACCTAAAGCCTTTCTTAAACGTGATACATAAAATACAGTACAACATCACAGGAGGGATAGATGTAAGGGGGGGACAAGAGTGGACTTGCTCAATAAACGGGTTAGGTCGTCTCATGAAAACATCATGAAAACTAGCTAGAAAGAAGGAGAAAAATATGCAACCGATGGTTTGGATAACCGTTTTATCTTTTTTGGTTACCCTCGGATTGATTCTTTGGAGGCCTAGAGGCATTAATGAAGCTATACCTGCCACGATAGGTGCGATTATTGTCATACTCAGTGGAAGTGTTTCTCTATCAGACCTGGGTTTAATTGCAGAAACGATAAGCGGTGCTGCGATAACTATTATGGCAACGATTGTAATGGCGATTGTCTTAGAGAGTTTTGGATTCTTTAACTGGGTGGCAGAGAAGCTTGCGGAAAAAGCAAATGGGTCTGGCATCAGATTATTCTGGTATGTCAATCTTTTATGTTTTCTCATGACACTTTTTTTCAATAACGATGGAAGTATCTTAATTACAACCCCAATTCTAGTCATGTTATTAAACAACATGGGCTTAAAAAACCATCAAAAAATTCCGTATTTGCTGTCTGGAGCCTTAATTGCGACTGCTTCGAGTGCTCCAATAGGTGTAAGTAACATTGTCAATCTGATCGCTCTAAAAATCGTGCATATGAGCTTGTATATGCATACGGCGATGATGTTTGTTCCTGCCACGCTTGGTTTACTACTGCTGGCTTGGCTCTTGTTCCTTCGCTTCAAAAAAGTCTTACCGAAAACCGTTCCTACTAAGATTACTGGGCGGTCACACCCTTCTTACCATCCACTTAAGCCAAGTCCTATGAAACATGGTTCAGAGAAGGAACGTACAAGGTTTATGCGAAACGTCCTGCTGTTTGTATTTGCAGTCCGTGTCAGTCTATTTGTAGCTTCGTTTCTTTCCATTCCAGTTTCTCTTATGGCTGTAATTGGCTCTCTGGTCCTTTTAGGATGGAGATGGGCTTATTTAAAAATACCTCCAACCGATATGCTGAAAAAAACGCCGTGGTATATTATCGTGTTCGCTTTTAGTATGTATGTGATTATTTACGGTCTAAATAATATCGGTCTAACAGACTGGTTGATTCAATTTATGCGTCCAATGGTTTCTGGAAGCCTGCTCAATGCAAGTGTAATGATGGGTGTACTTCTATCAGTACTCTCAAATATTTTTAATAATCACCCTGCACTCATGATTGGAACCCTAACGTTAACGGAAATGAATCTAGATTTACTCTCCTTGAAAATCGCCTATCTGGCAAACGTTATTGGCAGCGACATGGGTTCCTTACTACTTCCAATGGGAACGTTGGCTACGCTGATGTGGATGCACATTGTAAAGCGTGGAAAAGTAAGAATCACATGGTGGGAATATATAAAAGTAACAGCTGTCGTTATACCGCCTACTGTATTATTCACATTAGTGGTTTTATATTATTGGGTTTCTTGGCTCTTTGGTGGAGCACTTTAAGGATAAAGCAATATGAGGAAAAAGGAGAATAAATATGCTTTCTAATTTTGAAGATTTAATGGGAAAATATATCGAGGTGGAAATTTCCGGAGGAGAATTTCGCAAGGGAATCCTAATAGATGCTGGGTTGGACATCATTGTTTTAAACGATGGCAGGACAAATTCATTCCTCTACATTCCATTTGTTCATGTTCAAAGATGGAAAAAAGCCAGTTTAGATGAAGAATATACCTCTTTTAACCCTCCTTCAGAAAAACCAATTGAAGCTGATACCATTTCGTTTCGTAAAGTATTAACTATTGCTAAAGGTTTGTTTGTCAAAGTTTACGTCACAGGGAATAAATCCATTCATGGTTATATAACCAGCATTATGAACGACTATTTTGTCTTTCACTCCCCAGTGTACAAAACAATGTTTATTTCGATGAATCATGTTAAGTGGCTAATTCCGTATTCTCCTAATACAATACCATATTCTTTAAACAAGGAAAATCTACCCCTTGTGCCTATATCCACTCCTTTATCCAGATCCTTTTATGAACAGTTGAAAAGATTGGAAAATCAACTAGTGATTATTGATGGTGGAGACCATACTGAAAAAATAGGCTTACTCCAAAAGGTTCGAAATAACAAAATGATGCTGATAACAGCTGAAGGGGAAACGGTTTATCGGAATTTAGAGCATATCAAAACAATACAATTACCGTAAATACCTTATGTAATTGATAAGGAACTTAATAAACTCATCTTTATACAAGAATAAGTAGGTAGGTGATGTTCACATGAGCAAACAATATAAACAAAAAGAATAATCCACCCTGTTTTTGCTGACGAGGATGGATTACTCAATTACTTCTATAATTGTTTGTTGGATCGTGACGTTTGAGTCACGATCTTCTTTATGGGGTACCACATATTGTTATTATATGTTGTTTGGTTGAATTTTGTTTAAGGTAGAAAAAATTTTGTAGTTCTATTCTCATGTATTATCTCCCCTAAATTAATTAAGTCAATCTTAATTGGCACACCCAATAAAATAACTTTTGAAAATCCCTTGTATTTAAATATTTATGCATTTATTCTTCAACTAAACTCCCCCCCGATAGTTCCATAACAAAAAGCTGCCTTAAAGACAGCTCCGATCTTCAGTTAACGCAACCGTTAGGTCAATAAAAAAGCTTACCACTATGGTTGATGAGGTGTATTTTTATTTTTGCCTACTTGCTAAATTCAGCAAGTAAAATATTTTTAAAAGGATTAGGACTGTTATCCCTGCCCAAACTGTTCAAACTGACGACCAACGTATGCTTGCCTCCAAGTGTACCTCCAGCAATAGTAGAAAACCCTAGAATGCCACCTGTGTGTCCCCATATCGAGACACCGTTTGGAAGCTTGGTTTCAAATATTCCAAGACCATATCCATCAATTCCTGCTCTTCCTGTAGGAACTGTAGTAAGCATTTGTTTTAGTTGCTGTTCCTTCAGTAATTTGCCACCAAGCAAGGAAGAGAAGAATTTATTTAAGTCGTCAGCAGTAGAAATCATATCTCCAGCCGAGCTACCTGCACTTGGGTTATAATAGGTAACGTCTTTTATCTCACTTGCTTCGTCTGGTTGGGAATATCCCCGAGCGTGCTTGGTGCCTGGAATAACGCTTGAATTTCCAGGCAGGAATGTCTCCGACAATTCAAGCGGTTCAATAATCCGATTTTCAATCTCTTCCGCGTAGCTGTTTCCGGTTACTTTTTCAATAAGAATACCCAGTAATACGTATCCTGTGTTTGAATAGGACCAGCCCTTTCCTGGGTCAAAATCTGGGGGCAGTGAAATCCCCATCTTCACTAGTTCTTCAGCCGTATACGATTTTTTTGTATCCATAAAATCAGCGTCTTTTGACCTTGAGTATTCAGCGATACCACTTGTATGGTTCAATATCTGCCGGATGGTAATCTGTTTATCATTATATCCGTTTCCTTGAATGACACCAGGCAACCATTTTTCGATGGAGTCGTCTAGACTCAAGCGGTTCTCTCCAGCTAATTGAAGTACAACCGTTGCGGTGAACGTCTTCGTCACGCTGCCAATGCGAAAGCGAAAATCTGTTTTCATTGGTTTCTTGGTGCTCAGATTCGCTACCCCAGCGGCATGACCCCATGTTTTTCCATCCTCAGAAGTTTTAGCAAGTATCCCTGGGAATCCAAGTTGCAATGTATCCCGCATTGCTTGCTTGACGGAATTATGACCGCGTTGAGTGCTTGTTTGTAACGAACTAGATACATTTTGAGTAAGCTCTACTTTTGCAATTGAGGGTTGCGATGTGTATAGCAGGGAACTTCCCGTTATTAATAGGGCCAGACTTGCAAATGTAATTTGACTGCGAATTTTCATAAGGCATTCCTCTCTTTCTATTAATATTGTATGGGTGGTTGCTTGTTGTTCCATATGAATCACACAGCTATACTTTGTATAAAATGACTATCCTCGTCTTCATCTTGATACTCATCATTCTCATATTGATTTTCAATGTTCTTTTTTATAAGGAATTGCTCCATTTCTTTTACATAATTTTACCATAAAACCAGATAATTAGATTTAAATATCATTTTTCTATTCTCATGATTTAGTATTTATTGCATAGTTCGAATACAATATGCTTGATGAATATCCTGCCCCGTTAGTTCCATAAAAAAAGGTTGCCTCAGCAACCTCCTTATTGAAGTAAAGCACCCTATAGTTTAAGTATTTTTATTCACAAGATGATTCAAAAACCACTCCAAATCATATCCAATCTATTTGTTAGTTTGTCCAATCCTCTATTTAACTTTTGAATAAATTATCAAATGGAGGTGTTAAAAATGGATAACGAAGAAAGTATGGATGAATGTAAAATGAAAAATGACAAAATTGCTAAGGACAAAAATTCGTGTATTCTCGGTCCCTTACCTCCTGCTGAAAGACGCGAGGAGGCATTTGATATTCGTAAGGATGCTGCGAGATTCTATAAAAATCAGCCATTAGTTCACCATCCCTGTAATGGGGATGAAGATAGGTATCCAAATAAAATTGCCAGTTATACAAAAGCATTTCCGCATAATCAGTTAGGCGAGGTAAACATCCAAGCTTATAATAAATATTTAAAAGCATTGGAAACAGGAGACCCTAACGACTTTGAGAAGATTCCACTGGGTGGCGTTGTTAAACTAGTAAATACACAGGGTGCTTATGCATTCGAATTAGTCGGACCTGATAGTCACCAATTGGTTATTCCTGCACCACCAGCCTTTAGCAGTGCTGAAATAGCTGGAGAGATGGTTGAGCTTTATTGGCAAGCATTGGCACGGGATATTCCTTTCAATATATATAATCAAGACCCATTAACAAATGATGCTGCAAAAGAACTTTCCAGCCTGCCTGTTTTTCGGGGACCGAAAAAGAATGGACTAGTCACGACAGGTACCTTATTTCGAGGGAACCTTCAAGGCGACTTAACAGGGCCATATATTTCACAATTTTTATGGAAAGATGTCCCTTTTGTTTCAACCAAAATTATCCAGCGATACCGTACCACTGTTCCTGGGGACGACCATCTAACTTCTTACGACGGCTGGCTGGCTGTACAAAACGGCTCCAGTCCTCCTACCCCAAATCGTTTTGACCCCCTACCTCGCTATATTCGAAATGGCCGGGATTTGGGAGAATGGGTACACAGGGATAGTTCCATTGATGGCGGGTTAATTGCTTGTTACATTTTGCTCAGTTTTGGCAGACAAGCTTTGGATCCGTCCAATCCTTACTTTAACTCTGCAACCCAGGTTGGTTTCACTACCTTTGGACCACCGCATATCTTGGACTTTGTGACAAGAGCTTCGCGTCCGGCTCTTGAGGCAGTTTGGTTCCAAAAATGGCTGGTCCATCGCAGTCTCCGTCCGGAGGAATTCGGCGGCCGAATTCAAAATCAGAAATCGGGTGTTGATTACCCGATCAATCCGGTAGTTCTGAATTCGGAAGCACTTGCCGAAACTTTTAATAAATTCGGCACCTATTTGCTACCTCAGGCATATGCAGAAGGAGCTCCTGCGCATCCATCCTATGTTTCCGGTCATGCAGCACTTATTGGAGCAATGGTAACAATACTGAAGGCCTACTTTAATGAATCGTTTGTAATCCCCGATCCGGTTGTTGCCAGTTCCGATGGTCTTTCCCTCATACCTTACGAAGGTCCGCCGCTTACGATAGGCGGGGAACTAAATAAACTTGCATCAAATATTTCCATCGGCCGGTCGTTCGGTGGTATTCACTACCGCAACGATTATTTCGATGGAATTATGCTCGGAGAATCTATGGCCATTGGGATAATGAGGGATTACAGAAAAACCTATAACGAGTTTTTCAAAGGATTCTCTCTCACAAAATTTGATGGGACAAAGATAACAATCTGAGAAAATAAAAGACACCCTGTATCTTTAAACTTGGTGTCTTTTAGCTTTGTGTCCTTTTTGATTTAACTTCAGATTTGCCAACCAATTTTCACCTCCGCTTCACCATGAGAAAAGCTGTGAAAAAGGCTACCTTATTGAAGTAAAGCACCCGTTAGTTGAAGAGTGGGTAATAGATTATTAAAAAAACTCCTAATAAAATAAGACCAAAGATAATGATTAATCCACTTGTATCTAGTAAGACACCTAATATTACCCATAATAAATAGAGAATTTTATTTTTTGGACTTTCACCCTTATTATTATTTTTGTAGGCTTCTTTAATTAGCCACCCTAAAATGCTACAACCAACAACAACCAATATTATGCCAATAGTCATTATTTTCATAAATTTACCCTCGGTTATTAAATAATTTTTTTTATATTTTATTTAACTATTCTGCCCCGTTAGTTCCATAAGAAAAAGCGATCCTTCTTAATGAAGACCGCATTCGTTAGTTGAAGTTCAAGGATATGTTTTTATGTGCTTATAATTTATTAACTCACCCCTTGTATCTACAACAACCTCATCTATTCCATAACTATTATGAGCATCATAATAAGGGTGGACTTTTAGAGTTATCTCATATCCTGCACCAACTCCGTACAGTTGCTTAATTTTGATTATTTCTGTGTCATACGAAGCCCAAGTAAGATTACTTGGTGCATCTTTATCATTTTTATATATTTCAGCAATTGCTTTATCTACTGGTTGTCTAAGACTATTTATAAGTGCATATTTAAGTGTTTCACATAGTTCCGTATCAGCTTCATTTATTGTTTTTGAATAAACTGGCTTATTAGAGCTTATTAAGAATATTGCTATCAAAAGCATTACTGTGAAATTTTTCATTTCATCACCCATTTTAGTTTCCTAAGAACTGTTAAGTTTTATTCAATTATTTCCCCCAGATAGTGAATAAAGAAAAAGCTGCCTTATAGACAGCTCCGATCTGCAGCTAACGCATCTGTTGTTCAACAAGAAAATCAAATCACAAAAATCGATAGTAACTATCTAATAATTCTTCGCTTCCGTTTTCTGCTTCTTTCTCATCCATTTCCTTATCTTCTAGCCATGGATTATCTCATGAGCCATGCTGCTTAAAATTGCCCATAAAGCATCATTTTTTCCTCTTTCTGAAACTAATTCTTCATAATCACCTGTTTCAATTCTTATGTATGGTTCAACAGTTTTATCATAAGGTGCAAAAAAAGTAGCACTTGCCAGTTCTCTTGTATCTCTCGTTTTAAGTTGATAATCCGTTTTTAGATATACAACAACCCTTATAAGAAATTCCATATATGTACGCAACCAAACCGCAAAGCTTAAGCACGTCCGTCTTACTGATGGATTTACATCCTTTTCACATTTGACTCTTAACCCTGAGCGAAGATATTGCAAATCATTTGTTTTCATAATCGCTTCTGAAACCCTTCCGCGACCCGGTGACTTCAATGTTTTCCTCTCCTCTCTCTTCTAAATCCACAGATGGTATTAATTTCAATTAATCATTGCCTTAATTTATTTTGAAATCTATGTATATAACTCTTAACAATATCAAAACCTATAACCAGCAACACATTATATTCATAGGAGCTGACAACATGGCTAGAAATAACAACAATAATCAATTAGTAGTTAATGGTGCAGAGCAAGCTCTAGAACAAATGAAATACGAAATCGCTAGTGAATTCGGTGTTACACTTGGCGCTGATACAACATCTCGTGCAAACGGATCTGTTGGTGGAGAAATTACAAAACGTCTAGTGCAAATGGCTGAACAACAATTAGGCGGAAGAACTCGTTAATCGAAATCATATGTATTGTTAGGGATAGTGATTGGACTATCCCTATTTATAATTCTCCAAGTAGCCATTTACAAAAATATTAATGTCTATGTGTAGTTTTAAATCAAGATTGACCAAAATCCCCTCTTGAATGTAAAAATATTGAATAAATGAATTCTTTCCTTAGATACAATTTTTATAAAATAGTTTGATTATTTTTAGTAATCCTTAATGAACTACCAAAGTTCTCACGATAATCACCAATTCACATTTGTGTCGATGACTATATTATCATGAGATGCCTGGAACTAAATTGCCGTGGTCATACCCCTTATTCAATATGTTTTAGAAAGTCTTCAATCGTTTGTAACAACTTTTCAGGGTACCCCCCATTGATAGCATGAGAGGCGTCTTCAAATAACACCATATTACTGTATGGATTCAATCCTGCCCCGATAGTGCCATAAGAAAAAGAGCTGCCAAAGCAACTCTCTTATCGATGTAAAGCAACTGTTAGTGGGACAAGGAAGGATTAAGTGTATAGTTCTTTTTTTAAAGCCTTAATTCCATCAAGTACACTTTTTACATTTTCATCAGTATTCAATTTGTTTCTTGCATGGAGCAAAACTGGTCTAACAGATTCCACAGAACGTCCAAAATCGTACATCCATTCATATCGAGGAACCATCCAAGTATGAAAATGGTGGGTAGTATCTTCATTATAAAAGTAATAAACATGTTCTATCCCTAATACTTCCCTTTGAGCTTTTCTAATCTTAGATAATAAGTTTATGTAATCAACCTTTTCTAAGTCATTTAGCTCGTCAAAGCACTTAATATGGCGTTTAGATGCTAAAATTACTAAACCTTTAATGGGATATGCAACGTCTTGGTGAGCATGAAAATATTCAGTTTCGATTATTACACCACCATCCGGTTCTATTTCCCCACTTGTTAAAGCACAACTTAAACATTCGACTTCAACTGTTTTTCCATTAGACAAAGTAATTCCCCTCATAATTCCCTCCAATATATAAAATTATCTCTCTTAAAAAGATAAAAATAAACAAACCCTTGTTGAGCTATCCTGCCCCCGTTAGTTCATTAAAGGTAGTTTTTCACTTGAATATGAAAGTATGATAATACTAAGAATCGTATTTCAAAAGGCCGCCAATTGGCGGCCATTTAGAATTTAAACTAACTCTAAGATTTCTTTGAAGTTATTCACTACAAAATCTGCTTGTTTTAATTCATCTTCTTGAGCAAAGTCAAAGTTCACACCAACTGCAATAAGTTCATTATCCTTAGCAGCAGATATATCCGAAGACCGGTCTCCGACAACGTAACCTTTTCCAATTTGATTTTTATTTTTCACCATTTGCACTAAATCTGATTTATTCCCAGATTTAATTAGTTGGATACTATATGTATCTTGAATAAACCTATCCA
This sequence comes from Peribacillus sp. SRI_006, assembly GCF_057586375.1. Taxonomy (NCBI): domain Bacteria; kingdom Bacillati; phylum Bacillota; class Bacilli; order Caryophanales; family Bacillaceae; genus Peribacillus; species Peribacillus sp. SRI_006. The sequence continues at coordinate 82,455 of NZ_JBYCZT010000017.1, read as the reverse complement.
AATTATAAGTTTCTACAATTGTTTGTAAATATTCTATCTGACCATTGCTGGCAATAAATAAGGGATACTTTTTACTTAACTCATTTAATGTGCTCTCCACACCAGCATATAATGCACCTTTTTGTGCTTGGATTAGTTCTATAAGCTTTTTATGAAAAATCTCATTGCTCTTTACTCGTATTTCCAGTGAGTGGTTTGGGCAAAGTGTTTCCCATACAACCGGTAGTGGCACACCCATAATTCCCCTATATTGTTCAATCGGTGTTTTTTTATCCCATAAATTTTCTTTTCGTAGTACTTCAAATGTTGCTTCTAGGGCAGGTTCTAAAATTAAATTTGTTTGGAATAAGGTTCCATCCATATCAAAAATGATTGCTTTACTCATTGAAAATTCCCCCTCAAATTATCTCTCATTAAAACATTTTTAAAAATGCTGCCTTAAAGAGTTCTGACCTTCAGCTAACGTCACCTGTTAGTTCATTAAAGCTAGTTTTTATTTGTGATTTTTTAATTTTTGAACCTCTTCTTCTAGTTTTTCGATTTTTTGTTGAAGTTCTTTCTTAGGTTCTAAAATTCTTCGACCTAATATAACGAGGAATCCGGTAATAGCAATAACTCCCCCAGCTGAAGCTATAAACAAAATCAAGGCAATGTCAAACATAAAAACAACTCCTATTTTATTTTCTATACTGCAGGTAAGCCACTTAATCACTATAACCAGGTTAATTTTACCATTAAAAACCCATTCGTTCTTAAACGATCGTGCCCCGTTAGTGCCATAAGAAAAAAGGCTGCCGCAGCAACCCTTGTAATAAGGCACCCGTTATGAATACACTAATCTTCCCTTTTCAATATGAAAGGAGCTGCGGAAGCAACCCCCTGTCCGTTAGTTTATACCGCACGCCCCAAAAGGAAAACGTTGCGAGAATGGACATATTTTCGAAAGAAAAAATGGCCATTCTTTTGGTAATATAGAGGCAGCTACTTATCATGAGGCATTTATAACATACGGAGATGATGAAAAAATGACAGGACCCGTTTTGATTTTGACCATTATTATGACGATATTTAAACTAGTTGTTACCTGCCTTCCAACCGATGTCGTCAATTGGCTTTTGAATAAATTTAAGATGCATCCAACACTTAGTGACGAGAATACCGTGATCACGATGGACGGAAAACGATTGGAAGGGGAAGAGAAGAACCAAGTGATTCAGGATGTTAACCACGCGATGATTTTGAAGAAAAATCATATATTTCCCGGAAACGATTCCTTGTTTTTACATCCAGAGAGCGGTGTTAAGCCATTGGTCATCGATACGAAAAAAGGCAAAAAGGATATTCGGTTATTGGTGTTCGTGTACGGTGACCATGTGGATGTCGTAAAACAGGACAAGAAGAAGCTCGTGGCATATAGCATGCGTTCCGAAAGCCTCCAAGACCGTTCGATGATGAAGGGAATGGATGTAAAAGAAGCATAAAAGGAAGAAAAATGAAAACCACACCATGATGTGTGGTTTTTTGATTGGGAATTATTTATTTTCTGACACGACTTCTTCTTCACTTATGAGGATGCCTTCATTTTTTGGCTCGCTCACCTAGATCGCGGTCTCATCAGTGACCATTTTCTAGTACGACGTGCACTTTAGCTGAACAAGGGAATTTTTTTTCTTGATTTTAATGTATGATACTGTAAAGAATCGTACATTTAAAAGGCCCTAAAATTGGGGGCCTTTTCATTTAATTTATTTTCTTTTTATAAATATATAATTCAATATTAGGAACGTTAATTACTTCTAAAACTACGCATTGCTCTCCGGCGGTCGTGCAGTACCATCAGGATGATTATTCCCATCATCACTCCCAAGACGCTACCTAACTCGGTGGTTAGTACATATGCAAGCGGGTTCTCTAGAGCAGGTTGTGCATCGGGGCGAGTGGCGGCCAAGCGGTTAAAGAGGTTATAAGAGAACAGCATTCCCGACGAGATCCATGCTGCTGCCATAGGAGGGAGGAACCGCTTCGACCCGCGGCGAGTGGTCAATACCAACAAACCCCACGCCCCCGCGAAGGCCCACACACCGGTACTCAACGACAATAGGTGCCACCATAAATCGCGGTTATCCAACATGGCTGGGTTGATGCCAATAGTTCCGCCAAATGCCCAGAATAGCTTAATAAATCCAAGCAGGATACAGCCAGCCGCGACAAGCCTAGCCAAGGTGATATGCAGTTTCTGGCTGTTGCCCGGGAGTAATTCAATGTCGATTGGATCAGCAAATGCCTCTGGCCAACGCGCTTTAGCGTATCCAGCTAAGGCGAAAGGTAGGCAGATGCCGACTCCAACCAGTGAGGCCATTACGAAGATCTGCTCATATACCCAAACGTTAGCAGCACCTGCCTTCTGATCGCGTATCATAGCAGCAGGACCAAGCACAGGTGCCAGCAACAGCATGGGAATAAGTAAACCAGTACCTACCCAGACGGGCAAGGCAACCAACCAGGCGGGCAGTCGCTCACCCCATGTCATGCTAAACGCCAATGCTAACAAGATACCAACTGCAGCTAGAACCATTGTTACTGCGTTTGCAGTGCGCCAACTTGGGTCGCCCATTTGTTCGGTCGGCATGAAGAAACCGAACGTCCAGGCTATTTTGATTAACAGATAAGGCATTACCGCTATAGCGGCACCATAACCCCAAAATCTACGCTTCTTCATCAAATGTGAAATTGGCTGCTTTTTCATTTCTGTCATGAGGTCACCTCGGCAGCCAGACCAGTGAGTTCGTAAATCTCTACCTCTACAATGAACAGAGCGCTCCCAATTAAACTCTCATGTTTATTTCTATTTATAACTATAAATAAACACCCCTTAAGAATTATCATTTAAACTGTTTTAGTTTTAATGAATCATAGGACTTTTCTCGAAGATAATCATTTCCCCCATTTCGCTCACCATCAATACCCTAAAAACTGCTCTGCTCGCTTTAACTTTAACATAATATTCCAATTAGAAATCCCTTATTCTAAAAAAAATTGACACAAGAAGACTGTCTTCATTGACGACCTTCTTGTGTTAATTCTTCTTGAACTATCCTGCCTCGATAGTTCAAGAAAAAAAGCTGACTTAAAGATAGCTCCGATCTTCTGCTAACGCACCCGTTAGTTCATTAAGAAAAGCGATTCTTATTAAAGAATCGCTCCCGTTGCAGAAAATATGTAACTTCCTTTTATATGTTGATCCAAAGATAGTAACAGGAAAATTATCGGTTTAAATCCATATATTATTTTCAGCAGTTAGTTTAAAATTAGTTTCACCAGTGTTGACTACACCTTTAGGCTCTACCAGCATTATATGGCATTCCTTTTCAGCATAAGGCTTATGCTCCACACCTTTTGGTATCACATACATTTCTCCTTTGGAAAGTTTAACCTCTCCATCGCGGAATGCGATGGACATCTCGCCGTCTATCACGATGAATGCCTCATCGGTGTCTTTATGATCGTGCCATACAAAATCCCCCAGAATCTTAACTAACTTAAACTGATAGTCATTCATTTCACCAATGACTTTGGGCGACCAGTGTTCACTGAATTTGGACAGTTTCTCGCTAAGATTAATAGCATTATAATTGATATAAATCCCCCCAGAACTATTCTTACCTTTATTTTACAACTCCCATAGATTAATTACTATTTTGATTAAGACCTCAAAAGTTTCTGCTGATTTTCCACAAAATGGTCCAATTGTTGAACAAAGACCAAACACTACTCTTGAATCAACCTGCCCCGTTAATGCCTTAAGAAAAAGAGTTGCAGCAGCAACCTCTGTATTTGCCCCTAGTTAATGATTGATATACTTAATGATGAATGATTCCTGCCAATGTCAAAGATGGGACTCAGACTTCCACTTTTCGCCTATCCATAAAAAAATTTTACAAAAAAAGACTTCCATACACAGTATGAAGTCTTTTTGGAAGGCTCTTTTCGTAAAGATTGATGTTTTTAAAACGAAACTATTTAAGGTTGATTGGAGCGGAAGTGCGAGACTCCTGCGGGAGCAGCGGGACAGGTGAGACCCCACAGGCGTTTACGTCGAGGAGGCTCACCGCCCGCACCAAGGAAAGCGAGCATCTGGAGGGGAAATCAACCACAACTCACTACCTGGCAAATAGCAACAAAGTATGTGAATACAGCCTTTTGGAAAGAGAAGAGTATTACGGTTTTAAAACGACTTTTATACATTCATCCTCACGATTATTAAAAATTCGATAACCATGACTCGCTTCTTCAAGGGACATTTTGTGTGTGATAATTTCTCTTGGGTCAAATTCGTTATTTGTTATTTTTTTAAACAATTCAGGCATAAAATGAATGACTGGAGCCTGTCCCATTCTAAGATTAATATTTCTAACCCAAAATGCACCTAATGGAAATAGATTATAGTTACCTCCGTAAACACCAGTCATTTGCACTGTCCCATACTTTCGGACGGCTTTAGTAGAAATTTGAATAGGCCCAAGGGTTCCGCCCTGCAGTTTGAATTTTTGTTCCAGAAACTCTAGGGGTGATTTCTTTCCATCCATACCAACACAATCGATGACGACATCTGCCCCACCATGTGTGATCTCTTTTAAATGTTCCCCCATATCAGGGTATTTTGTGAACTCAAATACCTCAACATTGTTCATCTTTTTCGCATGATTGATTCGGTAATCCAAGTAATCAACTGCTATTACACGCTTTGCACCTTCCATCCAGGCAAATTTTTGTACCATCAGCCCAACAGGTCCGCATCCAAGAACAATAACTGTATCGCCTGATTTTACACCTGCATTTTTTACACTCCAATAAGCTGTTGGCAGAACATCCGATAAAAAGAGCAGTGACTCATCCTCCAATTCGCATGACTCGGGGATAACAAAGGGAGTGAAGTTTCCAAAAGGGACTTTTAAATATTCAGCCTGACCACCTGGATGGTTACCGAACTTCTCAGTATAACCAAAGTATCCGCCAGAATCATAATGAGGGTTTGAGTTATCGCATTGGCTTTCCATTTCATGTTGGCAATAAAAGCAATGTCCGCATGAAACATTAAAGGGAACGACAACACGGTCTCCCTTTTTTACTTTTGTCACTTCAGGTCCAACTTCTTCTACAATCCCCATTGGTTCGTGGCCAATAATATATCCTGGGGGCAATGGCATGTTACCTTGATATAAATGCAAATCAGATCCGCAAATAGCAGTAGAAGTAATCTTAACTATAATATCGTCTTTTTTTTCTAATTTTGCATCCTCTACTTGGTTAACCTGTACATGATTTGGTCCTTGATAAGTTACAGCCTTCATAAATGCAGGGCCCCCCTAAATTCTAATACTGTTAACACTCTTAACTATGGTCAACAAAGAAAGTAAATAATATACTTATTCACTCTTAGCGTAATTGTTTTATGTAAGTTAAAGGAGTCGCACCTTTTTGACTACGAAGTAATGGTGCTAGCCTTCGAATTAGTTATTGTAAGTGTATATAGCGTGAATTAATTCGGGGAAATAATTACTAGTAACTGACCATTCCATAACCCTTACTGAACTGAACTAAACTGACCTGCCCCCATAGTTCAACAAGAGAAATGAACAAAAAAAGAACCCCTTTGCAATAAAGAAGTCCTTATTTATTCATTCAATTTCAGTTGCAAATTGAAACAATTCCGGGTGATCTGCCATGTCTTGCATCGCTTTTTCTCTTTGTTTTTTGGCTGTTTCAATGTCATCTTCAACTAATGTGTCATTTCCGGGTAAAAGAATAACTTCTTCATCTACTGGTACTGGCGCATTTGCTAAATCAGATTGGAAAGAAAAAAGACCTATGAAAGTTACTCCAAATAACATAAGGATTTTCTTAAATTTAATCTACCTCCTTAGGATATGTTTAATTATACCATTTCCTGGCCCTCTTATGGTGCTAACATCACCTGTCAGTTCATTAAGGGTAGCACCAGCAAAACGCTAAGTAGATGTGTAAAAAATAACCGGTTTTCACCACGGTAAAGGTGTAACCGGTACTTATTATTACTATTATGGGTTGTTCAACTGAGTAACCCTTTTTTTTGATCTAATCGATACTCAAAAAAGTAATACTTTGTTAACTTTGTTTCTCTATTTTATCTCTAATTTCCGCAATGGTTAAACCAGATTTCTTTAAACTTTTAATAGTCTCGACTCTTTCCACTGCTGCTTCTCGAGGGTAACGACGTGTTAAGTTTTCATCTAATTGTTCAAATGGAATTAAATCAGCTTCGGTATAATATTTTAATGTACTGTATCTCAAATCAGTTATTCGAGCCAGTTCACCGATAGATATATACTCAGATTTCAAAATATCTTCTAATGAACGTCTCCTTGACACTTAAATCCCCCCTTATGAACCTGCCGAAGCAGAAGCAATGATCGTAGTAATTGTGTGTGATAACGCATCAATCATTGCAAAGATTTCTTTGTTAGCCGTATCATTGCGAAGCATAGATAATTTGTCATTAAGGTCTTCTTCCTCGAATTTACTGAAATAGTTCTTCAACATACGACTGCCTATTAACAAACTTGAAAGAACAACTGTATCGGTTGAAACAGGTCCCTCTTCTAATAATTCTGCACGAATTTGTTCTACAATTAGTTTTTTTGCACCTTCACTGGGTATAAAGTGGTTGGATCGTCCTAATAGGCCAGCATTTGTTTTGGAGACCAAATCCAACTCCACTAAAGAATCACCGACCGCGTTGAACAATTCCTTGAATACATTTCGTTTAGTGACCATTCCCCTTGCTAATTTTTTCAGGGATATTGGATTATCTTCGGAAATCATATTATAGATTGAACCCAAATACTCTTTATTACTTGGTAAATCTTGTTTTACCATCACTTGATTCTCCGAAAACGAAACAATATCTTCTGCTGTAAGTTCTAAAATGCCACTTGCAACCATAAAAGCACGAACCCTCATACTACCGATAGTAGCAACACTGCCTTTATCATTTAGTGCTAATAATAAATATTTTTGCGAAATTTCCATATCCTTCATAAAGAACACCTCTCATTAGTTTTAGTCCCATTCAATAATGTGACTTACTGTTATCACTTATCACTTACCACTTATTACTTATCACTTACTACTTATGATTTAAACTATGCATTTTATTTCTTTTTGTGTCAAGTAAATTTAACATTTGGGAGCAAAAACTAAAATCATTTTTTACGATTTTTGAGACAGCCCCTTCTTTATTGATCATTAGAAAATCAGAAAGAAATGTATTTTAAATTTTAATGATCCCTGAGACCGAAAATAAAAAAATTATGAACTGATACACAAATTACTCCATAATTTTCAGGCTTAGTGATTATTTGAATAATTAAATCCCCATTCTCATTTATATCCTCAACTTACCCGCCCCTTTACTTGCATAAGAAAAAGGCTGCCGCAGCAACCCTTGTTATTGAACTAACGCACCGGTTAGGTTTAAATCAATTTATTTTTACTCTATCTATCTTCATTATTACTTCTCTCATTATTTTGAAGATAAATCTTTTTTAGAGTTGAATTTATATTATTCAATGCAATTAGAATAACCCCCAACATTACAAAGGTTACTATTTCCCCAGTAAACGTAGATACTATTCCTAAAATTACAGCATAAAGAATGAATAACCAATTACTCATTTATTCAATATCCTCCCTAATCTACATAGATAACAAATCTTACCTCAAAATTTTAATTTTCATTATGCTACTAACCTGCCACTTTGGCTGCATAATGAAAGAGCTGCCTTAAAGACAGCTCCGATCTTCAGCCTGTTAGTTCTATAAGAAAAGCAACTTAGTCAAGAATCGGGCCCGATTACTGAAGAACGAATATAAAACCTTGATACCCTATGCCTTGTCATTTTTTTATGATACGGTTCACCGAATCGAATCGAGCCGTGTTTTTTCCACTTTAATTCGATGCCGTTGAGGAAGCAGCGGCTTGATCAGCCTTCACACAATCAATTGCAACAACGAGTGCAATAATGATGGTTTCCATCTCTTCATCTATTATTTGAACCTTGTAGCTATCGCCCCAAGTGAACCACTCCTTGCCCACTTTACCTACGATTTTACCATGCTGTAAAACTTTAAATTCCATATCCCACCAATTTCCATGTACTTCAATGCCTGCTGCATCAATTGTATATCGTGCTTTTAAGAAGGAAAATTCCTTCTTTATTGTTAATACCTCTCGACCATTCACCTCGACCAAAAACTTTGGTAAAAAGCTGAACACCTTTTTCGTAATGAGTGCTATCTCATCTCTTGCTGTATTCATAATGGAGAAAGTCTTTGGAACTTGCATAAAACTTCCCTCCACGTAATATATATCCTTCTCCTGCTGATCCTTTACTGTAAATTTCCCGCTAAGACTGAATACCTTCTGCTTTATATAAAGCTGCCTCATATTATGCCTCCCAAACTTAAGTCTTTTACTTTACTTACGTTTGAAATGGACATCGGTTCCAATAATAAGCATTAAATCCCAAATAATAACTCCACTCAAAACCCTTCTTTTTGGTTCACTTTTGTAGCACTCTACAATGTACTTGCATTTATCCCATTTGGAATTTATATCAGTATGCTGAAACCAAATTGGTCTTTCTTGAAAAGGATTACAGTAATAGTAGGAGTTAGTTTGTTATTTGAAGGATTGCAATTCATCTTTGCTATAGGAGCTAGTGATATAACTGACTTTATGGGAAATACATTAGGTGGAATTATGGGAGTTGGAGTTTATATTGTTTTTTGTAAGCTGTTCAGTACAAAAGCAAATAAAATCCTTAATGTTTTAGCTTCAATCGGAACGATATGCATTGTTGCATTATTGCTGTTATTAATATATCTCAGGATTAGTGGTGTTATTATTTATAAAGTTTCCTAAGTAAACGGAGAATTGCTGTTCATGAAAATTAACAGAGGGTAAACATCAATGACTTTTATACAGCAGGTTCTTTATTTATAAAACAAGAATGACAAATATCACAAGCCGCCTATTTTAAGGGTGGTTTGTGATATCCAGTAAACAAAGTAATGTATATCCCCTACATTTCCAGTTCAAGGGTTTAAGCCCAACAACCATTAATTACCCCTAATTTATTTGATTTTCTCCGCCAACTCTAAAATAATTCCCTCTGGTCCACGACAGTAGCATAACTTATAACTATCTTCATATTGTTGTATCTCACTAAAGATTTCCGTACCTTTCTTTTTCAATTTGGCAACAAGAGCTTCAATATCTTCAACAGCAAATGCAATATGCCGGATGCCCAGGGTATTTGCAAAAGGTTGCTGACTATCTTTTTCATCTGACGGCGTATAAAATTTAATTAGTTCTATCCATGCCTGACCATCTGGCTTCCCCAAGCCTACACATGCTACTTTAACGTCATTAAGCCCACTCATCCGATCCATCAAATCTCCTTCCATTTCCCATTCCCCTTGCACTTCAAGTCCAAAATCGAGAAAAAACTCTTTAGCAGCAGAGAGATCATTTACGATTACACCTACATGATCTATTCTGTGGATCTTCATATTTCATACCTCCTTTGTTCCTGTTATTTTGCAATATCCTGTATTCTTACATTCTAATTCTCGAAAAAAAGAAAATATCCTTCTTGTTGAAGAAAGGCAAAGAGCACTCTTCAATATCCTGCCCCGTTAGTGCCATAAGAAAAAGAGCTTCTGATCAGCTCTTGATTACTTTTAGTCAAATTTTTTTGGTAAAAGAAAAAGCTGCGTTAGAACGTTTTCCCTCCCGCAACTTTTACTTTATACCATTTCGTTTTTTTAAATTCTGGGGTTAACGATGGATGTGTTAGCTTTGGTTAGTCTACCTGCTCCCCAAACTTCTTTCCGAATTCTTCCATTAAATCAATAATAGGAATGAGTTCTTCCCCTTTTGAGGATAATGAATACTCAACACGAGGAGGAACCTCTGGATAAATTTTGCGATTAACTAAACCAGCTGTTTCTAGTTCTCGAAGTTGCTTTGTAAGAGAACCTTGTGAAATATCCCCTAAAAAAGCTTTGATTTCACTATAACGGCGCTCTTTGGACTTTATAAACCAAAGAATGAGATATTTCCAACGTCCAGATAGTATGTTTTGGGTATAGGCAATGCCATATACTTCTCTCTGTTCCTTTATACACTTTTTGTCAAATCCATCCTTACATATTCTAGACATCTATTCACCTGCTTTCTACTTTTAGGTACAAAAAAATGTACTATGGCAATTTTTATTGCCTTCTTCAAAGAAATGAGAATTGGTTATATTCTAGTATATGTAATAAAAACACTCAATATTTTTAATATCGAATAGATAAAGTGGTGATATTGATTCAGATAAAAATATCATTGTTAACTTTAAGCAGAACAACTCTTTGATATACAAATTCTTTAGGAGGAGAAATGATGAAATTTGGAATTATAGGTGCTGGAACAATCGGGTCGATTATTTCTAAAAAATTGGTTAAGAATGGACATGATGTAAAAATTGCAGATGCACGAGGAATTGAACATTTAGAAGGAAAAGAGCTTGCTGGAACACCTGTCCTTATAGAAGATGTAATGACCAATATTGAAGTTCTTATAATATCTCTCCCTTTAACAGCACTGCCAAGCATTCGGAACATTATCGAGCAAGTTGGGGAGGAAGTAATCGTCGTAGATACTTCAAATTATTACCCTGGCAGAGACCAAAAAATTGCAGAAATTGAGAACGGGATGGTTGAAAGTGATTGGGTTTCCAATCAATTAGGTAAACCTATCATCAAAGCTTTCAACAACTTGTTAGCCCATACTTTAGAAAATGAGGGAACCCCCGAAGGTACTAGCGGACGCATTGCCATGGCGATTGCTGGTAATGACGTATCACAAAAACAAATAATCATGGACGTAGTAAACCAGCTAGGCTTCGACACAGTGGATAGTGGTTCTTTAAGTGATTCGTGGAGACAGCAGCCAGGAACTCCTGCATACTGCACAGAACTAACAAAAGAAGAACTAACAAAAGCATTGGAAAAAGCAAATAAAGAAAAAGCCCCATTCCTGCGGGATAAGGTAATAGAGAAGTTATCAGCTTCTAGCTTCCCCCTCGCAAATAAAGATATCGTGAATATGAACAGAGAAATATATAATTCATAAAACAAAAAGGTGCACTCAGTTTAAAGTGTACCTTTTTGTATATTGCCACCAAACAATCCACAAAAGCCTTTCCAGTCCGATCTCGATTTTTTTCATGATAAAAAGCTACCCATTAAGAGTGGGTAGCTAGTATTACATGTTATTTGAAAACAATTTGCAGTTTTCCAGATACTCTTCCAGAAGAGTATCCATCTTTCACATCTACATAAAATTTACCGATTCTCATATCTGTGAATAAGGTCTTTCCGCCAGCTAAGCTATGATAGCCTGTGCACTTTCCAGTACTGGCATTGCAGAGACGGGACCATATGTTACTATAATTAGTCAACAACTTACTTCCAGAAGAAGTCTTTAAATAGATTGGGGAAACCAGTTCTACCTGTAAGTCACTACCTCTGTTAGGATTTCCAATTTCACCATCCCATTTTCCATCTTCTGTTTGAAAAGAATACTGAGGAACACTTGCTTGTGCAGAAGAATTGCCTAATACCATTCCACCTACCAGAACTAACACAAACATACTTAAGATTGAAAATAAGTTTTTTATGTTATTTCCTCCTCCCATTTTATCCCTTTTATAATATCAGAATAAACTGATTATTAAAATGATTAAAAATGACTATACCTTCTTAGCTTCAAGCATGTTTTAAGTTTCGTCATCTTCATCGCTTTACAGTTCCAGTCACTTCGTTTTGAACGATCCTGCATCTATTTTCTTTTGGAGCGCATGCCTTTAAGTTTTGTAATGTCCTCTTGCTTAAGCAACTGGTTATACATTTCACTGTTAACATCATATATCGCAATTTTCCCTTGGTTATTATAATGAATTCCCCAACCATAATTTTTCACTAAAGGAGAAGCCCTGAAGCACGCCTTGGATTTTGAAAAGAACTGTTCTCGAAGTTCAGCTGCATTTTCGGCTTCCATTTGATTTTTGATTAAATATGTTTTGAATTGGACGTCTTCTTGTGTAAATTTATAGGGGTTATTGTTAATCAAATCATGCTCAATATAAGCAATGGTCGGTTTTTCGTTTCTGATGACAGGGACCTTTGCTGAAGAAACCTTTGAATCCTCTGAAATGGTAATAAGTGTGTTCTTATAACTCATATAACAACCTCCTTAGTCTACATACCATATCATACCATTATTTCCCTCCTCCATCCTGCCCCTTTGGCTCTATAAAAAAGCGTCGCTTCGTTATGTCTTCATAGCAATACAGATGATGAAAGGCTTACGTTAATGGGCGTTAAAGAAGGGTCACCATAACACTCATTATAGGAATTAATCCACCAAAAAAGGCTACTTAACGTAACCTTTTTTAGCACAATCATTTTCTATTTACCTTTGACTTTAAGGGCCTTAATTACTTCTTCTGTCGCCTCAGCAATAAGCTCGTCGTTATAATCAGCCTCTTTTTCATCACGACTTGAAAGTACAGCAAGAACAATAGGATCTCCTTTTGATGGCCAAATGATCGCAATGTCATTTCGCGTACCATATGATCCTGCACCAGTCTTATCAGCCACTGCCCAACCTTTCGGCACTCCAGCACGAATTAACGCATCTCCAGTAGTATTTCTCTTCATCCAATCTATTAAAAGTTCACGTTTCTCAGTTGGAAGTGCATCTCCCAATGTAAAAGCCTGAAGACTAGTAGCAAGTGCTATCGGTGTACTCGTATCATGCGTTTCACCAGGATTAACTACATTTAAATCTGGCTCGATTCGCTCAGGCTTGGTAACATTATCTCCAATTCCCTCCAGTGCTTTTTTAAATCCAGCCGGTCCCTCCAGTTGTTCAAGGATAAGGTTTCCAGCAGTATTGTCACTGTATCGAAGTGAAGCATCAGCAAGCTCCTTAAGAGTCATCCCCGTATCAACATGCTTTTCGGTAATCGGATTATAATTAACAAGATCCTCACTTGTATAGGTAATTCTTTGATTAAGGTCTTCTATTGATTTCTGGTGTAAAAGTGCCCCTACAGCCAGAGCCTTATGAGTAGATGTAAACGCAAATCGTTCGTTCTCATGAAATTCCACGGTTTTTTTCGTTCCTGTATCAATGGCATAGACCCCAAGCTTTGCATCATATTCCTTCTCAAGTTGTTCAAATTTCTTGATTGTGGCTTCTTTTGCCGTATTATTTTCCGATGTTTGGTTAGTTCCCCCGGTTTGTTCTGTTTCCGACTGTTGTACAACCTGTTTTTCCTCATCTGAGCAGCCTGCAACCATAAGCACCAAGCCTATTGGTGCCAGTATTTGATAAAACCATCTTTTGTTCATCATGTAAACCTCCTAATTATTTGATTAGACTCTTATGTACGAATTGAAAAAACAACCTCATGCAAGGAGTTTTAACAGATTACGTTTGTAGTCCGATTACATCTGTAGTATAGTATTACATATGTAATCAAAGAAAGTCAATTCTTTATTTTTTTACCATCAAGCCACTATAAATTTGCTATAAACCTGTTTTATAAATTTAAAAGTCAAGAGAGGTGGTATTGAAGGACATGTTTTTAACCTACTTTATAATAGGTCTATTGGTGTCTTCATTTTCCGTTACTGTTATCCTCCTTATACGAAAATGGTTTGGAAGACAATTAACTGCAAAATGGCACTATCATTTGTGGATGTTTCTTTTTATGGCTTTAGCACTTCCTTTCATACCTACTGATTTATATAATTTTAGTTCTCTCTTTAGCAGCGGGGACATAAATCAAATTAATGCACCCAGCTCTAATATGGAAAAAACCGGGACCGATATGATGCAGGGCCTGCACCTCATACAAGACTTTTCTGTATCGGTCAATCGGCCGGACCTGTCCTTACTTAATAGGGGAGTGATGGGTTTATGGTTGTCAGGGATGCTTTTATTTACCTTTACTATGGTTCGTGGATGGCTCACAATCAGAAGGATTAAGAATGATTCTTCTCCGTTTTCCAATCAAGAAGTCCTCGTGCTTTTCGAAGAATGCAAGAAAAGACTGCAGATAAGAAAACCAATAGAGATTGTTATTTCGAATAGAGTCCAATCTCCAATGATATTCGGGCTTTTTCAAACATATATCGTCTTACCTTCTCAGCATGAAAACTGGCTTAGCTTGAAAAATTACGAGTACATCTTTCTTCATGAACTGAATCACTATAAAAACAAGGATTTGCTGACAAATTACGTGATATTGTTCTATCAAATCATTTATTGGTTTAATCCCCTCGTTTGGCTTGCTTTTAGAGAAATGAGATTGGATCGGGAAATCGCATGTGATACATCTGTTTTACAGGTACTGGATGATCATTCCATTAGTGAATATGGAAATACTATCATTAATTTTTTGGATCTTTCAAAACGGTCAAGTAATCTACAGTTGGTGACACAATTAAACGGTTCGAAGCTTCAAATCAAAAAACGAATTGAACAAATTTCTGCCTATAAGCATTCCGCAAAAAAATCATTAAGAAAAAGCGTCTTCATTTATGTGTTGGCCAGTATCATTTTGATAATCCAATTACCTTTCGTTTCCGCATTTGCGACGGAAAACGACCGATACTATTTTAAAAATGACGGAGTAGTTCATGAGGATTTACAGCAATTCTTTAAAGGGTATGATGGAAGCTTTGTTTTATATGATCATAACGCACAGCAATATCGCATTTTTAATGAAGAGAAAAGCACTTTGCGGGTATCACCTGATTCCACATATAAAATCTATAGTGCCTTATTTGCTCTAGAATCAAATGTGATATCACCCGAAGAATCCAAACTTTCATGGGATGGGACGGAGCAACCCTATGAAGCTTGGAATATGGATCAGGATGTTTCATCTGCTTTACAAAAATCTGTAAACTGGTATTTCCAAGAATTAGATCGTCGAACAGGATTTGAAACAATTCAATCCAATCTACAAGAGATAAACTATGGGAATTCCGATGTATCTGGGGAACTTAGTGAATTCTGGAACGAATCCTCATTAAAAATTTCTCCAGTCGAACAAGTCCAGCTGCTGCAAGCCTTTTATAACAATCAATTTGGATATAAGGAAAGGCATATCCAAGCCGTGAAGGAAGCACTGCTCATAGAAAAGAATGAAGAAGCTCGCCTATCAGGAAAAACAGGCACAGGAGCAGTGAATGGAAAAAACATCAATGGTTGGTTTATCGGGTATGTAGAGACGAAGAACAACACTTATTTCTTTGCTACCAATATACAAAATGAAGATGATTCATCCGGAAGCAAAGCGGGAGAAATCACTTTATCAATTTTAAAAGATTTAGGAATCTATAATGAAAATGAAGGGGAGAAATATGGAGAAAAACATTCCTAGTATATCAGAATCAGAATGGGAAATCATGAACGTACTTTGGGATAAAGCCCCTCAAACAGCGAATGACATCATACTTTCCTTACAGGAAAGTACCGATTGGAAACCGAAAACCATACGGACCCTTCTCGATCGATTGGTTCAAAAAGATGTAGTAGGTGTCAATAAAGATCAAAGAGTTTACACCTTTTACCCGCTCTATTCACAGGAAGAGTGCCAGCGTGCCGAGACCGAATCATTTATCAAACGTATCTATGGAGGGACCATGAAATCCATGCTTGTCCAATTCATTCACGAAGATACCCTATCTGATGATGATATCAATGAACTGCGCACTATTTTAAATAAAAAACCTAAAAAGTAATTCTATTAAAAAAGTCGATTTGGAAATTAAACACCTATAAGAATAAAGAAAGCCTGCGATCCTTGTTATGTAAGGAAGGGGGCTTTCTTTTATTTCAGTTATTTTGACTTTTCTCTATTTTTCAAATGGAACTCGGGGATCTTCGTCTTTATATCGAGAATAGGTCGTGCCTGCGCTTTCCATTTCTGAGCATTGTTCATTACTGCAAGCAAACAGATAAGTTTGTATGTCAGTACGGACACTTACTCCAAAATAGTAGGGGAACTTTCCACCTTTATTTTTATCCATGTTTGCATCAATAGCGATAATATTCTCTTTTTCTGCTAACTTTTTATACTCTTTACTCTCAACTGTTTTCAGCACCATTTCACTTAAAATGACCTGTTCACTTTCGGACGGTTCATAAGCATGTTCAAAAATAAACCATCTGCCAAATAAAAACAAATTAAACCCTATACTGATTATCAATATTGTTATTAAAATCTTATTCTTCATATATCCATTCCTGTACCTCTGTCTATCTCGATAGTCCCCGCCTCCTGTAATTCA
Source organism: Peribacillus sp. SRI_006 (assembly GCF_057586375.1). Taxonomy (NCBI): domain Bacteria; kingdom Bacillati; phylum Bacillota; class Bacilli; order Caryophanales; family Bacillaceae; genus Peribacillus; species Peribacillus sp. SRI_006. The sequence continues at coordinate 65,994 of NZ_JBYCZT010000017.1, read as the reverse complement.
TTTAAACGACTTAAACTCTCTTCTTTATTAAAAGAACTATGCCAACGATAATCATATTGATCCAATATACGGTAATGGTTACTAATCAAATTTTGTTGCAAACGAAAATCCTCTCTATACTCGATCTCTTTCCACCATATCTTACCGCCCATTGTTTTTTCTTTAGGCGTACCACCATTTTTGCTAGCAATTAACTGAACAAAATCTACTGGATTGTCACCTATTGATGATATCAACAATTCGCTATGATTAAACAAAGCACAAAATGCAACAACGGTGGTCCAATTGGCTTCTGTTCTTCTTTTTTCAATTTGAACTAGTGTTTTTTTTGAAATCCCTAGAATTTCAGACATCTTATCTTGAGAAAAACCTTGTTCAGTTCGGACAAGTTTCATTTTTTCTGATATTAAATGGATGAACTCTTCTTTTTCCATATATACTAAACACTCCTTTTTAGTGTAATTTTACACTAAAAGTGTTATTTTTCAACAAGAAATACCCTTTTTGAATAAAAAGCAACTTTAAAACACAAATAAAAAAGCAAGAAATAACCTTGCTCTAAATAAGTTTGAAATGAAAATGTTTCTTAATTAAGGCTTGTTGAACTAACCTGCACCTATAGTGCCATAAGAAAAAGCTGCCTTAAAGACAGCTCCGATCTTCAGCTAACGCACCCGTTACTTGAATTAGAAATTTAATTAGCTTTTCTTGGTCCTCTTTAAAAATAAATAACCTAAAACACCTAAAATTAATGCTATACCTCCGAAAACAATAACTTGAAATATAATATCCCCTATAAACATAACCTGTTCCTCCTGTTTCTAAAAACCATTTTCCTATATCTGTATACGAGATTTTTCCTAAAAAAGTTTCAACGGATAGTTTGATTCTAAAAGTCTTAAACTAAACTGCACCTTTAGTTCCATAAGAAGAAGAGCTCCAAAAGCAACACCATTATTGAAGTAAAACACATGATACTTTAAGAATTTATTAGGCACTAATAATACTGTTTTTATTTTTTAAGTAAATAAACAAATTAAATATGCTTAACCCTAAAATTATAAGAAATAAATATGAGGAAATAACGTCTCCTGCTAAATTTAATTCATCAGCTATGTACCCCATAATAATAAGATTAATACCAGAAACAATTATTGAAATTATCGAAGTAATACTAACTGTGAATCCATTAACTAGGTTACTTCGTTTCTTTTGAACCAATAAAATAATAGAAATTACAATTAAACTAATTATAAAAGTAATAAAAACTAATCTTAAAAAATCGTATATTTCCAACCCCTCCATAGTCACCCTCCCAATTATCCTTTTACTACTTATTTTACCACAAAAAACCATTACTCTTATTAAACTATCCTGCCCCTTTAGTTGCATAAGGGGTACTTTTTTTAACTAATTTGAGTACGATAAGTGTAATGATTGTACATTCAAAAGATAAATAAAATAAAATACAAATTTATACCTAAATGTATATATATGTTAAAATTAAAGTGATTTATATTGGATAAGGGGGAATGCATTTATGAGTAATAAAGAAGTGGAAAAACATAAAATAAAAAAAACTTCCCTAGATAGAGCAGGTCTAAGAGCTTTTATGGGAAATCCTGAGGACTTCGAACTTTCTTTTTACGGTATCTTTATGGCTTGTATCCCAATCATCATATTAGGAGTTGTAGTTTGGTACAATTGGTAACTAACCAACTTCTACCTATTATTGTTTGTTAACTTTAAACTCCATGTACTTCCACTCTTTATCCTACTAGTAATTCAATCAAACTCCACCCTTTTTCGAGGGTATTTTTTTTTAGAAGCAACCTTAATAAAAATGAATAAATAGAAAGGGCATATTTTGAAAACGATTAATCAAAACATGCCCTTATACTATTTAATTAGATTATTCTTTTATAAAAAAGATTAATCATTTTGGTATTCCTTAATGAACTAAAGCACTGTTAGTTGAAGTACATTCCTTCACAATCTTTGTAAATTGAAGGAAATATCACTCCATTTAAATTAACCTTTTATTATCTAACAATTCCTCCTCATCACATTTTATATTGATGAATTTAATTAAAGACGCAGTTACATACTTACCTTTTCGGTAAATGAATACTGTTTTGACTTTTCCGTATAGATTCGGTATTGAATGTTGTCTAATGATTCCGTCTTGTATATGCTTTGTAATCACATGAGCATCAGTTCCTCTTCGGATTCCTCTAAAAATCGCGATGCACCTAGACCTCCTACCGCGATTTTTACACAATCCGAAATAATACGATGTAGACTAAATCTTATATATATCTTCTTCGTTTGGTAGCGAAGAAATCGCTCCTACCTTTGTACACACGACGGCACCTACTTTATTTGCAAAAAGAATGATCTCTTTAAGTTTACTAAAATCACTAAGAATTGTGTCATAGGACTCAAGGTTTGCAAATTGAAATAAAGCAGCACCGACAAATGCATCACCAGCACCAGTTGAGTCAATTGAATTTACTTCGACACTGTTTATTACACTCATTCCACTTCCATTTGAAAGAAGAGTGCCTTCCCATCCAAGGGTAACAGCCACTATTTTTGCCCCTAAATGATGGAGCATTGCTATTCCATCATATTTATCCATTTTTCCTGTGATTAGTTCAAGCTCTACTTCGCTTACTTTTACAAAGTCAGCCATTGATATACCCTTTCTGGCTAAACTAATAAATTCAGCCACTCTATTTTTCCATAAATCATGTCGGAAGTTAGGGTCAAACGATAGGAAGATTCCCCTATTTCGTGCAAATTCCATTGCCTTTAAATAAGTTGTTTTAAAAGGGTTTTCCAGAAATGCAGTTGCAGATCCAAAGTGAATGATCTTTGCACCACTTAATCTATCTAGGTATAAGTTATCCTCTGTTAAATTTCGATCCGCTCCTCTATTGAATACAAAATCCCTTTCACCATTTGCTTGTAAAGAAACAAATGCTAAAGTAGTTGGTGCCAAATCATCAGTAACAATCATCGATGTATCAACCCCCACCTCTTTTATCGTTTCTATTAAAAATAATCCAAATGGGTCATTTCCTACTTTTCCAATAAGACTTGCTTCCCCACCTAGCCTTGAAATAGCAGCTGCGACATTCGCTGGTGCACCCCCGGCTTTCTTTAGAAAATGATTACCTTCCATTAAATTAACATCAATATCTGTACAATAAAAATCGATCAAAATCTCCCCAACGCATATGACTGCGCGGTTTGTTTTATTCATTTACATTACATCTCCATTCTTGTGATTTAGGTAAAATGAAAGGCTATCGATCATTTTCGACAGCCTTCATAAACTCTCACTATCAACCCATCTTTAATAGGATTGAAATGTAGTCTTTATCTTTTCCATATACTCTTTAAAGGGTATATTTTCAAAGACTTTAATGTAACTTCTCCACCCTTGCTATAAATTTGTAATCCTTTACTTGATGGATCCGGGAAAATTTGATCAGAAATAACCGTCTCACCTTTGTTTCCAAACACTTCTACAGCAGATCGGTCAATGAAAATATGCATTTTCACAGTCCCATTTATTGCATGTAACGGTCCGTCATGCTTACCGGCCACATTGTTCCCATAATCAAAGCTTCCTGAATTTGAACGGTCTACGAATAATTGTTTGGTGGCAACATCATAGCCAATAGTCGTATATTCAGTTGCTCCTTTACGAACTTGAAAGCCGAATTCAGTTGCTTTTATATCATCTACATCAAACTCAGCTATCATTTCAAATGTATCTTCTGATAGTTTGGATAGGAGATTACTTTCACCAGATATGACTTTATTTTTATATGAAATTTTTTCACTCTTATCTCGAATGGTTTTTAAAGAAACTGGTGTTTGTTTTAAACGTAAACCTTCATCTGTCTGAGTTAGCTCCATCTTTCTAGGCAATGTCGTTGAACTTCTCCAAGTCGAAGTTGGTGTATGATTTGCATATAGCCAATTACTCATCCAGCCAATCCAATATTTTTCGCCATTCTTCCCTTCAATTCCGCTCCAATCAACTGCGGCATAATAATCTGCACCGTAGTCAGTCCATAACACTTGATTGGAAGGGTTTTCATTTTTAAACGTTTTCCCGTCAAAGGTACCTACAAAATATTGCATACCTGACCCGCCTGCAGGAGCGCCATCATTAATGCTTACCTGTAGTACCCATTTTGTTTTTGAAGGGTCGCCATCAATTGGTAATTCGATGAGAGTAGGACATTCCCAAATCCCTCCGTTACTACCATGAGTAGAAGGTATCCACTCTCCAGAAACAGCAGACCAGTCTGTAAGGATGCCGCTTTCTTTCGAATCGCCTTTCTCAGGCTCTTTGGCAACTTGGTCTACTTCATTTGGCATGGCCCCTTCATTATAAACATTAACATCATCCATGTTTATATGACCCCAACCACCTGTAGCTTTGTCTACAGCTTTAATATATAACACTTCTCCAATGTATTTAGAAGCATCCCAGACGTATTTTTGATATTTTTCTTCTTTAAATTTGGTATTGGCTTGTCGAATTAATTCTTGATCATCAGAGGCTCTCACTAACGAAACATAGCGGTTGTTGATATCATTACCACCGCCCAACAGAAAGTTGATTTCTCCAGAGCCACCTAGTTTAAAATATGAGGAGTGCAGTTCACCTGTTGCGTCATCTCCCTTTTGAAGATCAGTAAACCCCCATAGGTGGTAGTTTCCTTGGTGGCCGAAATCCCCTCCCCAGTAAGATGGTACATTTGTCACATGATCTTTTGTGAAAGCATTACCTTCGATTGTACTCCACCCAGTTAGATCACCTGTCTCAAAGTCATGATTAGTAACTTCCTTCTCATTTGTCATGATGTTCTTACCAACTTGAACATCTTGGAATAACGTGGATGAATTCCAAACATTTAAGCCAAAATGTCCTGACGAAAAAGTTGAATCATTTACATCATGAATGAGATTACCATCTAAAGAAATTTTAATATTTTTTCCATGAGTGCTTGCTTTTAAATGGTACCTTTTATCTGTATCTAGATTTATTGTTTTTTCAGCTAGAATGGATATGTCTCCATTTTCGATTTTCATGATTTTTATTGTATCGTTTAAAGCATCGATATTCGCCATATAACCGTTTGTTGCATGAGGATCTGCACGAAAAACGAGCGAGCCGGCTCCATTGCCGCCTTTTTCCCCAGATATCTCAATGTTTGCTTCATAAAAAAAGTTATCCCCTGTTTGACCACTCATTACAAAAGCATCCTCCGTAGAGGTTCCACTTTTTCCATCCATCGTGTTCTCCCAGCTGCCGTTTACATTTGTCCATTTTGATAAATTGGTCTCAAAGTTAGATGTATTCTTGAACTCCACATTTCGAAAGGCAGCCGTTGAATTCCACGCTGACAATCCATAGTATCCATAATCGAATTCTATATCTGTTTTTTTTATAACGGATTGATCGTTTACAGAGACTTGAATTTGATCCCCATCTGTTTCCACCTTCACATGGTAGGTAGTTGAAGTTTCGAGGGTAAAAGGTTTTCTCGCAATTTCCTCGTTTGTTCCATCTACATTCTTACTTAATGTTATGACATCGTTTTTGGCATCTAAGCTCGCAACATAGCCGTTCTTTGCACGCCTATCTGACCGAAAAACTAAACCGCCTGCCCCTTCTCTCCCATTCTTTTCATTAAGGGTAATATCTCCCTCATAGCTAAATGATTCACCTGTCTGGGATGACATGCTATAAGAAGTTCTGTCTAAGCTATTAGCTTGTATTCCACCATCTTCACCGAATTCACTTGCATACTCCCACTCTTTTAAATTAGGTGAGGTATAAAACATGATCTTATCCTTAGCCGCTAACGACATAACCCATTGGTTTGATTCTTCATGCCAAAATACTTTAGGATCGCGCCAATCTTGTAAAGGAGGGTCTGGCATTACGGGATTCCCTTTATATTTTTCCCAAGTTCTACCTTTATCTAAGCTATACGCTATACTTTGGACTTGCTTATCCCCTGAATGCGTAAAGATGGCAACCATTGCTTCTTTTCCAAAGCCAGCCGTATTGTTCCAATCAATAACGGCACTCCCCGAGAAAATCTGGCCGTTTTCATCCGGCGATAAAGCAATCGGCAAATGCTCCCAATTAACAAGATCTTTACTGACAGCATGCCCCCAATGCATCGGTCCCCATGTCGTTCCATACGGATGATATTGATAAAACAAATGATATTCACCTTTATAAAAAACCATACCATTCGGATCATTCATCCAGTTAGCTTCAGGAGAAAAATGAAATTGATTACGGTATGGTTCATTATAATACCCAGGATCTTCTGCATATGCACCATTAAATGGTAAACAAGTGACAGTTGAACATATTAGTAGAGTACTAATAATCCTCTTCACCTTTATTTCACATCCCTTTTTTTAAAATCTAAAATGACATGTGATCGTTATGCTGGACTATTTCCGCGCAATCGATCTAATAGAACGGCTGCTACAATGACTCCACCTTTTACAACTAACTGCCAATAATAGTTGACATCCATTAGAGTTAACCCATTACTGATTACCCCCATAATTAAAACCCCAATAATTGTTCCTATTATTTTCCCTTTTCCACCTGTTAGACTTGTTCCTCCTAGAATAACAGCAGCAATTGCGTCTAATTCATACATTTGACCAGCAGTTGGCTGTCCAGAAAACAACCTTCCCGCTAAAACGACTCCTCCTAAACCAGCTAGTAAACCACTAATCGAATACACATTGATTAAAGACTTTTCAACCTTAATTCCAGTTAACCGAGCTGCCTCTTCATTGCCACCAATCGCATAAATATGACGACCGAACATCGTATATTTAAGAACAAAAAACATCACGACATATACTAAAGACATGATATAAATAGGAGTGGGGATTCCGAAAATACTTCCACCACCGATGAATTTAAATGTTTCGTTTTGTAAAACAATTGGATAACCGCCACTAATGACATAAGCGAGTCCACGAACATATGTGAAGCTGCCTAGTGTAACAATAAATGCTGGTAACTTTGCTTTGGCTGTAAGAAACCCATTAATCAGTCCTACTGCATATCCTACTAGTACGCCTGATAACATCGCAATTATAGGATTAACTCCTGCAGAAGAGACCATGACCGAGATAACGCCAGATAGAGCAACTGTTGCACCAACTGATAAATCAATACCACCAGTTAAAATAACGATTGTCATCCCAGCAGCTAAAATAGCAATAATGGAAACTTGTTTTAATACATTCAATAAATTGGCTGTATCTAAAAAATTTGGTGCTGTAAATGAAAGTACTACACACAATAATAATAAAATCATGATCATGCCAAGCCTATTCCATAAAGAATAAAGGACATTTCCTATATTTAGGCGTTGTGAATGTGTAATAGTTTGCGTATTCCCTCTCATTTCTCTCTTCCCCCTATGGTAGCTAAACGCATAATAGTTTCCTGTGTAGCTTCTTCCTTCGAAAGCTCGCCTGTTAACCTTCCTTCACTCATGACAAGTATTCGATCACTTACCCCCAATACTTCAGGAAGTTCAGATGATATCATTAAAACGGCCAATCCTTCATCAGCAAGCTTTGAAACAATCTTGTGGATTTCAGTCTTGGCACCTATATCAACCCCTCGTGTTGGCTCATCCAATAGTAATACCTTTGGTGCAATTGATAGCCACCTAGCGATCACTACCTTTTGTTGATTCCCGCCACTTAAGTTTGATACTTGCTGTTCTGGGGAAGCTATTTTTATATTTAAGTCTTCAATATATTGGTTAGCGCTTTCATTTGCTTGCTTCCAACTAACAATTCCTGCTTTAGCGTGTTTTTTCAATTCAGCCATTATGATGTTTTCTTTTACGGACATTGATAAAAATAGCCCTTGTTCTTTCCTGCTTTCAGGTACATGTGCAATCCTATTAGCAATAGCATCTATTGAGGATTTGATTTTAACAGATTGACCATCAACCAATATTTCGCCACTTTTCAACTCGGACAAACCGAAAATGGCCCTAACCAATTCTGTTCTGCCAGCACCAACAAGCCCCGCTAAACCAACAATTTCACCTGGGTAAATTTTTAAGGATACATTCTTTACAATTGTGTTATCAGAAACATTTTTCAATTCAAGTACAGGTGAAACTTCCTTTGGATTTTTTGTGCCAAAAGCTTTTGACCGATTAAACAAGTCCTTTAAATCCCGTCCTACCATCAGCTTTACGAGATGATCAGGATTTGTCTCTTCAATCGGCCCACTTGCAATCCATTCGCCGTCACGTAATACAGTGAACCTATTAGAAATTTTAAAGATTTCTTCCATTCTGTGAGAGATATATACAATGGCAACTCCCTGCTTTTTCAAATCATCAATAATTTCAAACAGCTTTTTTATTTCTTTATCTGTTAAAGAGGCGGTTGGTTCATCCATTATGAGTACCTCTGCATTAAAGGATAATGCTCGGGCGATCTCGACCATTTGTTGTTGAGCAACACTTAAGGTTGAAACCAATTGGCGTGGATTTAGATTCGACCCCATTGAATCTAACACCTCTTGGGCACGTTCATGGACCTTATCCCATTTCACCATTCCTAAACCATTTCTAGGAAAGGTGGAGCCCATTAAGATATTTTCACTTATTGTTAAATTAGGAGAAAGGTTTAACTCCTGATGAATAACACTAATTCCTTTGTTCCTTGCATCAGTAGGGTCCTTCCATAAAATTGGTTGACCTTTCAAGTAGATTTTCCCACCATTGTCATCAGGTGTATGAATGCCTGCGAGGATTTTCATGAAAGTTGACTTTCCAGCGCCATTCTCTCCCATTAATGCATGTACTTCACCTGGATAAAGTTCAATTCTCACATTGTTCAATACGGTTACACTCGAGAACGTCTTACCAATCCCTTCCATATTCAACACTGGCTTTTTTAGACTTTGTAGGCCTTTAAGGGACATTTCATTCACAGCCATACCTTTATCTCACCCCTTATATTGATTTGAATAGGCTGATTAAAGGAGGAATCCTTATCAGCCTATTTATTGAAAGATTCTTACCAACCTTGGTAAGAATCTAATGTATCTTGAGTTACAATCTCAACTGGAACTTTAATAAGCTCCTCAACTTTTTCATCATTTTTCACTTTCATTCCGATTTCAACAGCTTTTTTGATCATGTTACTAGGTGACTGAGCTGAAGTAGCAGCAATTGTACTTCCTTCCTTTGCCATTGCTTCTGTAGCTTCAGGAGCACCGTCCACTCCGACAATGAAAAATTCATCTTTACGATTCGCTTGCTCTTGAGCAATTTCAACACCAATTGCTTCTGGATCATTAATCGCAAATACAGCGTCAATAGAGCCTGATGAATTAGCTTGTAAAATACTTTCCATCACCGTTAATGCCTTTTCGCGATTCCCTTCTCCATTTTGCTTCGCGATAACTTTAATTTTGGAATCCTTTATTGCATCTTCAAATCCTTGAATACGATCAGATACAGCCGAAACAGGAGGTCCATCAATAATGACTATTTTTCCTTTTCCATCTAATTTTTCAATCACATATTCTCCGGCCAGTTTACCAGCTTGATAGTTGTCTGAAGTAACAGTGGCATCGACACCACCTTCAGCATTGGTATCTACAGCAACTACTGGAATATCAGCCGCTTTGGCCTGTTGAACAGCTGCCGCAATTCCTTTTGTATCAACAGCATTTAAAAGAATGATATCTACTTTTTTCGTAATAAAGTTTTCAATTTGAGCTGCTTGTTTGGCTAAATCATATTCAGCGCTTTCAACTAGAACTTCAGCACCTAATTCTTTTCCTGCTTCTTCAGCACCTTTAGCCATGGAGACGAAGAAAGGGTTTGCTAAACTACCCACCGCTACACCGATCGTTAATTGTTTGTTGCCTTTTTGTCCTTCGTTACCATCTGTTGATCCATTTGATGATTCACTAGCCCCACTACATGCCGTCATCGCGGCAATTACAAACGCCAAAACTAGCATTCCTATTACTTTTAAATATTTCACCATATTAGTCCCCCCTAGTTTTTGAAGATGAAAATAATTAGCTACTGAACGAGAAATTGTTAACGCTCCCAATCTCTTAAACTAGATCACCTCCTTAAATGAATATTTTTGGGTGAAATAATGGAAATATGGTTGATTTTGATAGTTTTTTCACATTGACCATTTATTGATAACGCTTTCATCCTTTGTAAAACAATATAATTACCCTTTACACATTAGAATTATAATTGATTGATTTTGGTTGTTTTTGATTGATTTTGATTATATTAAAGCTGTTTGTAATTGTCAACGGTTCCAATTATTACAAAAAATATATTGATAACATAAAATATTAAACGTTTCAAATGGAATATTTAATACATGGAGCAGGTTTTCCCTCATTGTTAATTGGCTACATTACAATAAATCAAGCATTCTTTATTATATTGATAAAACAAAGGGGAAAATTTTCAATAAAATAATTTCAGAATCTTCAAAAAAAGCTGGTATTCAAAATGTCTGATTCAGACATTTTGAATACCAGCTTTCCTTCAACGATAGCAAATTTAGATTTTAGTCCCTCACAATAATTATCTCCGTTTTCTCCTTATATTTTCCTAACGTTATTGTACCTTCTTCATTCGTAATAACTTTTGTCTGGTTTAAATCTGCAAACTTAGAAAATGATACTTCTCCAAATTTTGTATGATCTGCTAATACAAAGGCCTCACGTGACAAAAGGATGGCTCTTTCTTTTATTTGCGCCTCTTCTGGATCTGGGGTAGTCAATCCAAAATTATAATGAATAGCGTTCGCACCCATGAAACACTTATCAAATCTGTATTTTTTTATACTTTCGTATGCATAACGTCCAACTGTTGCTTTGGTAATCTTTTTAACAAACCCACCAATAAAATATGTACATATTTCATTTTCAAGTAATGCATCTAAATGATCAATTCCGTTTGTAATGACAACGATATCTTTTTGTCTTAAATGTTTGATCATCTGATACGTTGTTGTTCCAGCATCAAGATAAACACAGTCGCCGTCCAAAATTAGTTCTGCCGCATATTTTGCTATCTTAGCTTTTTCCTCAAGGTTCTGCGTTATTTTCTCAAACACACTTGGTTCGTCTCGTTTACTATGTAAAAGTGAAGCTCCACCATGTACACGTTTTAAGTAGTTCTGCTTTTCTAATTGATCTAGATCACGACGCAAAGTAGATTCTGAAGTATTTGTTAATTCTACTAGCTCATGAACCTTAACATTCCCCTTTTCTTTTAATAGCTTTAATATTAATTGATGCCGTTCCGTAATAAGCATGATATGATCCTCCTCGTATTACACTTCTATTTAAAGGTTCCTCGTTAATTTTAGTATATAGAATTTTGCAGTGACATGTGAGAACTATAGGGCATCCCCATAAGAAAAAGGAGCTGTTGTCCAGCTCCTGGTAATGAAGTACGCACCTGTTTGTTGAATAAACAATTTAAAATCCATTACCCTGGAATATTATTCTCATTAATTCAACAGCCATAAGTAAACGAAACCAACAAATATATTAAGACCTAAAGCTAATTTTCTCCAAAGTCCTTTCTCACTGAGAAAAAGATATAATGATTCCACATATCAGCAATACACGAAAAGGTGTTATTCCAGGTTCAATCACTTGTGCCATATTTCCAGAAAAGAAACAAATAACCAAGATGATTAAAGCACCCTTCTCCTCAATTAATTTTACCAAATCTCGTTATATATCCTTATACTTCTCCCAAAGCTCTATACGTCTTCCCTCTGGATCTTCAATCCCCCATTTTTTTTATATGTTTATACTGTCAACCAAATTTTCAACTTGAAAGTTTAACATCACTTGTTGTTCTGTTGGAAAATAGCGGTCATTTTCAGAAAAGAAGGAAAAGATAGTTTCATTGCCTGATTGTGGTGTAATAATGGTACCATTCCAATTTTCAATTTCAATTTTAGGACTTTACTGTACCATTTTTTTATATCCTCTAGATTTTAGTCCTCCAAAGGATCCCTCCAAAACCCTTTATTATCATAAGAATCTCCTTCCTATCCCATTAGTTATTAATTTAAATTCTAGTTTTGAAAGCGAATTCCTTCTTTCACAACCTGCCAGTTAGAACAATTAAAAAAAGGCTGCTTCGGTTATATGTAATTCATATAAATGTTATTTTATAGGGGTTTTATATAGTATTTAATAAGATGTTGAACATTAAAACAAGTAGAAACAAAAGGGATAGAAATCTATCACTTTTTATTTATGCTGACCTCAAAATGACCTCATTTACCACAACAACCCAAAGAATGTAATTGTAAAATTTTCAATTTTAAATTTTGGCTCTGTTAAAGTAAATTTTTGATTTTTGAGCAAAAAAAAGACCACAATTTTTGTGGTCTTTGCTTTTCCTTATTCAATTAACGCACCCGTTACTTTGTGACCGTATCGCTAAGATTGAGGGCGGTAAGAATGAATTTAAACGATTCCAAGCCCCAGTATTAACACTGAATAAGGAAGAGGAGGAGGATATCTTTGATAAGCTTATTCATCTGTTTGACGGGGTTGTTGTGGAGGGTGAAATTCAAGAGGTCAAAGAAGAAGAACCAATTGACCAGCTGAAACGCTGGATCGCAAACACTGGTGAGCTCCGAGTAAATGAGTTAGCAAGATTGATAGGTTTAGGGAATAATAAGGTTCATGCCATGATGGTGGAATTAGTAAATGAAGGGTATTTGAAGAAGGAAGGCAGAAGTTATACCATTAACGTGAATGATGAAGAATTGGATAAATGGAGGGATAAGGAATGATACTTTTTACGACTGCATTGATAATCCCTGTTGTAACCTTCTACGCAATGATCAAAGGAATCGATTATATGTATAGTGAAATGCTGGAAAAGAAAAACCGATTACGTCCATTAACTTTCGCCAATGGAAGGACGGATGGGGATGAATAAAAAATTAGTAAAATGTAAGTCTGCGTTGATAGAAAATTGAACATAAGCAGAAGGGTTCGAGAATCTTTAAAAGATTTCGAACCCTTCTGTTTTAATATGTGAGTGTCCAGTCTAGTTTACGGGATGCGTAAAAAAAAACGAGTGAAAATATAATTTCTGGTAATCAAAGTTTAAGAGATTTTTACGAATAAAAAAAGTGAAGAAGGAAAACCCTTTAGAGTGGCTAATATGAGTTAGCAACAAACCTACATTGACATGTCATTGCGCTTGTTTTTATGAGAGATATATTTTTTTGGTATCGCAACATTATACGGCACATTGCTATGTCCGTAGCTACGATGAATCATCATATACAGTAAACCAATACCTACAACTATGACTCCTGAAACGAGCACGATATAGTTATCATACCAAGGTGCATCTGGCGTTCTTGGCCAACACATGTTGATCATTGCGATGATTCCGTAGACAAGCGCACCAATATTGACAGGCAGTCCCCACTTGCCCAATTGATACTTACCACTTGGCTTCCATCCTTTTAGTCTAGCTCGAAGTGCAGCAAAGACAACCATTTGGAATCCAAGATAAATGCCAAATGCCGCAAAACTGATTACCTTTGTGAGCGCATCTGTAGACACTTTTGATCCAAGCACAATGAGGGCTGGGACAATTGCGGCAAGAAGCAGCGCATAAGGTGGAATGTGACGAGCAGCCGAAAATTTCTTTAATAATCTGCTTCCTACAATCATGTCATCACGGCCATACGAATAGGCAAGTCTGCTTGCTGCCGCTTGTAAACTCATTACACATGAAAGGAAAGAAATCAACACAATACCCAGTACAATCTTCGCGCCAACAGCACCAAATGCATCGTTTAGTAAGGTATCAACAGGCGTTACGTCCTTACCAGCGATAACTGCTGGGATATCAGCAACTGATAGTACTAAAGCAAGGCAAACAAAAGTTGCTGCAGCACCGCCAATGTAAATGGTCCGACGCATTGCCTTTGGGATAAGAACACCTGGATTCGGTACTTCTTCAGCAACATCACCACAAGCTTCGAACCCATAATATTGAAAAATCCCAATTAATCCAGCTGCTGCAAATGCGTACATGTAGCTATGACTACCTTGAGCACCAAAAGAATCAAAGAGCACATCAAGACCGTGCACCCTTTGTGTGATAAGCAACCAAAATCCAACTACAAGCGCACCGATAAGTTCAGCAGCAAAACCAATAACTGCTGCAGCTGCGAGAACCTTTGTGCCAAGAAAATTGATGATAGTCGATAGTGCAAGAAGGACTACTGCACAAAGAATCGCGGAGTCCACCGATACTTCAAAACCCAAAACTTGTGCTAGATAAGGTCCAGCTCCGTACGCGACACTGGCAATCGTCACAAGCAAGGCCATTAAGTAAACCCAGCCAGTCATCCACGCCCACTTGCGCCCCCATAATCTTCGTGCCCAAGGATAAACTCCTCCTGCAACAGGGTATTGCGCAACAATCTCACTGAAGACAAGTGCGACTAGTAATTGTCCGAGTCCAACGATGAAAAAACTCCAAATCATAGGTGGGCCACCTTGCGCAAGTGCGTATGCAAATAGTGAGTACACACCTACTACAGGTGAAAGATAAGTGAACCCTAGCGAAAAGTTTGCCCACGGACTCATGTCGCGGCGAAATTCAGATTCATATCCAAGCGATGCCAGTTGTGCAGCATCACTATCATAATGTTCTGACGCAGAATCTCCAGTTTTTTTATTCAGATTTTCTTGCATATTTGAGCCTCCTTAAAATGGTAGATATATTCTTATATGCAATTGCTGCGCCAATATAAAAAATAATATAAATATTCAGTTAATTTAACTTTGACAGAGGTAAATTTTACAATTAAATTTCACTTTTGATATTTTGTATTCAACTCTGAAATAATTTTAAGATGGGGGATAGGGATTTTATGCCAAATAACTTCCATCTGTTATTACTTTTTAATCATTAATGCATAATTTATTCATAACTTCATAGGAACGTGGAATTGTTGGGCAGAACCCTAGCTTTTTAGTAAGTAGTTCAGATAACGTGGAAAAAAAGCCAAATAACAAAGTAAATAACATACGAATTGGCAAGTTAAATAGCAGATTAAATAACAATATAATTAGCATAAAAAACACTTGAGTTCCCAAGTGTTCAACTAACGGACCCGTTAGTTTACGTACATTACTTCACAATCTTTAGTTTTCGCGTTAAATAATCCTTTTACTTCTTCTCAACATATAATGTTGAGAACCTAACTAAAAGGAGTGAAATCACATGAGATATTTCCCACGCTAGGGGACAATGAGTCCACAATCCCCTCCTCCAACATTCATTCCACCAAAACCTTCTGTGTCCTATATCGTCGACTGTCTATATCAAAACACTTATGTATGGCTTATAAATGGCAGACAATTTTGGTTTTACCCTACTCGTGTGGAATATGGAGAAGTATCTGGATATAGATGGAACGGTGCTTTCTGGCAATTCTACGGTATTGACCCAAGACTTATAGATGCTGTTACCTGTCCTCCTATCCCTACATTATACTAAAATCCTAAAAAAGCCTTATCTCGAATAGTCTCAAAATAAAAGATCGCCCCTATCTTTTAATTTTGGAGGTATTATATGACAACTTTTTATTCATTTCATGGAACTGTCACGGTGATTAGTGATTTTTTTACAGGTCAAAATGGTGAAAGAGAAGGTTGTTATAAATTATTTACAATAGAAAATGAATTGGGTTCAATAGTAAATTTCGTGGTTTCACCCTCAACTTACTTCGTTGACCATGAAATGGTCATAGTAGGAGATCGCGTGACAGGATATTATGATGGAGATTTACCTGCTATTCTTATTTACCCTCCACAATATCAAGCGCTTGTCATGGTAAAAGATAACCCAAATCAGAATGTAAAAGTTGATTATTTTAATAACCAATTGGTGAGTAGTGATGGACAATTACAATTAAAATTATCTCCCTATACCCAAATATTATTAACAAATGGGCAACTCTTTTCAAGATATCCAGCGAACCGAGATTTAATTGTTTTCTATGGACCTGCCACAAGAAGTATCCCTGCTCAAACCACACCCTATCGTATAATCGTTTTATGTTGAGCGCATTATTATTTTCAACCAGCAATAAAAATAGGTATTTAAAACTCGTTCAGTTTTTGGCGAGTTTTTTATTATATTTTGTTCTTTCCATAACCCAATAAAATTAATATTCCTTTTTCAACTAAACTGCCCCTTTAGTTCCATAAGAAAAAGAGCTGCTCATCAGCTCTTGATAATGTAATAAAGCACCCCTTGGTTCAACAAGGGTAGGAACGGGAAAACACTATTCCCATTCATAATCAGTCACCAGCTCAACCTTTTCCGGCATTATTTTTTGAAGAGAGTCTATTGTTGAAAAGTTTTCATCATTTGAGAATGCGGCTATATAATCGCCATCATGCCCTACCCAAAACATAGTGGAACTCTCATTTAACGTTGTTATCAGGGTATTGGCTATCCATTTTAGTTTAATAAGTCTTGTTCGATTATTTTTAGTCCTTTTTACGGGATAAGGTGACTCATGTTCCCTTTCCTCTAGTCTGAAGACATCCTGTTTTAAGGACCATAATGATAAGTTCAACATGCTCCCATTCCCGTGTAAATAAGGATAATATTGTTTAAATTGCTGTGGGCTGCGGATATTTGCCTTTACAAAGAACGAGTCTTTACTACTCCCCTTCATATAATTGAACTCTATATTTTGCTTCTTAAACAGCTCTTCGTACTCTTCTAGTTGAAAATCATAGATTTCCGCAAGTGAATAAATAGGGTAATAATTTGGGCTCTCCATCCATTTGCAAAAGAATTCTTCATGGGCTTCTGCATAATCCCCATCAATATAACAAGAAAACTCTACGATATATTTGAACTCACAGGTTATCTCAAAAGGATAAGTGGCTTCTGGGCCAGGCTTAGTTTTTATTTCTTCTGGAGGGAAGTGGCTTATTTCTACCTTCATGTTATTCGCCTCTCTTAAAAGGTTCGGATAGTTACATTTTTATTATATACCACGTGAAAATGTTGCTCTGCCTTATTAAAGTATCAGTTGTTGAACTAACTTGCCCCTTTTGTTACATAAAGAAAAAGCTGCCTTAATGACAGCTCCGACCTTCAGCTAATGCACCCGTTGGTTCTATAAGGTATTACTACTTATTCCAATCCTTAGCTAACATACCGAAAACAATATGGTCAACATAATGGTCATACAACCATTCTGCTTGTCTTATACAACCTTCATTAACAAAACCCAATCTTTCGGGAATTCTTCTACTTTTCTTATTCTCCTCAGCAACCCTAATTTCAACTTTATCTAGTTTCAATTCATTAAATGCATAATCAGTCAATGCCTTAGCTACTCTTGTCATAATTCCATTTCCTTGATATTCTTCTCCGAGCCAATAACCAATATATGCAGTATTATTTGACCAATTTATTTGGTTATAACCTGCTACACCAACAGTTTGTCCTTTATACATAATAACTGTATTGAAACTCTTGTTTTCAGCGAAACCTTTTAAACAAATATTAATGAACCCTTTTGTATCTTCAAGTTTTGTTGTATTATCCAGCCAAGGAAGCCATTCTCGTAGATATTCTCTGGATTGATCTGTTATTTCGAAAACTCTTTCTCCATCCTTTAATTCTAACAGTTTCAATGATAACTCCTCATCAATCTTATGTAAGAACATACTCATCCCCCTGATTTTTCTATTGGTTTATTTTGTATATTACCATATATGATTAATAGATAAATCACTTGTTTATTATGGAGTTAACCTGCCCCTTTAGTTCCATAAGAAACTCCTATGGCGGCGCTCTAAAGACAGCTCCGATCATCAACTAACGAACTAGGTAACTGACTTAAAAGGGTTACCTTTAGGGCAACCCTTTTTTATTAAATCTTCCTTACTTATGGGGGCCACAACTATTTATGAATGGTAAAAACCCCTTTGGCTGCCAAAGGGGTTATCGTCTCTACTTACTTACTTTTAAAAGAAACTGATCGATACGTTCTTTTTGCCGGAAGTGGTGACGGAAGTGCATTTCGATTAGCTGAAAATATTCCTCTGCATTTAAATATCCCATTCTCCGGTGCTGAACTTTCTGGCTGGCCGGAATGTCAGAGAGCTTTCTCTCGATCTCTTGCATTTTCTCAACGATTTGAAGCAGTCCTTCCTTTACTTCTTCTTTTCCTGCAGGATTTGGCGGTGTGAAATCCGGTGTATCCGGACCTTTTAACCTGATTGGAGGAAACGTCCCTTCTTTGAAAATCGATTCGCCTATTTCTGTTTTTTCACCGCCATCGGAAGTAGTGCCATTAACACATTGCTCAATGGCTTTCAAATGGAGACTAAGGGTACTCTTTATTAAATGATTGTACATTTGTCCTAATGACCATTCATCCTCAGAAGGCTTCCTCGTAAACTCATCCAGCGAATATTTACTTAACTCTTCAATATAGTATGCAGCCACCTGTTCGAATCGCTTCAATACCTCTTTTGTATCCAATAGATCTCCCACTTTCTTTATAACTTTTCTTTCTCCTTAATGTTATTAACTTCGACTCACTTACAAATAATCCCTTCTCTCCTATTCAAGAAAGTAGTGATTTCTGTTTATCAGGTTTATAAACGATTGGACTTTATTTAGGTACTCTTCTTAAAACATATGAAGTTCACCTGACAAAATTGTAAGTATATCTCACAATATTGTTAGGTGAACTTTATTAACTTCCACATTATAATTTTTATAGATAATATTTACAAATACTTAAAGAGAGGAAATGTTATGAGAGCCCAAAAAGACAATCATCCCATAATTATGTTTGATGGTATTTGTAATTTGTGTAATCATTGGATCCAATTTGTGATAAAAAGGGATCCAAATGGCATATTTAAATTTTTGTCTCTTCAATCAGAGTTAGCACGCTCAATTATGGCAAGCCACAATCTAACTAATAAAGAGGTGGATTCTATTATCTTGATTGATAAGGATCAAATATTCACTGAATCTACGGCTATCTTACACATTTTAATTAAACTTAAAGGACCTATAAAATGCCTCATTCCATTATGGATGATACCTAAATTGATTCGGGATAAAGGTTACCGTTTCATTGCAAAAAACCGTTATACCTGGTTTGGTAAAAAAAGTGCTTGTATGATACCGACACAAGATATAAAAAACAGATTTATAGAATAACTAAAATGGAAAGTAGGATAGATAAATAATGAATAAGAAAAGTTCCCTTAAGAAACTTAAAATGAGTACGATTACTGCGTTTAGATGGTATTTAGCTTTAACCTTTTTCATCTATGGGACGGCCAAGATATATCCAGGACAATTTTCCAGTGGGGATTTTATATTTGATTCCACCAAGGACTCTGCTATGCAGTTAGCTTGGCATTTCTTTGGCTACTCCCATACTTATAATTTATTTATAGCATTCGGAGAGTTAACAGCAGCCTTGTTATTATTAATTCCAAGAACGGCAACATTAGGGAATATTATTTACATGCCTATCACAGTAAATATCACTATCCTTAATTACTGTTTTGGCATACCAGCGCTCGGCATTAGTTCTGTACTGACACTTATGAGTATTTCCCTTCTATTATTTGAATATAAAAAGCTTAGAATGATCTTTTTAGCAAATCCAGTTATCGGTAAAGAATCGATACAACCTAAAAAAATTAAGAAACAGGTGAATATAAATTGACTATAGTAAATTTTCTTCTTTTACTTTTAATCTTTTCAATATCTTGTTTTTATTATTTTGTTGTAAAAAAAGATTCTTGATCCATAATATTGTTGGTATAATCACTCTTAAAAAACCATCAAAAATAAAACCCCTTGGCGGCCAAGGGGTTTTATTCGTCTATGCTGTAGGTTTGAAACCAATAACCCACCCTTACATCCAATCCCTTCCATGTTCCCGAATGAAGTTAATATCGCTTTGATAATGTTCAAGATGCCCTTCCTCTATCATCTTTTGAAAAGCAATCTCCCCTTCACTCGCTTTTCTTGTAATTGTTTTACATAACCCTTCTAACCGCAGCAATACCATTTCCAAATAGTCTGCTTCTATTCCCTCACCGTAAGATTCAAGAAACAATCTGATTCTTTGTTTTATACGGGTACCATGCTGTAATGAATGGTAATAAACTTTCTCACCTGCTTCAGAAAGATGAAATCTGCTTAAGGGAACGCAAGTATAAAGTGTGTAAGCTATGTCCCAAAGTCTTGGACCGGGTCCAGCAACATCGAAATCAATAATACCCATTGGTTTTTTACGGTTAAAAATAATGTTGTACATCGCAAAATCATTATGGCATAGCACCTCAGGTTGTTGCGGGGTGTTGTCTATCGGTTGCCAGCTGTCATCAAATGAAAAATCACTGACAGAATCATGATAAAGACGGAGCATTTTCGCTATTTCCATTAAGACATCATCTGACCACATGTATTCCTTTAAAGGATAATTACCAGCTTCTCCTTCAATAAATGATAATATTTCTCTTCTTTTTTCATCAATACCTAAAAACTTTGGTGCATAACTGAAACCTTTATTCTCCAAATGCTTTAATAGCTTATGAATCTTGGGACTATCAGGCTTTAATTCCCGTCGCACAGTATCTCCTGAACGATAAACTTCAGAAACATTCCCTCCTGTTAGCATTTCTTCATTATCAAGGTTTGACATCCATGGATCCCTCCCTAATATGACTTTCTATAACACGTACAACAATTCCTGTTTGTAACTGCCTTATAGACAGTTACGATTCACGAAACATTACGTAGAAATATTCATGGACGGATACGATAAAGGCAGGGATTTTAGTAAATTTGTACAAGCATGTTTTGTTTTATCTCATATATATAGTAGAAAAGGAGTGATATTTTATGAATTTAAGTAATGATTTTTTATGCCGTCATAATCCATTCTGCGGTCATAGTTCATCCTGCCATGGTAAATCTTCCAGCCATGATAAGTCATCCTGCTGTGATAAAGCAAAAGACAAAGGGCATAAACAAAAAAGATTTTCGCCAATCGGACAAGCATGTCAGACCCGACAACAAATAAGTGAGTTTCTAAGGACTTCCATCATAGGTTCAATCATTGGATTCACTACAACCGCTGAACCATTTACACCTATATTTGTAGAGTTACGCAGTTTTGATGCTGTTACCGGACAAGTGATAGTTACTGACAGAGCAATGGGTAATTTCACTATTAGCCTTTCATCTATTTGTTCCGTTAAAACGATTTGTCCCGCTACAACGCAACCGATGTTTAATGCTTAAGGCTTTATAGAGGATTCGGAAAAAATTAAAACTTCCCTAAGGGAGATGGGGGTCAGGAAGTTCTGAATGACTCCTTCATATTCATCCCTATTCCAAGCAGGGTATAAAAAGGCAATTAATTTATTAATTGTCTCAGACTGTAGACAAACCTGATGAAAATCGAGTTTGTCTATTTTTATGGCTTGTACAATTTGGACGTTGATTGGAACGTAGGGCACTCGCTTTCCGCGGGCGGTCGGCCCTCGGCTTTCGCCTGCGGGGTCTCTCCTAGACTCGCTTTTCTAAGCAGGAGTCTCGTACACCCGCTCCAATCAACTTGAAATGATTACTTTAGATAAACTGGTGCCACCGAACCATTTGGTTCGTAAAATGGAGGCTGCCATTGACTTCACTTTTAATACTCTAATTGCGTCTTACTTTATCAGCAAAATCTAGTGGTGGTTCAAGGGATTTTTAGATTAATTAGATACATAGACTGCAGATGGAAATTTATAAAATAATTTTCAGCACAAAAAAAAGCATCCTGTAAATGATGCTGATTTTTTAAAAATCAACTCCCTATTAAGAAGAACTCCTGTCGCTTTATATTCCCTAATAAACCGCAACTCCGTTTACTCCTATTCCACAACGCCCGATTCTAAAATTTCAACTTTAGCATTCACATTTATCGGGATAGAAGTATAAATTTCATCCCATTTTTTCTTATCCCAGCTTCTAGTCCTCGTGCGTACTTGTTCGCCAATCCCCAGGGGATCAACATGTAGTTTTTGAAAATTCCTCAATAATTTTTCCGAGCGTTCCTTCACATCTTTGGACATTTTATCTTCTATAATTTTAATCATTTTAGGAGTTACTTCATCACCGGTATATTCTCGCAATAGTGCCTTTATCTCGAGATCGATCGTTATAGGAGTATCTGTCATCGGCTTTGAAATCTTATAAGACCTTTTTGTTTTTATATTGTTGACGGAAGCAAATTCTCTCCCTTCAATTTTTGTGGAGAACCCTTCCTTGCTTGTTGTATTTTCATATAGCATTTTGAAAATAACATTTTCACGGCTCGTAGTCTGATACACGTATTCCCCTTTACTATTAAACATGGCATTTCCTTTAATATAAACTTTCCCATCCAATGCTTTTACGATAGGTAAGAATGGGTCCATTCCTTCAGAGTAATGAGCATACAAAAAAAGATGGAGGTTAGTTCTAGGCAGCATACCCATTTTTATATTTTGCTCAATTGTATTAGATAAATAAATTCCTTTATCTATGTTGCCAAACTGGTGGCTTAACACATCCTTTGAACTTCCTTCGACAATGCCGAGTTTTAAAGTAGTTCCAATTGAAGGGTCTCTGATTAATGTATCGATTAGATAGAATACCCCTTGTTTCGCAAGCCTTTTTTCGTATAAGACCACCTCTAATTTCCCACTAAAGATGGGTCTTTCAGATTGCTGATTCATCTCATCTCGCACGTCTTTACTAAGTGATGATTTCGAACTATAGGTAATATTTTTAATGGTTTTATCAGGATAATAAAGAGGTGTTACAGCGATAGCTTCGAAATGAGTCTTATCTACATAATCATATCCGATGGCTGTTGCCAAATTTATTTCATCGAGAACTTTGCTATCCACCCCCATGCAGCCTGAGAGAACACTAATTAAAAGAAGTATCAGGGCCAATTTCGCGAATAAAATTCTCATTTTTTATCTTCCTTTTTATTTGACATGACAGTGGATAAACAAACCAGAAATAAAATATAAGGAATTTCCAAAATCAAACCTAAATTTGAAATGTAATCCACATATTGATTAATCATTCCCCTGCCTTTAATTAGATTTGTCATCACAACCAATAAAATTAATAGTAGAGCATAAATTGTTTTCTGCTTCATTTTAAAGTATTGTGAAATCCCCCTTGCCGAAACCCACATATAGAGACATACACTAGGTACTAAAACTAAGACCCATGTAGCGATTCCTATGTACTCAAACCGTTCAACGAAAGGCATTTGTACGATTCCCCAAAAGGACAAAGTTGCCCAAATATATCTACTGATTTGGTCTTCACTGTAATACCCTATTGTCAGGATCGTTAGGCATAAATAAAGGAAAACAGAAGTAAGATTTCCCAGTTGCGCCCACTTTTGTGTACTTTTACGATGCTTAACTAATGGATAATACATCATTAAAGTGGAAACGCCTAAATAGCTATATGACATTTGCTTAGATGCAAGGGCCATGTCTTTAAGAGAATGATCCCAAATGGGCAATAGGTTGCGAAAATGTGTGAATTCCAGCGGGAAATAAAAAGTTAGAATTAAATAAGAAGGGATACTGATCCCTAAAAAGCAAATACCGGCGACCACTCTAAACCCACCTAAAACCACATAATAAATTAATAAAGCAAATATGGAGGTCACCATCCATGTGTTAATTTGGGGGAATACCCATGATTGAATGATTTCAAGATAGGATCTTAAAACAGAAATACCCACCATCAGCCAATACAGTATCCAGATGATATTTAGTAAACCGCCAAGCCACTTTCCAAAAAGTCGTTTCTGTATGCCTATTAAGTCCATATCGTGGCGATTTAATAGCTTGTACATCCCCCAAATACCCAATGAAAAGACTACACCACTTATAATGACCGCCATCCAAGCATCATGGCCAGCAGATTTAATAATTATCCTTTGAAATCCCAGGACCCCTACACCTATCTGAATTTTAACGATTAAAAAATAGACTAGAAATGGTGAGATTTGATCACTTTTATCGTTCATGTAAGAAACCTCCACTCTCACTTAGTCTTTAGAATCTTCCTTGGGTTCTAACCGAACAGTGTCTTCCGTCTGAACCTCAATTGGACGTTTAGCCTGAAGAAAAAATGGTAAACGAATCAAGGCATCCCGCATATCATAAATCCTTGGCGGATATAATGGTTCAAGAAATGGCCTCCCTAAGGAACTTATCCTCAGTAAATGCACAAGCAAAAAACAAAAACTGATAGCTATACCAAACAATCCTAAAAAATAAGCCATGAGCAGGAGAGGAAATCGAATTAAGCGAATGGTATTACCCATTTGATAAACAGGTGTAGTAAAAGAACCAAGAGCCGACAATGCAACAAGAATTAATAATACATTACTCGTTAGCCCTGCCTCAACAGATGCCGTCCCAATTACAATACCACCTACGATACCTATTGTTTGACCTACTTTAGTCGGCAGTCTAGCTCCTGCCTCCCTGAGAAGTTCGATGGCTAATTCCAAGATTAATGCTTCTAAAATCGGTGGAAATGGAATTCCGCTACGAGAAATCACAAGCGTACTGACTAAATCCTTTGGGATCAACTCATAATGATAAGTGAGAACTGCGACATATATGGGGGTCATTAGGATGGAAAACAATACAGCAAAAAAACGAATAAGCCTAAAGAATGAGGCAATCGTCCAGTTGAGAAAATAATCTTCGAATGCCGCAAAGTATTCAAAGAATGTGGAGGGCCCAAGTAAGCCATGTGGAGCTCCATCCACCAAGATCACTACTTTGCCTTCTCCTAGTACCGCAGCCAATCGATCAGGTCGTTCCGTATCGATAAATTGAGGAAAAGGAGAATTTTTATTATCTTCAATCATTTGTGAAATATAGGAGCTATCAATTATTTGGTTAACCCTTAAATCAGATATGCGCTGTATGACGGTTTCTACATTCTCCTTATTTGCAATTCCTTCTATATGAAGCACAGCTACTCTTGTTTTGGATAACTTCCCAACAATAATTTCTTCAACAGCAAGTTCTGCAATTGGAAGCCGTTTTCGGATTAAATATAAATTCGTATCAAGTGATTCGACCAGTGCCTCTTTCGGACCGACAACACTGAACTCTACCTCTGGCAGTGTAACTTGCCTCGAAGTGTTATTTGCTGCTTTAACTAAAACTGCCTGATCAGATTTAGTTAATGTTATGGCTATATAACCCATTAACAGCTGACTTTGTAGTTCAGCAGGATTTTTTGTAAAAACAAGCCCCTCTATCGGCAAGTTATGTACAAGCTCCTCCAGAGTTGAAGAATTTGTATGTAAAAAAGGAAGGAGGTCTCTATGCATTATATCTTTATCAATTAATGTATCGAAAAAAGATACACAGTATATTTCATTTTCAAAATTGAGTGTAAAGCTTGTGAAGTCCTTGGACTTTTGCAGATGTTCGAGTACATCAGTGAAGTCTGTAGATTTATGATTTTCTTGCTTTTTAAAGAATGAATATCTTTTCAATAGACTCCACTCCTTTGATTGTAAGATATGGATATTATTAACGAATGGTAGGATTTTATACGCACGAATACTTAGTTGAAATTACTGATTAAAATTAGCGGCCAACTGTAATTTTCAATAAATTTATTAGTGAGTTTTAATCGGATAAATGAAAAAGAATCATTAAAGGGAGTTGTATTGTCTACTGCTCCCTCGTCCATTGAATATTTGTTCAGCCTATAACGAATAAAAATGAATCCACCCCAATACTCTAGCCATTCCCATAGATTTCTAGCATTCTTAAAAAACTTCATAATTAGGCTTGCAACAGAATGGATTCCCTGTTATATTACAATCAATTAAATATTTTCTTACTTCAAATTTTTTTGAAGTGAGGATAGAGGAGCAAAGACCATTAGTACACATTTTGAGGAGAATGAGATCCTATGACTATTGTGGAAAGGGGAATTTGCCGAAGCGGAAAGAATCTCATGTTCTTGAAGCTGGTTCTGCTATTGAATAAATACAGAACTGTCATATAGGAAACTATATGGAGGGCTATCTTATGCGCGGAAACATTTTTTGGTAAATATTGTTTCTACTGCAGCAGCGAATCCTCGTTGTTGCTTTTTTGCGTTTACTCCTGAATGGCCCTAACCACCTCTGAATATTTTTAAAAATTATACAAAAGGGTGTGAAGTTATGAATTTTGGCCAAGTTTTAACCGCAATGGTTACCCCGTTCAATCATAATGAAGAGGTTGATTTTAATGCTACGAGAACTTTAGTAAACCATTTGATTGCTAATGGTTCTGATGGATTAGTAATAGCTGGTACAACTGGAGAGTCCCCTACCTTAACTCAAGAAGAGAAAATAGATTTATTCAAATTTGTTGTAGATGTTGTTGATGGAAGAGTTCCAGTCATAGCTGGAACCGGCTCAAATAACACGAGAGCTTCCATCAGCTTAACAAAGCAAGCGGAGGCCGCAGGAGTCGACGGAATCATGCTCGTCACCCCCTACTATAACAAGCCGTCTCAAGAAGGATTATTTCAGCACTTTAGCGCTATAGCCCATTCAACATCATTACCGGTAATGCTTTATAATATTCCAGGACGAAGTGTTGTAAACATGTCAGTGGAGACGATTGTCAGCCTCTCAAAAATCAACAATATCGTGGCAGTAAAAGAAGCAAGTGGTGACTTGGATGCCATGGCACAAATCATAAGCAAAACAACTAGTGATTTTACTTTGTACAGCGGCGATGATGGGTTGACATTACCGGTTTTAGCCATCGGTGGAACAGGCGTTGTTTCGGTTTCTTCACACATAATTGGTAATGAAATGCAAGAAATGATCAATAGCTTTAAAAATGGTGATGTCCTTGGCGCTGCCGCTGCACATCGTACACTTCTTCCAATCATGAAAGCATTATTTGCTGCACCAAGCCCGGGACCAGTAAAATCAGCATTAAATATGCGGGGGGTACATGTTGGAGGTGTCCGCTTACCATTGATCCCTTTAAACGATGAAGAAGAAAGAGCACTGCAAATAGTTCTAGAGCCTAGTAACGCAGAAGCCATTTTATTAAATAAATAAAACGAATGATTCTGGAGAAATTTTAAAAAGCAGTGCATACTCGAAAGAAATGCACTGTTTTTTTATCCATGTACGACTCAGGAGAAAGAATTTATACTATATATAAAGAATCAATAAGGAGAGAGCCAATGGCGGGTACACACAAACCAAACATTCTTGTATTTAGTCCCATTCAGTCAGAGGTCGATGCTTATGCTGATCATATCCGAAATAGTGGGTTTATATCGGTAAAGACAGCGAAAACTTTGGAGGAAGCAGAAAAATATTTACCCGGCACTGAAGTTATTTTGGGATGGAATTTCCCGACGCAATTACTATGTAAACCAGTTGCCTCATCTGTTCGCTGGTTTCAATCAATGGGAGCCGGGGTCAATGATTTGATTGCAGACAAATCGATACCTCAAAACATTACAATAACTCGAATTATTGACCAATTTGGTGCTTACATCTCTGAATATGTATTTTCGTTTCTCTTGGACATAGTGAAAGACGGTCCTCGGATGAGACAATCGCAATTGGAGCGGAGATGGGATCCTTTCATTTCTGAAACTCTAAAGGGGAAAACAATCGGGGTGGCTGGACTTGGATCGATTGGCGCTGAACTTGTACGTAAAGCCCGGGCATTTGATATGAATGTGCATGGGTTAAGCTTTAGTGGAAAACAAGCAACACTCGTGGATCTCCACTTTACTCCAGATCAATGGGGTGAATTTGTAAAAGATCTGGATTATTTGGTCCTGACCCTTCCTTTAACGGATTCCACTTATCATATCATTAACCAGGACCTTCTTTTAGCGATGAAGTCCAACGCTTACCTTATCAACGTTGGCCGCGGAGCATTGATAGATGAAGGGGATTTACTATCTGTCATGCGAGCAGGGCATCTACAGGGAGCGGTCCTCGATGTATTTGAGACAGAACCGTTGCCAAAAGAACATGTCTTCTGGTCCATGCCGAATGTGTTTGTCACTTCCCACCTGTCAGGACCAAGTACGATTAACGAAGTGAGCAGCTTTTTCATTGAAAATTTAAAGCGATTTTCAAGTGAACAACCATTAAGTGGAATGGTAGATCGGAACCGAGGGTATTAAACCCGATTAGAATTGTTGTAATTTGCTTGCAATTATTTATTGAAAAGGCCGCATTCTTCAACGGAGGAATGCGACCTACAAACTAAAAGTGAATAATTTGATTTTTTTCAAGGATTATTGAAAGTGGATTTTCATTTGTTTAGCTTTATCTCCCTCTTACCCTCACAAGAGATAGGCTTTTTTCGATGGAGTTACCGTGTGGCGATGTACCACCATCCATTTGTTATCTCCTCATGTATCGTTCCATAAGAAACTGGCGCACCCTTTATCAACAAGAGTTGGAGTAGTTTTCATTATATGTAATCGATGTCGAAATGAGTCGATAGTAAATCCATGCTTTGTAAATCCCATTCAAAGGTAAGTATGGCTGATTGTTTTGATTTATGAGTCAGGAGGGGTACACCATTTTTTATGATCATGCTTTCTGCATCCCAAAAACGGACCGTTTCGTCTTCGCCAGTACGATTACAGACTATTACGGGCAGCCCTGTATCTAGTGACCTTTGTTCCCATTCTCCCTCCGGACCATGTAATCCGGGACCCCAAGAAGACGGTGCAAGTAATATTTCTGCTCCTTTTTCAGATAAGGTGCAAGCAATATCTTTGTTATATGCGTCTGCACAAATCATAATACCAACCTCAACATTGTCTGTTTTTATTGGCTCCAATACTTCCCCTGATGCTGACCAATCATCAATAACACTGATTTTTCTCTGTTTACCTATTAAATGACCTTTTTTATCTATGACAAACACAGAATTATACAACTCTCCGTCACTGCCTTTTTCAGGGCAGCCCAAAAATACAGTGCTTTTCAAATTCTTTAGTTTACTGCCCAAATTATTCATCCAAGCATCAGGTTGCTTGTTAATCCATCCAGTCCCAATCTTATGATTGAATTGAAGTCCGCTTACACATAGTTCGGGTGTTATAATCCATTCGGCATTTTTATTTGCTGCAATATGAATGGCTTGTTCAATCAGTTTTTGGTTATGCTCCACATCACCAGCGATGGGCAATAGGTGCAGTAAAGCTATTTTTATTTTTCCCATAGTGATCTCCCAAACATCAACTTATATTAATGGCTATGCTTGTAATGATTGTAGCATGGACATGGATTGGCTTGTTCAAGTAATCTGTCCCGAAAAAGAAAAAGCTGTTTCCTCCCCATCTCTAAACAAGCCCTTGCTCCAATGAGCAAAGGCCGTTTTTTTACGAGTTTCTTCTATATATACACCAAATTTGCCTAAGGTGCCCCCATTCGTATACGGTACTTTTACGAACGAATAATTTGTTCTTTGGATATCTGCTTTGAAGCATCGGGAATCTTTCGTATTTTATAATTGATCATACCTGAAGAGTAAACCTTGATACTCACCATTCCTCCTTGGATTGTAGCCCGGATCAGGATCGGTTGATTGTACTTGTTTTTAAAACTAAAATCTGGCCCATACCAGCTTACTGTAGCATCGCGGCCAGATGGAACATACGGAACGCTCCTTGTATGGGAATAGCGTTGAACCGTTTGCAACCCTGCATTGTCGATAGCATTAAACAAGGTGGATGAAACCTGGCAAATCCCTCCGCCAATCCCTTCAGTAAACTCTCCTTTAACGATAACCCGAGCGAGCAAATATCCTTTTTCTACTGACCTCTTGCCAACAACTTGGTTAAAAGAAAAGACCTCTCCTGGAAACACGACATAATTATTAATGGCTTCTGTAGCAAGTGAGATATTATTTGAACGATTTTTATTGTTCACATTAAAATAGGTTCTATATTCACCTATCTTTTTTTCACGAATTTCCGCAAGCATTTCACTGTCAACCTTTGGATGAATAGCAAGCAAAGGTACTTCTAGTTTGTATGATCTACTACTGTACAAAAAGGAATGAAATTGCTCTTTAAAAGCTTGATGGTATAGCTTGTAACCTACCCGCCCAGGTAGAATTTTACCTTGCTTGTCCATTGTGGCATTTACAGGTTTTTGGTAAACTTGCCGGTCTATTTTTTCGACAAATTGATTGTATTTATCCACGTCCAACATAGGAACATCCAGGTAGGGCATCGTAATATCAGCATGGTTGACACTGGCAATCGTTTGTCCTTGGTGTGTTACCAATAAGCTTTCTGAAATATTCACTGGTTGAACGAATAGCAAAAGTCCGGCAATCCATGTTAATCTCATTGAATGCACCTCCTGGGTTGGTTTCCTTGAACATTCACAATTTTCACCTCAAGTCTTCATAAATTGCATCTTGATCAATAAACCAACGATCAGGCAAACTCTCCTTGCGGATCATAAAATGCATAACCTTTTTTTCTTTGCCATCTTTCTTCTTATAAATAGCTACTTGAACGGGTACATCCACGAGAAATAGACCATTTAGCTGTTCAGGCGGTTGTCTTAAAGGATCAACCACTCCAAAATATGTAATATCTTTAACAAGTTTATTGACACGGTTAGGGTGACTCGGATTTGATAAGGTCATTGCTAATAATTCCTGATTTCCTTGATTAATGGCAATGGTAAAAATACGTATAAGTTCATAAGGATTTACGGTTTGTATATAATCATCAAGCTTACCAGCGGCTTTCAATATCATTAATTTATGAGAAAGATCTTCGTTTTTCAAACGATGCGTAATACTTCCAGAGAAATGAACACAAAAATGACCTGAAAAACCATTTGGAAGAGCACCAGCACCATGTGGCATTCCGTGCATGGATGCAGCAATCATTTGATTATTGATTAATACAATAATGGCTCTTCTATTCCAACTCCATTTATTATTATAAATTTTCTTCATGATTTGAGTATCTTCTTTGGTTAATGGCTGTACATCGGCATGATGGCTGCCTGCCCTTCGTTGTACCTTAAATGATAAACCAGTTTCAATATCGATTATGGTGAAATTTGTTTTATCAGGAATAATGTTATTTACAATCTCCCAAGGTAACATCTCAATTTTAAAACTTATAGGTCCTTCTTCATCTTCCCATTCCATGGCATAGACCGACTGATCGACCATTAAGACAAATATAAAAATAGCGATAATTACTTGATATAATGTATTGTTTTTCATTTGACCTCTCCTGCATTTTTTCTTATTATTTCAGGACATAATAAATTGAATACCTTTGAAAATTTGGAAATTCTTCAAATTAAGCTAAAAAGGCTCAGACATGCTAGTAATGATGTTCTAATATGTACTTTTGATATCCCTAATCCGGTAACTTAGAAACTGCACAAGATGCCATGCGGCCTGCTCCGAAGAAAAATAAAAGACATGATATACAAAAAAGAAAACATCAGTGGGATTGATAATCTCACTGATGTAAGGCTTGCCTCTTATAGTCTGACTACACTTTTAATACTCTAAATGCATCTCTAACTTTTTTAGCAAAATCTAGTGGTGGTTCAATCGATTCAAAGTGCATATACATTGCACGAGGTTCTTCAAATAACCAGTGATTATGAAGAGAAGTAACTAAAAGGTCCCTTTTTCTAAGTTCAGTTAATAACGGGTTAACTTCTTCTTGTAAAAGAACTGTTTCCCCTAAATTTAACGCATTCCCCCTACTATCAACATTTTCAAACGTAAAAAATTGCGGATTGACTAGTGGAGATTGCGTTCTGCGATCAAGTATTGTGAATTTAATATTACGAAACTTTTGCACCAAGCATACTCCTTCTGGAGTAATCATTCCGTCTCCGCCTAAAATTCTTGCAAATTCCTGACATAATCTTCTTCGTTTTTCCGAACTCATGAAAAACTAAAGATGCTTATATTGATAAATTGATATGGGAACAATGAAAGGCTCTCACCTTCAACAAGAAATAAAAGAAGGCAAGGGCTTTTTAACTTTTATTGAATTAAACCACGGATCTTTCTTAAGTGGGAATGGATATGACCAGAAGAGTAGTTTTAAAAAGGAAATAGTCCCTCGATAGATTTTGCCATTTGCTGATGTAGAAAATATCATTGCAGGGGCTGTTTGTTGTATCATCAAGAAATTGAAGTGGCAGGAGCTGAGATGACGGGTTTCAGGAGTTTACGCGTATACTTATTTCTATTTCAGGTGTTTCTAGCATTGTTATGTTAATAAGTAAGTGAAAACATAAAAAGGGCACTTCCTCGAATAAGGAAGCGCTTCCATATTATATAAAGCTATTGGACTTTCATTATAGCATGAATATCATTCAAATAAAAGGAATTAATGTTTAATTATAGTAATTATATTTTAACTTTTGAAAGAGGCCTGGATAAGTCACTGGAAAACTACTAATTTAATTCAGTATCAACAAAAGACCGTCCAGCTTTTGAAAATCGGACGGCCTTGCGGATAATAGAATGTACTTTTACTATCCTTCGTGAGGGAAAATGTTTATTTAGCTGCACCAGCTTTATTTATCACTTCCTTCGCTACCTGCAATGCGGATTCATAATCTGCGTGATCCGTGACTTCCGGTACATATTCCACATACTTAATGGTTCCTTCTTGATTTATTACAAATACTGCCCTGCATTCCAATCGTTGTTCTTTCATATACGTTCCATATGCAGTACCAAAAGACAAATCAAAGTGATCGGAGAGAATGGTTATAGCTTCGACATTACTTTCTTTGCACCATCTTGCTTGAGCAAAGGGAAGGTCTGCGCTGATAGCCAACACCGCTACATCATCACCCATTTTGCTTGCTTCTTCATTTAAGAGCCTTGTTTGTAAGTCACATACACCAGTATCAAGCGAAGGAACAGTCGTGATGATGCATGTCTTATTTTTATAGTCTGTTAAATGTACTTTACGACGGTCATTTGTTAATAGTGTGAAGTCAGGGGCCATATCCCCTACTCTTAGTTCAGGACCAATCAAGGTCACTGGATTCCCGCCTAAAGTCACTGCACCAGTACGCTCATGTGCCAAATTGAACCCTCCAACTCTCTTACTGATTTATTAGCTTCCTCGGTAGGTGCTATATCCTCCCGGAGCAACAAGCAGAGGAACATGATAATGTTCTTCATTACTTTCTATTCCAAAACGAAGTGGGACCTTATTTAAAAATGGCCTTATATTTGGATCATTCGCACCATCATTGAAATATTCCCCGACATAAAAGACAAGCTCATACTCACCTGGTTTGAGATCATCTCCTTGAAGAAGCGGATCATCCACTCGCCCATCTTTGTTTGTACAGACCTCTTTTATGAAAGAATGGTCTCCCTGTTCTGCTATGGCCCAAAGTTCTATCTTCATCCCTTTTGCCGGCAGACCTTTAGAGAGGTCTAAAACATGTGTGGTCAGCTTACTGTCCATTATCGGGAAGCCCCTACAGTTGAATCAGCTGCCTTTTTTTGTTTAACGTCTTCTTGTGTAACGACAAAGCCTTGGAAGCCAAACGGAGGACGTGGTTCCTGATAAACACTTCCTTCTGAATTCGGAATGGTTTCCACAACGGTTTCCCAGGTACGATTATTGGTTTTAAATTGAACATTCGCCAGCTGAGGGAAACGTTCCAGAATCCTAATGCCAATATGATAAATGAGCTGCTGTATCGAACGGTTATTCAGTTCATGGAACACTGTGTTTGCAATATCACAAATTTGTTCCGCTGCTACATATTTTTCTGGATCCGCTCCAGTGCCATCCTCCCAGCGGCTATATTCCCAATCGAAATCCAAGTAGATAAATAGTGGACGATCCTGAGCTTCTGGCAATGTGGTGTATTCATCTTGAATAAATCCATAAAAAGAGCTTCCTTTAACCTTGATTAAATGGACATCAACTATCCCACTTGAATGCTTAACGATTTTGCTTCCGGTAGGTGTCCTTTTGACTTCGATTGTAGTGGTAGCCCTTTCATTTCTGGAACATCGATAGACAACATCACTATTTTCATGTCCTTCCCCTTTTGGAACGAGTACATGATCGAAGGGAACTTCAGTTGCTGTCAGTTCCACTGCATCTATGTGGCTATACTTATCAAGGAAAACTTCACATATGAACTTTAAAAATCCTTCCGCCGTATTTCCTTGATAATTGGCCGCCTGGCGATGAATGATGTTTTTCATGGAATCCGTTGCAACCACCAAGCTATTATCTCCTTCCGTAAAAGAAGATAAAAAAGCTTCCCCTTTTAGAGAAATCTGGCAATTGAATCCGAAAATAGTATTATCTCTTTCTGTGAAACTTGATTCCGGTATTTTCCTCAAACCTGTAAGAGGCTGCACAAAAGTCCTGTATACAAATACATCCCCTTTACCGTAATACATCGTTCTGTTTTCATTTTGAGCTGTCATATTATTCCTCCTCCTAATTTATAAAATCAGATAACCTGTGGCTGGCGATTAAGTGGATTTGCTTGATGGCTTCCTTAAGTTCATTTGCCTGATCCAAACCAATCCTTCTTTTCATCTCTGCCTTTATCACCGTTTTATCGCTGCCACGGACAGCAAATATGAACGGAAATCCAAACTTTTCTTTATACTGATTATTTAGCGCATGAAATTCTTCATATTCATCCGGAGAAAGCGAATTCAAACCGGCTGCGGATTGTTCTTTAACTGATGCTTCAGCCATATCAATCCGGGCTGCTAAGTCCGGGTGAGACTTGATTAATTGGAGCTGTTCCGGTAATGAGGCATTTTGCACAACTACTTCCATTTTCTGTTTTAGGTCCTCTACGGAAATGAATGGCTTGTACTCCCATGAACGCTCTGCTATCCATGGAGAATGTTCATATACCCAACCTAACTTTTCGATGAATGCCGCCTTGTTCAACTCATTAATGCTATTAAGGTCAGATATCAATACGGGCCCTCCCTTCTTCCAATTATTTTTTTATAATTCAAAACATTCTTAACTTAATTGAATTATATACGTGCGTTCATTTATAGGTCATTAGCTGAAAAAGCTAATATTTTTCCAACCCCTTTGTGCTTACCGCACTCACCTTTTAAAGAACAGGCCATCTTAATAGCTTAGATCCAGTTGCCAATATTCAAAAAATTAGTTAAATTAGAGAAAAAAGGCACAGCGAAGGGGACCTATCATGCATTTAACGATGACTGATGCATTAAAATTACCACAGATCAAACAATGCCAAGTGGCAGCTGGCATGCAGGGACTTAATAGAGAAATAGAATCCATCAATAGCTTTGATGCTCCTGATGTGCTTTCCTGGTTGAAGCCAAATGAATTGATTCTAACAACCGGATACTTATTTCAAGATAATCCGCAACAATTAGACCAATTCGTAATCGAATTGGCAAAAATGAATTGTTCAGGATTGTTCATCAAACTGGAGGAAATTCCGCAAACCACCATCAGCATTGCCAATATGGCCAATTTGCCTATTCTCAAAATCCCCCCTGAGTTTTCGCTATCAGATATCATGTCTCCCCTGCTTCGTGAAATAGTGACGAGACAGAATGAACAAAAAGGGCAAAGTTATAGCATGGAGGATATTTCCGGAGTTGGTGCCGAAAATTTAAGTTACGGGATTTTAGGAATGACGGAGGACAAATCCAGCTTCCAACAAATTACTGGGGGCTTCATATGTACGGTTTTACCTTTAACGCTGCAATGGAATCAAAGGAATGATTCCAATACTTATAAACAGCTTATCAAGACAATTGAAACATTAACCGAGCAATATAAAATCGATAAGCTCATAAGGAATATCAAGGGCAGTCTAGTTATCATTTATCTGGATACCATCCCCCTAGAGAACACCCGCTTTTATTCACAAGTCACCCAGATAAGCCAACAGATTATCTCTACTTTATCTACACACCTGCCAATGGAACTTACACTGGGAGTCGGTAACTATCATACAGGTATTAATAACCTGGCCAATAGCTTACAGGAAGCTTTACAATCTATTGATTTGGGAAAACGATTGAACCCAGGAAAGGAAATTTACGGCTACAAAGAATTAATAACATTTAAAATTTTGCAGTATGCTCCAAAAAATGTGCTCATGGATATTGTTACAGGTAATTTAGCACCACTTAAGGACCATGACGATGAAACCCAGTCTGATCTGATCAAAACCTTGGAGGCATATTTGCAATGCAATCTTCGACCTGCTGAAACGGCCAGAAAAATGGGAGTACACCGAAACACTATCCATTTTCGAATTAAAAGCATAAAAAAACTATTAGGAATGGAATTAAGCAATGATGATCTGTTCACTTTAAAACTTGCCCTATATGCCAAACGCCTGCTGGATAATCGATAAGAAATGGCCCATACAAATGAAAAACTGCCAGGGATCCTTCATTCCCTGGCAGTTTTTCATGGGCAGTAACAGTTGATTCCCGATTGCTTCCTTTACCTAGTCATGTAATAATAACTTCGCAGCCTTTATACTAAACTGCAATTTAAAAGCAATATCCCTCGATTTTAAATCAACGCCTAATAAGTCTTCAATTCTAGACAAACGGAACTTTACAGTATTTCGGTGCACAAACAAAGCCCGTGCCGCATCTTCTATTCTCCCTCTTGAAAATAGATAGGTTTCCAGCGTTTTTAATAACTCCCCCTCATTTTCCCTATCATATACAATAAGCGGCTGAATCATGGATAGCACGTATTGAGTTATGGCATCCTTAGGGATTTGGTTTATTAGATCTTCAACTTCAACGCTTGCGTAATCATTGATATTAGTCGGGTTAAGCCTCGAGCCCAGTTGAATGGCCTTTTTAGCTTCAATAAACCCTTCTTTCATATTGTAGATTTCTTTTTTCACCTTGCTTAACCCCATGGATAGTGAAGTGCCAGGATTATCTTTGGATATAAGACCTTCTAAAAGGATGGCAATTCTTTGAGCCTGCATAAGCAGGTGTTCATCAGTCACCATCCCTTTCCCTTGCAGGATAATCAATTGACCATCGAAGTCGATATTCCAATACTTGAAATCTTCCCTTTCCGTTTCGCTTAATTTCTCCAACATTCTGCCAATTGGAAAGAATGAATCCCCTTCTTCTTTCGTTCCGTTTATTAAGAGCAGAATATATGGCCTATCGGGATTAAAGCCAAATTCCTGTAATTGGGGGATAAAAGATGAACTCCTATTTTCCCCATTCAAAAGAGAATGAAAAACTTCAACACTTCCTTTTCCATTGTTTTTCACTTTCTCCTTATTAACAAGTTCATATGTAAAGCTGAATAATAAGTCGGATAAAGGCATTTCATAAGGAATCTCCAGCAGTGGGAAATTGTACTTGTTCGCTTCTTCCACCATTCCAGGAGGAATCGTAGAAAGAAACCGCTTAATCTTGATAGCTAATCCAGCACTTCCTCTTTTCGACAATTCCCTAACAAGATTGATTTGAGCATTCAGGTCATCCTTAAACACATAACCGGTTGTCAGCAGGAGTTCCCCTCGTTTAATCCATGATATATCCGGATGATCCATTATACTTACTGAATTAATTACCCGAGTTAACCCTTGACTTCCTCCAATAACTTCCACTTGGTTTAGGGCAGGAAGTTTCAAAGCTTTTTCGATCGTTAAATACATATTTCTCCCCCTATTCTTCTTAATTATATACAGAATGAACTAGAATGAATATTCATATTTTTCCAAAAAATAGTCTTGATTTAGCATTATGGCGGTGATAATATAAAAATACACCGATTTTGTAAATAGCGTTTCTTAATAAGCAACAGCAAAACCATCCATAAGGAAGTATTTACAAAATCACAAGGAGGCGATTTCGTTACATTCATATAATTGGAAAGTCGTGACTAATTAAAAGGGGGCAAACATGGAAAAATTGAGCAAACTAAACACGTTATTGTTAGGTTTACAGCATGTTTGTGTAATGTATGGAGGAGCGGTAGCTGTTCCACTAATCGTCGGTCCTGCAATCGGGTTGACACAAGAACAGATCATATACCTGATCTCGTTTGATTTACTCGCCTGCGGGATAGTCACCTTGCTTCAAGTTATTGGCGGTAAAGGAATTGGTATAAGATTACCTGCTTTAATGGCTGTTTCTTTTATCGTGGTCGAGCCAGTAATAGCCATAGGATCGGTCCATAGTATAACCGGGGTTTTAGGGGCAGTTATGGTATCCGGAATAATTGTTGCCCTTTTATCAGGAGTAATCGGTAAATTAATACCCTATTTCCCACCAATTGTTGCAGGGTCCGTCATATTAATCATAGGCGTGTCATTAATGCCAGTTGCCATGAAAAATGCAGCGGGCGGAGTAGGTTCCCCCACCTTTGGAGATCCTATGAATCTAATGCTAGCCTGTTTTACACTAGTGAGTTTCCTTTTATTGAATACACTTACCAAAGGTTTCTTGAAAGCGGTTTCAGTTCTTTTCGCCATGATTCTCGGCACTATATTGGCTGGTTTTTTAGGTATGGTCGATACCTCTGGCTTTACAGAGGCCAGCTGGTTTACAATGGTGACTCCTTTTTATTTTGGGGTACCTACCTTCGACCTTTCATCTATTATCACTATGACAATCATTTCTTTAATCATAGCTGTGGAAAGTATAGGCGTCTTTTTGACACTCGGGGAAGTATGCGGGAAGGAAATAACCGAAAAAGATGTGGAAAAGGGCCTTCGTGCAGAAGGAATAGGGAGCTTCATAAGCGGTATCTTCAACTCTTTCAACCATTCTACCTTCTCACAAAATGTTGGCTTGGTCTTGCTGACAAAGGTAACTCAGCGCTCGGTAGTAGTCACGGCAGGTTGTATCCTAATCTTTCTAGCTTTTGTGCCTAAGGTTGCCGGTCTTACGACGATGATCCCTTTACCCGTTCTGGGCGGGGCCATGATACCAATGTTCGGCATGCTTCTATCTGCAGCTTTGGGGATGATAGCCAAAGCTGATTTAAGCAAACCTTCCAATCAATTGACGATTGCACTTGGGATAGGAGTCGGTCTGGCAGTCAAGGGGGTCCCGGAAGCATTCGATAAATTCCCGGAAACAGTCCAATTAATATGTGGAAACGGAGTCGTGATGGGTACAATAACACTGGTTGTGTTAAATGCCATCCTGAATGGAAAAACAAATCCATCCATTACACACCATCATTCCATACCCGAAATTCAACCAAGCATGAGCCAGAATATTAATATCCACCCTTAGAAAGTAGCGGACAAGGCAATTCTCTAAGGGTGTCTAGTTGGCTAGGTTCTCCAACACTTTTAATTATAACCTTATTCAGGGAATTTTCAAACAAATAATACAAGCACCTTGAACAGCCTATTTAATAGGTAAGCAAGGTGCTTTTTTTACTCAATTATGGCTCTTCAACTTGTTTCATTTGAAAAGAGAGCGATATAACCCTCCAAAATTAGGAGGGAATCCCGAAATTCCCGACCTTTTTCGAATCTACATTCAAGGGGTCCCTTAATTTTTTTTTTTTGCAAAGTCTGATTCCGTGGGGTGTCATTGACAAATTTTTCGCATAATAAAATTGAAATTCGGGGTGGTTCTGGAGAGCTTTAAGCTTAACCTTCTTAGCTTATTAGGGGGTAATGGAGGTAGGCCCTGCAACTTCAACATTTTTGGACACGAATGGGAAAAGTATACGCCAACGTTAGACCAGTTGCCGTTTAAAGGCAATACCATTATTGGAAATGATGTTTGGATAGGAATGGATACTGTCATCATGCCTGGAATAAAAATCGGGGATGGTGCAATTGTAGCCGCCAAATCGGTTATTACCAAAGATGTGGAACCTTACACCATCGTTGGAGGGAATCCCGAAAAGAAACTTAAAACCCGCTTCTCAAAAGAAGTCATTAACGAACTGCTGGAAATTAAATGGTGGGATGTAGATATTGATATCATCTCTGCTCATATTGATGTGATAGTAAATGGGGATATGGAAAGTCTAAGATCCTTAAAAAATAAAAGATGACAATGCATCAACTTCAGAGAATCCGATTCTTGTACCACAAATTAATGGAGGGAAAATCACTTTTTATAATAGAATGATTCCATTGACTATATTAAGATCGCTTTTTAACCATGGCTTTGTTAAAGATTAATGTTGATTTTTGAACAAATAAAAGAGACCACCTATAAGTGGTCTCAGACTGTAGACAAACTCGATGAAAATCGAGTTTGTCTATTTTTATGGCTTGTACAATTTGGACGTTGATTGGAACGTAGGGCACTCGCTTTCCGCGGGCGGTCGGCCCTCAGCTTTCGCCTGCGGGGTCTCCCCTAGACGCGCTTTTCTAAGCAGGAGTCTCGAACACCCGCTCCAATCAACTATGTCTTACCTTTTAGATAGAACACTTTTGCCTGGAGTCATTTTTGTTTTAAAATTGAAGTATTAAAACTTGAGGTGATGAGGATGCTTACTAAACGAGATTCTATTCAGCGAGATCAACTTGAAATGATTACTTTAGATCAACAGGTGCCACCGAACCATTTGTTTCGTAAAATGTAGGCTGTCATTAATTTAAAGAAGATGGCCAATTGGACATGGTAAGGTCCAAAAATGGCCTAACATATTGGGTTCGTAGAGCCCCACTCTCTTAACTTTAGGCGAAAATTCAAAGGGAATTTCAAAAAGGGTTCAGAATTTTTTAATTCCGAACCCCTTTTGTCTACAAACTGAGACCACCTATAAAGGTCTTCTTGTGCATCCTAGTGAAGTAAAGCAACCGTTAGTTCATTAAACGATAAATATATATAATAGCCCATATTATAATGAAGACCCAAATCATTACTATTAGTGAGCCGACTATCCAATTCTTCGGCTTACCCTTTTTCATCATTTCTTCTGCCTTAACTTCACAGTCGGTTAATACACTCTTTGGTATCATCTTTAATGCAATCATTATCCCTATTGGAACGAGAATTACATCGTCTAAGTAGCCAAGAATGGGTATAAAATCGGGTATTAAGTCTATCGGACTGAATGCATAAGCCACAACACAAGCCGTAAATACCTTTGCATGCCAAGGCACCCGTTCATCTTTACAAGCAAAGTAAAGGATAAAAATTTGTCGTTTTAGACTCCTCGCCCAAATCTTAATTTTATCAAACATTTTTATCTCCTAAAATTAAGCTTTTATTTCCATTATAACAATATAAGATTTACAAAGGATTGTTATTTCACTAACCTCCCCGTTCCATAAGAAATAGCCGCCTTCAATCCTATGCTAAAGCTACCGTTAGTTTAAGCACTATTCTTTCACAAACTTCAATTACTTCGTTAAGTATTAGTTTTGGAACTCTTCAATTCTATCCAACCATTCATTTAATAGAGTGCTAAAAAGTTGTGGTTGTTCAATTTGTAAATTGTGACCTGCCATATCCAATACAGCAAATGTTCCTCGCGGATACTTGTTTGCTATGTCAAGAGCATCTTTATATCCAACCGAAGAGTCTTGTCTTCCTAACAGGAATACACTGGGTTTAATAAAATCAGACTGGTCAATCTTAAAAGAAAACCCATATTTATTCTTAACCTTATTTAGGAACTTTTCATCTCCAATTTTACAACCACTTAGAATTTCTTTGTTGTACCTTAACCATGTGTACTCATCAAGTATAATGTTGTTATTTTTAAAATCTTCTAATTCACCCGTTGATAAATTTCCAATAAACTTCTCATCCGCTCTCATTATTTTATGTATCTCAACTGTTCTATTTTCTGGAAGAGGAATAATAAGAGGACATATAAATGCTGCACCAAGTATTTGTTCTTGATGCTTTTCAATAATGCCCCTAGCTATATAGCCACCGTAAGATTCCCCAGCAATTACGTACTCTTGGTTAGGAATTACAGCTTGAATAAACTCTAAAACAGCATCCAGCATTTCATCAGAACTACTTATTTCGTTATATTCTTTTGTTAATCCCATCCCAGGCAGGTCGATATAAATACGTCGCCACCCCTCCCTATTAGTAAATATTGGTTCCATACAACCACTCATTAATCGATGGTCCGGAGAATAACCGTGTATCATTAAAATTGGTTTCCCTTCCCCTAAATCTTCATAATAAATTTCAGCTTGGCGAACTTTGCAATATGCCATATTAATCCTTCTTTCTATAGAAATCATTTTAACTAACAGTACCTATTCTCTTTTTGTTTCTTCAATTCCTTCTTCAACTATCCTCCCTCTATAAACATTGGAGTATCAACGGTTTGCACCACTCGGTATATTAGGGAATTTATTTTTTTAATCATATTCCATAGTTGTTTGGGCCTTTTTTTACATATTCTTCACATAAATGATAATGAAAATCATTTTCAGTTATGTTATTATATTTCTTAGCACTTTTTATTTTGAACTATTGGGGGAAAAACATGATGATTGATGCTCTAAGACAAAACAAAAACATTTCTATACTCTTAGCTGTATTACGTGTATATATCGGATATACGTGGATTATGGCTGGTTGGGGGAAAATAGCAAGTGGACAGTTTGATGCTTCTGGCTTTTTACAGGGTGCGTTGGCCAACGCAACAGGAGAACATCCGGCAGTTCAAGAATGGTGGGTGGTATTTCTAAAAAATATAGCGATTCCTAATATAGAGGTATTTAACCTCTTAGTTCCTTGGGGAGAACTATTTGTAGGTCTAGGTCTATTAATCGGTTGTTTTACAAAAACAGCAGTGTTTTTTGGAATGGCGATGAACTTTTCTTATATGTTTAGTGGTACTACAAGTACAAACCCACAACTTGTTTTATTGTTAATGTTTATCCTAGTTTCTGCTATGAATGCAGGAAGATATGGGGTAGATGGTATGATTATGCCAACTCTTAAAGAAAAACTATTTGCTAACAAAACAAGAGAGATAAAAGATGCTGCTTAGTTTTTTAATACGTAGATTCGAAAGATCGCCAGTATAGGCGGTCTTTTTTGCAATCTTCTTGTTGAACAATCCTGCCCCGTTAGTGCCATAAGAAAAAGGCTGCCATATAGAC
This sequence comes from Peribacillus sp. SRI_006, assembly GCF_057586375.1. Classification (NCBI taxonomy): domain Bacteria; kingdom Bacillati; phylum Bacillota; class Bacilli; order Caryophanales; family Bacillaceae; genus Peribacillus; species Peribacillus sp. SRI_006. The sequence continues at coordinate 22,662 of NZ_JBYCZT010000017.1, read as the reverse complement.
AGCTACGATTCAGCTAACGCACCCGTTTAAGCAAAAAAGGCTTAGAATAGAATCATAAATAGAAAAATAGAACAAGAACTATAATCCAAAAACTCCAAACTTCAAATACTCCAGAGGTTTCCCACATAACAGTTAAAGGATTATTTAAAGTAAGTAGAGTTAATATAAATGCTCCTAGAATAATTACTATTTTTTTAGACATAATAAATCGTCCTTTTCTGTAATTTATAACGATCACTACGAATGAAACAAAACTTCAGTGAAAAACACTAATATTTTCAATACGTTATTTGTGTCTTGGTCGGTAATGATATAGAGAAAGGTGACCGAAGAGTGAGAATGATACAGGATCCGTTGCAACCTTTAAAATTATACCATAAAAATCCAATTCGTTATGGAACTAACCTGCCCCGATAGTTCCATTAGGAAAGGGGTTGCTGCAACTCCTGTAATGAAGTAGAGAGCCTTTTAGCTAAAAAAGGGTCATTGGGAAGATTAATTGAAGGCTGTTTTCGAAAAAACTGTTGAAGAAAAAAATAGGCTATTTATTTTTGTAGTATGATGTAAGAACGGTTTTTCAACAACCGAGGAAAGTTTGTACAAGAAAGAGCCGGTAGATCAAATAATAATTAAACATTTATGAGGTGAACTTTTTGGTAAAAAGTATATGGGAAGAAAGTAATGACGAGTATATGTTACAACCATTAACAGACGAAATTATAAAAAAGGCAGAAGAGTTATTTAATGTAACGTTACCAGACTCCTACATTGCTATTCTTAAGCAACAAAATGGTGGACAACCAATCTGTAATGCTCATCCGTCTCCTGTTCCTACCGTCTGGGGTGAATCTTTTGTTATAGTGGAACACATTAAAGGGATTGGTTCCGGAAACGGAATTCTTGAAAATGATTATTACATAAAAGAGTGGGAACTGCCGGAAGGACTTATTTTATTCAATGGAGACGGTCATACTTGGCTCGCATTTGATTACCGCGATGCCACGTCTGCTCCCCCCATTGTTTATGTAGACGTTGATTTGGAACAAACCATACAAATCGCAGATAGCTTTGATGAATTTCTAAAAAACCTATACCTTGAAAATGAGGAATTTAATTTTGAGGGAATGGAGGTAAAGGTATACAGTAAACAGGACTTTGAAACGTTTATACAAGAAGATAATGTAGAAGAATTAATTTATGCTATACCGGACTTAGCACAAAGCGATGTGGATTTGAAGTGGTTTGGAAATCAACTTTTAACTTTAAGTAATTATCACGACGAAAGTGTGAGAAGTTGGGTTGCTACAAGTGTTTGGAATTCTCTTACACATAGATTAGATGAGGAAATTCTCCATTCATTGTTAGAAAATTTTAAGAAGGATGTCGATAGTGATGTTCGAATGATGGCAGAACTTATTTTTGAAAAAATAAACTATTCCTTCGAACAATTTAAAGAGGATGTCCATAATGGGGAAAGGGTTAGTCTTGCTTTTCAAGATAAACTTTATCACGTTATTGAAGAGTCCAACCAATGGCACCTAGCTGACTACGAAACAGATACGCAACAGTCGTTTGATTCAGCAGATCAATTATTAGAACAATCCAGGATAGACGGGAAGTCGTTACAAGAAGTATGGAGCCTTATTAAAAAGGCTTATTAAGCTATTCGTTATCTGTGGCTAAGTCTCTCTATCGAATTAGTCTTAAGTCACTATGGTAAATGTTGATACTTGATCAAACAAAAAAGCTGTCCGGTTCCGGAGAGCTTTTTCTTATGGTTTATAATAAGTACATAATCATTAATAGAGCTTAAGAAATTGACCGAGATAAACAATTATTTTTGTAAGTCTTAATGAATTAAAGCACCCGTTAGTTCATTAAGATGTTGATGTGGTGAAATCCATTTATTGCTACTAGCATATTTTTATTTAGAAAGCTTTATTTAGTTGACCATTAATTATTTCATGAGAATCATATTCCTATCCCTAATAAGGAATTATAACTCCAACGCTCACATAGTTTACTGAATCTTGTTCAATTAGTGGTAATAAATCTTTTACCTTCCCTGTTAAAATGATACCACTCACCTGAACAGTTCCTTTCTGTTTGATTGATTTTATTAATGGCTCTACATTCGTATCTTTCTCGTTTTTTTGAGATAAATTTGATAATACCTTCTCGAAGTTTTTTACGTCTTCTGCTATATTGTCAGTCCCTTTTTCTGGAGATGTAATTGTAAAACCATATGCATAGTCTCCGATTACATACCCAGGCCTAACTGATACTTCGACATCAGGGTTTTGCACCCATGCCCACTGAGCAGTTGGAAATTGTTTCAGCACTTGATTTGTATTCATTTCTTTCTTAAATGAAATGCCTATTTCTACCAAACTAGTTGGAGCTAAGGATTGAAGTAACTTACGATCATCTTCTACTTTTTTTCCACCAGGAACATAAAAATTAACCACTCTTTGTCCATTTCGATAAAATTGCCAACTATCTGTTGATGTTATTGAATTATCATAAATAGTTGTAGGTGAATCATAAATTTTAAACCAAGTTTGTTCGTTGTACCAAGTGTATGGAATCCCTGCAATTTCTTTTACATATTGGTCCTGATTAATAGAGGAATCTATACTAAAACTAGTTGTAGATTTATCAAAATGGATATTCGCACCATAAACTTCGCTTTGTGCCCTCTTCACTGATAAATACTCTTCCATTGAATGTTGCATTTGATTATACGCAATGATGAAAGTGATTCCTAAAACCATAAAGATACTTACCGTCACAATGGTTGATACCATAATTATCTTTTTTAATGATTTCTTTTTCGCTTTTTTTATCAATGGTTGGAACCCATCCTTGGCATTGAAAATTGAATCTTTATCCAAATCATTTTACCTCCTCAATCATCTTTCTCATTTTTTTCTTTGCTCTTGCTAACTGTGTTTTAATTGATTTATCCGTTGTACCATAAATAATAGCAATATCCTTTAAGGATAAATCTCCACTATATTTGAGTAACAGTATTTCTGCATATTTTTGTGGTATTTTACGTAAACACTCTGATAGCATTATATGTAATTCATTCTCTATAATAATTTGCTCTGGTGTTGTCCAATCCAGTAACTCTTCGAGATTAAATGTATTTACATAATTATTTTTATACTTAAGTTTTCTTAAGCTATCGTAATATTTATTAATTGCTACTCTGTAAAGCCACGCATCAACATACTCTTCCTGAAGAGTATCTAGATATTGCACAAATTGAAAAGCCGTTTCTTGAACAATGTCTTCCGCATCCTCTTTGATCGCTCCCATTTTTAGCAAAAAGAAATACACAGCCTTCAATTTTTTATTTAGGTACAAGCTTAATTGTTGTTCATCCATGACCACCCTCCTACACTATTAACGATTGAGTATTCGATAAGTAAACAATAATTATCAAATTTTTTCATAAAAAAAGATAGCCTTCTGAAGAAGACTACCCAACAAAGCTAAATATAAATTATTAAATAATATCTGAACTTGCTATGTTACTTGAATAACTCCCTTTAAACCTAATTCGACGTCCTTCTAAATATTCCCCTTATTGCACTAACCTGCCCCGGATAGTTCCATAAGAAAAAGCTGCCTTAAAGACAGCTTAGATCTTCAGCTAACGCACCCGTTAGTTCATTAAGAAAACAACTTGCAGATTGGATTCTTCTATCTAAAGTTTATATTTTTTAAAAGTTTTATTTGGAGGAAGACCTACCGATTCATCAGGTACATAACATTCTCTATCATGATAAGGCATTTCTAACTCTTCCCATTCAAAATCATCTTCAACACATTTAATGAATAAATCATATCCCTCGTCATCAGAAGGCATTAGACCCAATCTTGTTTCTTCATGCTTTAAGGCAACATCAATCGCCTCTTTTAATTCCAATAAAGCTGTTCGATTTGCAATAAGGTAAGCGTCACTATGCCACATTTGCTGACCAAAAATATGGCACATAGGCATAGGTTCATCCTCATCATAAAATCTATTGTTAACTACATGGTTTAAATGTTCGAATACCTCTTCAGGACTATCTACATCTAAATAAACGTCCATACCACTTTCCCAATACCTTTGTCCTCCGCCCCAAAACTGCGAAACAAAGTCATCATATAAATCATTATTTTCCACAAACAAATATCTTTCCAAGCCATCTTCTAAATCCTCGAAATAATAACTGTGAATTTGTTTTTCTTCCCTTTTATAAATAAAATGATAAAGATTACTTACCATTTTTTTACTTACTGACAATTCAAAGTTATATTTCTTTGCCTTTTTAGGCTTTAATTCTCCATTGACAAAAGGTGTCTCTGGAATATAAATAGCTGTAAATAACTTTTCATTAGCCATTTTTTAATCACCTCTTAACATCTTATTATACCTTCATATCCTGAAGTAATTTGCCCCTTTAGTTCATTAAGCAAAAAGGCCACCGAATGGTAGCCCCTGATCTCACCTACCGAACCTTGTAGTTGTAGAATTTTCTATTTGGAATTTATGTAATAAACCAGATTATCAGTCCATTCACCAAATTCAAAAATAAATCCTTTTCTTATGCATTCAAACTCCATTCCTACATTCTCTGCTAACTTATAAGAAGGTGTGTTATCAACGTTTATATGAGCCTCAATTCGGTGGAAATTCAAGTCTTTAAAGGCGATATTAAGGGCCTCTTTTACTGCCTCTTTACAATAACCATTTCTCCAATATTGATTATGGATATTGTAACCTATCCTACCCCATTGAAAGTCACTTCTCTCTAAGGTGGAAAAATCTATCGTTCCAAGATGTGTACCGTCTTCTTTCCTAAAGACACCAAAAACATATGCTATATCATCCACTGCTAATTCTTGATGTTTTCCCACTAAGTTGGTAAACCATTCCTCTGAACATTCACTCATATCAATCTTCCCTTGATCATACCTGTGTTGAGATGGAAGTCTATTTTTAAATTCGCTAAGCCAATTTTTAAAATCATTTTCCTTTAATGGTCTTATTACTAATCTTTCTGTTTCTGAAACGCTGTCAAATTTGTTCAAATAAAACAACCTTTCTATTTAGGTCTTTTCTTAACTCTTAAAATCTCTCCATTTCAAAATAAATCCAATTATTAACTATTCGCCTTAACAGTATTAATCCCTTTTTGCAACGTATTAAATCTTCAACTAACCTGCCCCGTTAGTTCCATAAAGAAAAAGCTGCCTTAAAGACAGCTCCGATCTTGCTGATATTTCAACATGGTCTAAATAGTGTTTTATCCATTAAGTAAAACAGACAATTAATGAAAAGATTATGGCTAATATTGCATCTTGTCTCGTAGTTGTTCTTATCAGTGGCATCCAGCTAATCTTACCCATTTGGCTAACAAGCCTTGCAATAATAAAAAAGATAACAAAAAAACTAAAAAACGTTCCAACCATAATATCACCTTGCTTCATTTTTCTTTTATTGTAACATTCATATTCAACTAACCTGCCCCGATAGTTCCATAAGAAAAAGCTGCCTTATAGACAGCTCCGAACTTCAGCTCATTAGGGATAAAATCTCATTCTCCTGTTAAAATCTCTATAAAAATAATGGTAATAACAAAAGCTAACAAAGAAAGTAAAACTCTATTAAATAAATGAATAGGCGTTAGACGTTCTTTTAGCTTAAAGTATCCATTTAACACGACGATTAGTATAGCAAAATGAATAATTATTGCTATTAAATCAGTGTAAGTAAATGGCTTGCTTATGTAACTATCTGAGTAAAACCCTGTTAGGATTATTACAGTAAAAAGAATAAATTGGATTCCAAAATATTTAATAAGATTCAAACTGCAAAAGCTCCTTCTCAATTTCTCATTGTGTTTCACCATTATTGTAGCTGTAAGAAACAACTTTGGGAAACAGTACATATCGAGAAAACTTCTTCAACTAACCGCCCATTAGTTGTTTAAAGAAAAAGCTGCCTTTTAAGACAGCTCCGATCCTAAGCTAAAGCACCCGTTAGTTCATTAAGAACACAGTAAAAAAAGTCCCTTATTGGGGCTGTTTTTATTTAGATAATATTAAATTAAATAAAAGCCTATGACCAAAACAAAAAGGTAAATAAACATAGAGTATAGAGTTAAGATGTAATCCTTTTTTTCTCTTTTATATTTCCATTCCATGAAAGCACGAAAACTTAATGAAATAAGGAAGTAGCCAATAAGATAGGGGATAGTATTATCAACAAACCATATTAAGATAAGAAATGCTATTAGCATAGACATTTCAATCCACTTCTGATATTTATTAACACTTTTGTAAAAACGCCCCTCACTTTTACCGATCTTTAATTTCTTCTTCAACCAACGTTCAAACACTATTGCAATAATAAGAATAGCTATAATAAAAATGATGTAATTTAACAAAAAACTCACCTGCCATGACTAACAATTTTAAAGATGTGAATTATTTACCTTGTTTCTTTTTCCGAGCGAAAACCCAGCAGCTAATAAAGATACTGTCGCTAAACCAACTCCAATAATCATAGAATAGTCGAAATAATTTTTAAGTGCCATACCACTAGAAATAGCTACAATAAACAAAAGTAAAAAGAAAACCGTATAATTCTTTTTCATAATTCCTCACCACCCTTTATCGATATTACCAAAAAAAATCAAATGAATTGTGGACCTAACCTGCCCCGATAGTTCCATAAGAAAAAGCTGTCTTAATTTATTTTAAATTCTATGTATATAACTCTTAACAATATCAAAACCTATGACCAGCAACACATTATATTCATAGGAGCTGACAACATGGCTAGAAATAACAACAATAATCAATTAGTAGTTAATGGTGCAGAGCAAGCTCTAGAACAAATGAAATACGAAATCGCTAGTGAATTCGGTGTTACACTTGGCGCTGATACAACATCTCGTGCAAACGGATCTGTTGGTGGAGAAATTACAAAACGTCTAGTGCAAATGGCTGAACAACAATTAGGCGGAAGAACTCGTTAATCGAAATCATATGTATTTTTAGGGATAGTGATTAGACTATCCCTATTTATAATTCTACAAATTTAAAAAAGAAACAGAAACAACAGTAGCTGTTATTTTGCTATGTCGCAGTACGAGGAAGCTGTACTACACATATCCATACAGTCATATTGTGAAAGCAAACGTCATTCACTGTGCGTTTTCACTGTTACATAAAAAAGGGCTGCTGCAGCAACCTCCCTTATTGAAGTAAAGCACTCGTTAGTTCATTAAGAAAAATAAATAATTATGCCTTCTCTTTATTTAATTTACTTTTAGCTAATTCCTCCCAATCTTCAAAGGACAGCTTATCAGTAATATGTTTTAAAGCATTAGGAACTTCAACATAACACATCATTTCTAAACTGTTACCATCAGGGTCTTCAAAGTAAACGGAAGCATTTTCTGAATATGGTCGAATAAATGGCTCAATAGATTTTCTACCCCCAAATAGCACGACTTTAACTTGAATAAAATCTAACCATTTTAAAGATTCTTTTAAGTTTTCATATGAAACTCGAAAAGCAATATGTCGTAAGGAAGGATGATATGGCGTTTGATACTCATTTCCCTCCCATAAACCTAACCAACTTTTCCCCTTTTCAATCCAAAAAAAAGCAGTGTCTTCATCACGCCATGCAAGTTCCAAACCCAGCTTTTTATAAAACTCCAATGAAACATCTAAATTTTTTACAGGCAAATGTGCTTCATATATTCCTTCTATCAAGTTCTCAACCCCTCTATAATTATGAATATATTACCAATTATAGATAAACACATGTTTTATACAACTAATCTGCCCCGTTAGTGCCATAAGAAAAAGGCTGCCTTGAGACAGCTTCGATCTTAAGCTAACGCACGTTGAATGGCTATTCAAGTAATAACTCGGACTTAAATACGATTACAGCATTTCCCGCAATCCTTACTTCCTCTGGTTCCTGATTACAAATTTTCACTTGGACATCAATGATACCCGACCGTTTTATAGCTTCTCCCTGCACTGCTTTAAAACTGAATAAAGAATTATCATGTTTGACAAGTCCATGGTGTATTAAGTATGCGCCTAAAGGACCGTTCGCATTACCCGTAACAGGGTCTTCGTTAATACCAATTGCAGGAGCAAACATTCTTCCATGAATTAAAATTTCCGAGTCGGGAGCATTCATCGTAAAAACATAGAAACCATTGCAATTAATTAATCCACTGACTTTTGTAAGTAGATCCATATCAGGGTTTAATTTGTGAAGAAGTTCCGAACTCTTAATTCCAATCATCACCTTGGAATGCCCGGTAGAAACGATTTGTACTGGACAATCTTCTAATAAATCTTTTTCACTAATATTGAGAGCCGTTAATATGTTTTCCAAAGCTACACCATCAATCACCGTTTCAAAACTAATACTACCCTGCGTCATTATAATTTTGTAATCATTATCTTCATTAATCACATCGACTGGTAAAATACCGGCACCGGTTTTATGATAAACTTTAACTGTATTTAAACTATTTTCAACTGCACGAGCATAGTGGGCCGCAATCGTCGCATGTCCACAAATGGGAACCTCATGTGTAGGCGTAAAAAAACGAATATGTACATCAGATTCACTATTGGCTGATTTAAAGATAAATGCCGTTTCCGAATTGTTTAGCTCTCTTGCAATCCTCTGCATCTCACCCGAAGATAAACCATCTGCATTTGTAATTACACCAGCAGGATTACCCGATAATTTTTCTTTCGTAAATGAATCAATTTGATATAATCGGTACTTTCTTGGCATGTCATTTCCCACCCTTTAATATAGTGAATTTCCGGTCCTTTATGCTTTCTATAATTCTTATTATATTAAATTACCCCATTAGCTCCACAAGAAAAAGAGTGATTGTCACAGCTCTTTAAAGAACTAACGCACCCGTTAGTTCATTAAGGATTATTGTCTTTATGGAGTAGTATTCTCCTTCTGCGTTGGGTTTCTCATTTGAGGGGTTAGTATAGACCTTTAATTAGTACCAACTTTCTCCGTTTCCTTCAGATATTGGCTCTTTTGTCTCAGCATCTATAATTAAAAATTTATGAAACATTTTTTCTTTTGTCTCTTTAATGGAACAAAAAAGATAAATTTGCCTTTTAGGATCTATATTTGGGTGTGGATTATTGTAAATATTAACTAGAGAATATTTTTCCGAATGTTTATTTACTGTTGATTTTAAATCTTTATACAGAAGTTTTTCTCTAATATTCAGGGTTGCAGTTTTGAATTCACTATAATCTCCTAAGTTGTTTCTTTTATAAAATTCATTTGCACTGATTAGTTGTTTCTTGCTATTATCCGTATACTTTTCGGAAGTTTGTGCATTTACATTAACAGTTATTAACATAAGCATAGTTAAGATTAAAATAGACAATTTAGTTTTCATTGGGCCTCTCTCCTTTAACAATATTAAAGGTATTATCCCCAATTTTTGATTTTCTTATAGAACTAACTGCCCCTTTAGTTCTATAAGAAAAAGCTGCCTTAAAAACAGCTCTGAGCTTCAGCTAACGCACCCTGTTAGCTGAAGAACTAGGATATTTCAGTTTTTCTTTTGTAAGAAGACAGAATCCCAAAACCAATAAATAGCTGCTGCTGCAAAACTAAAACCGTAATATATTTGGGTTTTAACTAAATATGTAGGTTCAACTCTAAATATCATTACATTAAATAAAAATACTGCTACAAAAGAAAGTACCGTGTAAATTAAAAGATAAAACACATTAAATTTTCTCGGGCGTTTATTAAATATAATTTGCAATGGTACTGCAAAAAGTAAATAAGGTATAACAACATAAAAAGAATAAATAATAACAGGCATTAACTGCAACCAAGAGGGTTCTCCACTAACTACAATTATAAAAACAGAAAAAGAGATACAAGACAAGAATAGACTAACAAAATAATTAGGTATTACATCGCTAATTTTCGATACTTTTTCACTTAATTTCCAAATCTCCAATTTTTCTCAACCTTTCCAAATGTCATGTTACTTTTTTCCATAATAATATCATTTCTTCAACTATTCTGCCCCGATAGTTAATTAAGGGTTCTTTTTTTACAATCAGAAGGCCACCAAATGGTGGCCTTTATCAGGAACTAACACAGTTATTAGTGAGTAAGAACGATAACTTTTTTAAGACTTTTGTGACATTATTTCTAATGTGCTATGGAAATGAGGTTTACTGTGCGAAATGTCTAAAGAGTAAGATTGAGATAAGCTTATCGTTTTATAATCCGCAAAAAAGCCTTCTAATTCACTTCTTGTAAAATAATGAAGAAACATATTTGAACTTTCATTATAAAACGTATGCTCTGCTAACTGTTCATACTTCTCTGGAGCTTTCTTTCTACCTGGTTCTTTATCATCAAAGGCATTAATATATACCAACCCATTTTTATGCAACCCATTTTTCACCTTTTCGATAATAATTTTAATATCATTATCAGGAAAAAAATTAAGTACATTAGAAAGTATGATTAAAGAATATTTATTTGGTTCAATCTCAAATGAAGTAATATCTTGAACTTTAGCTTTAACATTTAAATTGTGCTCTTTTGAAAGTTCCAAACATCGTTCTACTGCTGTTTCCGAAATATCAATACCCTCAACAACAAATCCCTGTTTAGCAAAAAAAAAGGCATTTCTTCCTTCTCCAATACCTATATCTAAAACCTCTCCGTTTTCAGGAAGCATTTCAACATATTGAGATAAGATACTATTAGGATTGAATCCCCATAAACTATCAACATTTTTATATTCTTTCTCCCATATATTTTGTTTCATTTTTGTCACCCTGCATTTAACCTCCCCTAGTAAATCCAAAAATATCGTTACCTTAATTTTACCATACATTCCATAATACCCTAATCAACTAAGTGCCCCGTTGTTGCATAAAAAAAGCCACCTTAAAGGCAGCTCCGATCTTCAGCTAACGCACCCGTTAGTTCACTAAGATTAAGTTTTATTAAAATATGTATTTTAATGATACAAATGGTTGGTATTATGTAATAAGTCCTGGAGCTGATATTTATAACTGATTTAAAAAAAGAGCTGCGCGTATAGTCAGTTTTATTGACTATTACGCTCAGCTCTTTTAAATTTCATTATTTTGTTGACCTTAATTTCCAATCATTAAGGATTTAAGTTAGGTTTTTGAAATCTGTAATTAATATCATATTGAATAGCACGGTTTAAATTACTTTTTATATGTTCATGGGTTTCCTTATTGATTTTGTCTTCATTGAGCTGTTTATCTAATTGAGCAGTCATCTCGTTTGATAAAAAATTAATTAAAGATTGTTTTGAAATGCCTTGATTTTCAGCAATTTCTGCCATAGTCTTTCCTGCCTTAATTGAATTTGTATATTCCTGCTCAGTTATATTCAAAAAGCTATATAGACGATTGTAATTAGGCGTATATTCAAAAACAATCTTTTGATTTTGATTAGATAACGATTGAGCTCGTACATTATCTGCAGTTGAAATGGTTAAGGAAAACAATAAAATAAAAACAGCTATTTTATAAAACACCGGATCATCACTCCTCTTTACTATATTTTTATCCTGAAATTTTTTTTTATGTAAGGTTTATAAAAGGGCTTTAAATCAGGAAAGGGTTGTTATCTGAATTAGATAAATGAGTTTGAAAATTCAGCTTGACATGTTAGTCGAATAACATAAAATTGCTTATGCAACTAACCTGCCCCGATAGTTGCATAAAGAAAAAGCTGCCTTAAAGACAGCTCCGATCTTCAGCTAACGCACCCGTTAGTTTAAGTACAATCATTCACAATCTCTATTAACTTCTCTAAAATTTTTAAGTTATGTACTAAAACTATACTTTGGCATCGCATAAAGTATAGAGGTTATTTCAAGTAAAATAAAACTGCCAAGTTGATTTTTAAAATCACTTATTTATTGAGTTCATTAGTTGGAAGAAGTATTCAGGTTTGTGAGTCTTATTTAGGTTATACCACGAGTGTAATGTATCTGGTGCAAATACATCTAATTTTTTCAGTACTTCCATCGCAAATTCCAAAGCAGCTACTCCCGATGCAGTAACCAAATTTTCACCCGTTACTACAGGTTCCATCTCATAAAAATTTTCTCCTTTATAATTAGGACAGACCATTTTAATATACTCTAAGCTATTGCTTGTATGCTTTCTAGAATCTAGATATCCCATATTCGCTAGTCCCTCAGTAGCACCACAAATAGCAGCAACAATAGTGCCAAGCTTTAAAACCTCGCCAATTTTTTTCAAGATAGGTTGATGAATAGCTTCTCCCCAAGTATTCCCTCCAGGTAGAATTACAAGATCTTTACTATCAAAGTTACATTCATCAAGAGAAATATCTGGTTTTATACTCAGTCCCCCCATCGTTGTAATAATTTCTTTATTCGCTCCTACTGTAATTACTTTTAAAGGTGCTAAATCTTTTTTGAAATATCTTCCTGAATTTAGTTCAGCAATTAAATATCCATATTCCCAGTCTGACATTGTATTAAATACATATAGATAAACTTTTTTTATTTTCATCTACTAACACTCCAATCATAATTTTCATAGTTTATTTTTTCCACATCAAAAGCTACTCCACCAAAAAAGAACGTACGTTCCTTTTAATGCAATTATATTCCACAATTAACCAATAGTCAATTTCTTATGGAACTATCCTGCCCCTTTAGTTTCATAAGAAAAAGCTGCCTTAAAGACAGCTCCGATCTTCAGCTAAAGCACAGAAGCCTTTATTTTTCAAATCTCACTAACGTTTTTTCTGGTATTTCAATCCGGTCAATATCAAAGTTATTGATTTGGAGAGTTATCTCACCCTCTCGCTTATCAGTTTCATCTCCAATCCAACAGCTATACAGTTCAAAATAATCCCCTTTTTCAAGATAGCTGTCCATTCTTTTGCAAAGTTCTAACAGTTTTACTTTTGATTCAGCACAGGTTTCTTGATTCATATATTCCGAAATCTCAATTCCCCAATGACTTGATACCTCGTAAACATAAGGGTTAGTAAACTGATGTTTTTTTAAATTTTGCAGTTCGCTATCTCCTGCAAAACATCTTCCAATGTAAAAAGAATCATCTGAATATTCATCATCGTTAATAGGTAATTCTATATTACAGCCAATGTAGGAAGCTAAACTCATTCTTACCGACTCCTTTGATAATCCTTTTTAAACTATTCTGCCCCTATAGTTGCATAAGAAAAGGAGCTGCTGATCAGTTCCTGGTAATGAAGTAATGCACCCGTAAGTTGAACAAGAATAGTATATTAATCTATTGCAGGTTTACTATGTAACCAATGTACTAACAAAAAAGACCTTCAATTGAAGTTACTCATATGAGGAACAATGTGGATAAAGGCCCCTCCGTTAATGTATCAATAAGACCATTTCTCATCATCTGTAACCCACTGATTTTTCTTTAAATCAAAGGATTCATAATCATCGTGAAGAGAAAAGTAGGCTGGCAATGTGATTGCTTGTCCATCTGCTTTTTTCCAGCAATCTGCGACCCAAGTAGCAAACGCTTGTTTTTCTGCAAGGTTAAGTTCCTCTTCATTTTTTTCGTAGAAATCCCAAAAGTCATTCGTTTGATTACCTAAAAGGTGGGTGTATCTTACATTTTCAATCATACCCAGACTACCTGCAAAGATAGAAGAATCCTTACTCTCGTTAAAGACTTCATTAGCTTGTCTATCCATTGAGAACATAGTAATGGATAAGTTAAACTCGGAAGGATCTTCTACAAATGCTACAAAATCCAATAATTCCACTTTAGAGTAAATGGTGTATTTATGTAACTCCTTTATATTACTGATTAATGTTTCCGATTTTGCATCAAGGTTTTCTTCGACTGACTTTATATAACTGTCCACCGTATAAAGAGATTTAGTTTCGTTTACTTCTTCTGAAGAGAGCTCTTCAACATCTGTCGGTTCCTCAGCATGTGCACTTTCTTCGACTGGAGCCTTTTTATCTACTGCTTTTTCTTCTTGCATACATGCACCAAGCAATCCAATTGAGATAACACTTGCTGCTAAAATAAAATAATTTCTCATAACAATTTTTCCCCATTTTTTCTCATATAGTAAATATTAACTAATCCATCTTATTCTAATTGAACTAGAAAAGCACTAGGATTATTTTGAGTACCTAAACAAAAAACTTTAATAAATAAATAGAAAGGGCATGTTTTGAAAAAAGATTATCAAAACATGCCCTTATACTACTATTCTTTTATAAAAACGCTGATCTTTTTTGTCTTCTATAATCAACTAACGCACCCATTAGTTGAAAAAGGTACTTACAGTATAACTTTAATTATCATAGTTAGAAACATAATAAACAATAAAACTAAATGCATCCATACAATACATTTTACGATTAATTCTGCCCAGACTTTCTTTCGTAAACCATAGTAAAGGACAATAGAAAAAACTAAGAGACTGATTATTCCACGAAGGATACTACCATCTACAAAGAATAAAACTACATTTATCAATACGGATATAATAAATAATATGACATATGCCTTATATATCTTTTCTTTTCTTTTTACCTCGTGTTGGTATTGATACATCACTTTTGACCTCGTGTTCCTCATATTCTTGTTGAATAATTGATTATACCTTCTTTTACTAACCTGCCCCGATAGTTGCATAAAGAAAGAGCTGCCATAAAGACAGCTCCGATCTTCAGCTAACGCACCCGTTAGTTCATTAAGAAAAGCGATTCTTATCCTTTTGTTGAATACTTACTTCACCGTTACATCTGTGATATACCGATTATGAATAAAGCGAAAACAAAGCTAATAAAAGTAAAACCAGCAAGGGGAACTGCAAAGGCTTTGTTGTTCCTAAACTCAAATATTGTAAATAAGCCACCTAAAGCACAAACAATAAACCATATTGGGATAAAAATTAAGTCTGCAACATTAACAGGAAGCAATGTATAAAAACCTGTAATGTATAATATCCAATTAATAATTAATAGACCGAATATACAATAAGACCACTTATAAGGAGGTGAACCTTTCCCATATTTTCTAACCATTAGTAATGGAAAAACGAAGATAATAACTAATATAGCTCCAAAAAGTCCAATTAAAATCGAAGTTAACCCCAAAAAACATACTCCTTTCGCATTGAATTATTCAATGACTCTGTCTCTTTAACGAAATGGTGCAATCCTTTTTTTAAGATAGGCACCAGTCAATAAAGAAGCACCCACTTTATTTATTATTATTATAAAACAATTATTTATCGTTTACCAATAAATAATTGTTTTATTTTGATGTATTTGTATCGTTTAACTAATATCCTATTCTCTTTTAATGAAATAAAAAAGCATCTCTAATTAGATAGAGATACTTTAAAAAATATAGTGGATCTTAAACAACCCTACCTCGTTTAAGTACAATCCTCCACAATCTGGCCCTTTAATGGAAAAACATGACTGCCGTTTTTAAACAACTTTATTATGTTTTAAACTTAATGTCACTTAACAGTATTCCTTATGAAACTATCCTGCCCCGTTAGTTCATTAAGAAAAAACTGCCTTAAAGACAGCTCCTAAAGCACCTAAAATTAATCATTTGGATTTATTATGGCTAAAACCTGCTTTATGGTCCCGAAAGCTTTGATAAAACGCTGATTACTCTTATACCAAATTGCTTTGCCTTGGTTTCCAAAATCAATGCCACTAAAAATCCAATATCAAAATAAAAAAATCGATATCCTTAAATCTATATTCGGTATCGATCTGCCGATAAAAAAACCAGTATTGCAGCTATAACTAAACAACAGTCAATATCAAAGGTATTGCTTCTTGTTTGTTCAATTTTCTTGTATTTTCCAAAACTTCACCCCTCCCCTCACAATGTCAAAATTCACCTAAATGAAAAAGAACAATTTTTATACTTGGAATAATAAAAATAAAAAGCCCTTCTCACACGAGAGGGGCTTTTTTGTTATTAATATTCACTTACAGAATAGCTTTTGTATGTTAACTTGTTGTTTTCAAAAACCGTATAAAAATCTGTGTCATTAGTGTCACTGTAACGGCTCCAGGTATAATCTTTTTGGGTAATGCCGCCATATGTATATGTTGATTCCAATTTCATATATTCACCTGTGATAGATACCGTTTGATTATAAGTCATTCCTTTTTTTACATTCGTATATTCATTGTAAGTTATACCATTTTTAATAGGAGTAAAGAAATATCCTTTGGCTGTTTTTGTATACTTGACCCACTTTGTTCCTACTTTATCATAATCTACAAATGTTACTGTAGCATATGAAAAGTTTTTATTTGTTGCATATGGAGTTAACGTTACAGCTTTAGTTGTTTTTGCATTAATTGTATTACCTTTATAATCTTGAACCTTATAGGTAGTACCTACTAAGGCGCTCTTATAGAAAGTTGAACCGATCGGCTTAGTTACTGTTGCAGCTTCTCCTTTATTTGCTCCAACTCCTGCCAGTAATCCTAGAGCTAATACTCCTACGGTTAATGCCTTTGCTAGTTTTTTCATCATAATTTCTCCCCCAACCCGTTAGTTCTTATGAATTTATATGTACATTTGTAGCATTCCTATTATTATTATAATCTACAGATTGCTCATCAATCAATGCTACAATAATTATGAGCTGGTAAACTTTGTTCATTTCTCCAATGCTATTGCACAAAACAGAGCACCCCTTCGAGGATGGAGGGGATTTTTTGTATGGCAAAAAAGGGGGAAACGTTTCAAGCGTTCCAAAATGACCTTCAAAAGCCATTTCCTGTACGATAGGAAATGACTTTTTTTACTTATTATATGGCTTCTTTTTATTTTTCACTTCCCCGAGACCAGATGACCACTGGAATCAATAATAAAGATAATAACCCTCCGATAAATGATAATGCTGTATAACTTGAGCCGGCCACAATCATTCCAGATAAGGCTCCACCAGAGGCTCCTGATAATGCAATTAAAACATCCACCGTACCTTGGGTTTTAGCCCGATTCGAAGTGTCAGTTGAATCAACAATAAGAGCCGTCCCACTTATTAAACCGAAATTCCATCCTAATCCAAGTAAAGAAAGGGCAATAACTAGGAGAATCATAGAATCGCCTGGTGCAATCGCCGATATTAAACCGGCCAGAAGCAGCGTAGCTCCAGAGGCAATAGCCATGGCAGTACGGCCAAACTTATCAACAAGGACACCTGTAACCAGTGAAGGAAGATACATGGCCGCTATATGAAATCCTATAACGAGACCTATTTCACCCAAGTCATGTCCATGATGTCTCATATGAACTGGCGTCATGGTCATTATGGCCACCATTACAATTTGAGTAAGAACCATAATTGCCGCACCAACAATAATTCCTCTTTTGTTTACCATTTGTTCAGTATCAGCCGAATATCCTAATCGATTACTTTCTTGTTTGGACGCTTCTATTGTTCTTGCTATAACTAATGGGTCTGGGCGAAGTAAAACGAAAAGGACAAGACCTGCCAAGATAAATGCTGCCGCTGATAAAATGAAAGGACCAGCGAGTGAAGGAACGCCAATAGAAAGAGCAAAATCCCCCATTACATTCACTAAATTCGGACCGGCAACTGCACCAAATGTTGTAAACACCATGGTAATACTGATGGCAGTGGCTCGCTGTTTATTGTTAGCCAAGTCCGTACCAGCGTAGCGAGCCTGTAAATTTGTCGCAGTTCCTGCACCATAGATGAGCAGGGAAGCAAATAAAAGGAAAACGCTATTTATGATGGCTGCCGTTATGACTCCTATCGCTCCAAGCCCACCTATCAAAAAACCAGCTGTTAGACCTGTACGGCGACCGTAACGTTGAGAAAGTCTCCCTACGATTAAAGCAGCCCCGGCAGATCCTAAAGTAAATAAACCCGATGGAACTCCAGCAAATGCATCTGTGCCAAGCATTTGTTGTGCAAGAAGTGCCCCCACCGTAACTCCAGCAGCTAACCCGGCACCGCCAAAAATTTGTGAAATACTTATAATAATTAATGTACGTTTGTATAACATTTTTTGTTTTTCTTGGGAATCAGCATAACTCTGGTTCATTTGATATGTTTTACTGGACATTTGCTAAGACCTCATTCATCATTCTGTAATTTCCCCCCACCGTGTACACCTTCCTCTAGTTGATTTTATAATATTTTTATAACCTTTACTTTTTTAGTTTAAAAACTATAAAATCAGCACATCTGAACTCTTCTTCAAATGAAGGATATTTTTCTAATATCTCTTTTGATGGCTTAGGTTCTATTATGCTTTCTAAAATAAAACCTGTTTTGATTAAAGTGTTTATATAACTTGTTAATGTTCTATGAAAGAATAGCATTTTTTCTTTATCACCTAAACGTTGTTCATATACACCTTCATAAAAATATTTATCTACGTTCCAATGCAGTTTTTTACCGCCCTTTGTTTTTTCCCAACCACTTTCTGGAGTAACAAAACAAGGATGTAAAATCGAAAATATAAAACAGCCTCCATCTACTAATAGACGATACATTTCCTGAAATGCTTTTTCGTAATCCGCAAGATCTTGAATGACCATATTGGATACTATTAAATCGAAACTTTTGTCCTCTAAAGAATTCAAGTCCTCACAATTACCCTGCCTATAATCAATCAACAAATCATTCGGGGTTCTTTCTTTAGCAATTTCTATCATCCGTGATGAATAATCCACAGCCGTTACAGTCGCTTCGGACCTCGCTAACATTCGACTTAAATACCCCTCACCACACCCGGCATCTAACACGTTTTTATTCCTTACCGTTTCCATAAGTGATAATAAAGTTGGATTTAAAAAACCTTCTTTATGAAGATCTCCTTGCTCGGTATGATTTTCAGAATATGTATCCGCGAAACTATCCCACCTTCTACTCGCTTCTTCTGTACCAATATTCTGATTCATGCTGACTCCCCTCCCTGTTCTTTTGCTTTAAATTCATTCCCCTGCCCTGATAGTTGCATTAATAAAAAGCTGCCTTAAAGACAGCTCCGATCTTTTGTTAATGCATGACTACCACATCTGTTCGTCCTTGTTACTTAGCTTATATATAAATGGCATCAAAATAATCACTAAAGCATACGCAGCTATTTCAAAAGCTAAGACATAACCTTTAGGTACACCATATGATATTAACGGTACAATCAATAAAGATATTAATATAAATTAGCTTAATAGCTTTCTTGTTTTCTTGGAAACGTATTGGGATGAATCACAGGATGAACATCTTAACTTCTTTTTAAAGGTAAACATTTTAAAAAAGGCCTCTATCGAACCCCATTTATAGCCACATTGCTGACAGGTTGGCAAGTGCAGCAAACTCCTTTAAATTAAATCAATATTACAAATTATATCATTTATTCCTAAACTATCCTGACTAGTTTGTTGTATAAAGAAAAAGCTGCCTTTAAAGACAGCTCCGATCTTTTGCTAACACACCCGTTAATTTAAGTACAACCCTTCACAAAATAACTTTGGAATAGGAAAAAGAGGTGCCGCAGTTACCTGGATTGTTCAACTCAGCTCCATATAGTTCAATAATTTTATTACGTTTTTCTTCCTAATATATCCGCAAATACCCCGATTACAGCCGATTATCCTTGATTAAATGACCTGACTGGCATGTAAGCCCCAAATGATAACGCTTCCCTTCACTATCTCGGCCTTTTCCTTGTGAATGTCCTCTCTTCCCTTGAATCTAAATCTCAGCATGTTACGATAACAAGGTTAAAAAATACGAACGGAATTACGAACAATGAACTTTTAGGAGGGCATAATGTTGAGAGATAAAACTGTTGCATTTTTAGGAGCCGGTTCGATGGCAGAGTCGATGATTTCAGGAATTGTGCAGATTGGGAGCATACCAGCAGAAAGAATTTATGTGACAAATCGCAGCAATCAATTACGACTCGAGGAAATGAATCACGTGTATGGAGTCCATACGGTCCATCAGGATGCATTACCTTATGAAGAAGTTGATTTCTTCATTTTGGCAATGAAGCCCCAGGGAGCAGCAGATGCTCTTGATGCACTCAAAGATAAAATAAGGGTGGATCAAGTTGTAATTTCTGTTTTAGCGGGCATTTCCACTGAATTCATGGAAAATCATCTACAGCTTGGACAGCAGGTTGTGCGGTTGATGCCAAATACGTCGAGCATGATCCGGGAGTCGGCAACCGCGTTATGTCCGGGAAGATATACAGCGATGGACAACGTGATAGCAGTGAAAGAACTGTTAGGCTGTATGGGAAAAGTGTTCTTAATTGAAGAAGAGCATATGGATATTTTTACAGGAATTGCAGGAAGCGGACCTGCTTACTTCTATTATTTAATGGAGCATATGGAACACGCTGGCGTTAAAAAGGGGATGGATGAAGCAATGGTCCGTGAGATTGTCGCCCAAACGATTTTAGGCGCAGCCAAGATGATTATGGTGAACGACGAGACACCGGCAAGTCTCAGAGAGAAAGTCACTTCACCAAATGGAACGACAGCATCCGGACTTGATGCGTTACGGAAAAATAATGGCGGCAGAGCCATTTCACAGGCGATTCATCATGCAGCGAAACGTTCGAAAGAGCTGAATGAAGAGATGGCAGTAGCGTACGGGAAATCGACTAATCCCCCGAGAGTACTGGGGAACTTCAGTACCATAAAAGGACGGTGTCTAAGTTAATCATCTCCATCAAATAACAATCCTATCAAATAGTTAAGAAAAAAATTTAAACGTAAGAAAAACGGAGGACAACATGAAGAGAATCCTTAAGATCGCTAGCGCTTTTATCGGAATTCTAGTCGGAGCAGGGTTCGCCTCAGGACAAGAAACCATGCTTTATTTTGTAAGCTTCGGGAACTTGGGCACAATTGGAGCTATCATTTCAGTCGCTATTTTTGCATATCTTGGAATGATTCTGATGAAGCTTGGCAGTCGTACACAAACAGATTCGCATCAGGAAGTAATTTATAAGATTTGTGGTCGCTTTCTCGGCTGTATCATTGATTATGTTCTGAACGCCATCCTATTTGGTATAGGAATTGTCATGATTGCGGGGTCAGGCTCGATCTTTGATCAGCAATTCGGATTACCTTCCTTTATAGGAACCATTGTTATGACTGTTCTTGTTATGATAACAGTTATGCTGAAAGTCGACCGTGTGATTAAGGTAATTGCATCCGTCACACCATTTCTGATTCTTGTCGTACTTTTTCTATTCATTTATAGTATGTTTACAATGAATTCATCGTTTACGTCACTTGAACCACATGCGCTGGAACAAAATTCAGCTGCGGGACATTGGCTTATATCTACAATAAACTATATTTCAATAACCATTGCAATGGGGGCTTCCATGACACTTGTTATGGGTGGAAATGAGCCCGATGAAAGGATATCATCCATTGGAGGGCTTACAGGAGGGATCGCTTTAGGTCTACTTCTTATAATTAGTCACCTTACTATTCTCTCAAATATTAATACTGTATCGGGCTTGGATATGCCCATGCTGGGAATCGCCAACAGTATTTCACCTCTCCTAGGTATTTTGTACTCTCTCGTTCTGTTCGCTATGATTTTCAATACGGCCGTCAGCATGTTCTACTCATTTGGAACACGCTTTTCAAATCCGCAGACCACAAAATTTAAAGTAATCGTTATTTCATCACTGTTGATAGGATTTATAGCAAGCTTCTTTGGCTTCACTAAACTTGTTTCCTCTCTCTATCCAATCTTTGGCTATATGGGAATTGTTCTTATTATCGTTCTCATCATTACTCCATTCCGAATGAGTCGATTAACGAAAGAAAATTAAATTAGGATTGTTTAACCAACCTTTCTACTCATGTGTAGAAAGGTTTTTTTGAGGAAATTCTGGTATTACCTTGTTTTATCAATATATAATTCTTCCTTATTCGCGAGGTGTGATAACTTCTGATAAAAACATTTTTTAAATTAAAATTGTTTGTCGCTGTTTGATGGCATCTTGTAACCAAACATCCCAAAAATCCGATTCTTTAAAAAAATCACTTTACCTTCTTGCAAAGGAATTTCTTCTTCATATTTTCCTCCTACCAAATTGATAAACTAACCTGCCCCGATAGTTCCACAAGAAAAAGCTGCCTTAAAGACAGCTCCGATCTTCAGATACGCACCTGTTAGTTGATTAAGGATGGTCTTTACACCATTAGATTATCAAATAAAATTCCTGAAAAAATTAACACCATCCCAATAATGATATGGACTTTTTTTTCATTCACTTTTGAATTTTCTAAAATAGTAAAGATGATTCCAATTAGGCCAATATATACAACACTTCTTATAAAATAAGATGTATTTACAAGAAAAAGGTTAGGAAACTTTTGATAAAGACCAGATGTAACACCCATAACAAACAAAAAAAGAGGAATTCTTAATTTCCAATACATTTCTTCACCCCATTTAATCAAGGAAATTATTCCATTATTTTATCATTAATCAATTCATAAATGAGTTATTAATGAACTAAACTGCCCCTTTAGTTC
>NZ_JBYCZT010000016.1:0-133514 GCF_057586375.1 Peribacillus sp. SRI_006 | reverse complement strand
GTTTAGATTTTCGTAGTAGATGGTGGCGGCGAGGAGCGCCGCCATAGGAGTTTCTTATGCAACTATAGGAGGAGTTTAGTTTGAATAAGATACAAATAATATTATGGTAAAATATAGATAAAAAGGTTTTGAAAAGGGGATATTTAATTGGAATTCTTAGTGTTCATTATGTTCTTTATCATTATTATTATTTTTACACTCTTTATAAATAAATTTCTAACGAAATGGCTTGGTGTAGAAAAGAAAGAAAAGATATCAGAAACTTCTGGTAAGAATATTGACCGATGGGGAAGAGGTCTAATCTTATTAACTTTTTTATGTACTCTTCCCTATGCAATAGAAGAGGACAAAAATGTTATGTGGTATATGTGCTTTTTTATTGTATCATTTGGTTTTCAGTCGTTTATGGAGTGGAAGTACCTGAAAACCTCAAAACAATATGTCATTACACTTACTTACCTATTGTTAGCTTTAGTTATCATGTATAATGTAGATTATTTTATTTACCGAATCTAGCTATTGTGAAAAAGGGGTTGCTGCGGCAATCCCTTTTCTTACAGAACTAAAGGGGCATGATAGTTGAAGAACAAATTACATGAAACTTAAAGTTACTTATAACGTCTTATAAAGTAAGAAAGGGTGTGGATTTATGAATTGTAGAAAGGGATACTTTATTTTAATTGTGATGCTATTAAACTTATTAATAGGTTGTTCCAAATCGCCATCCGATAATGAAGATGAACAATTCACCCCAGCACAAACAGACATAGTAAGCAAACACAACGGTATAGAGAACTTAACAAGGCTTAAAGATTTTATTCAAAATGTAAGTAAAGGGAAAGAGGATAAGATACGGGTAGTCTCCTATTCTAAAGAAGGAGACCCGATTACTAGTGATATAACATATAATATAGAAACTCTCGAAGTGAAGAGTGATACCACTAGAGATGAATATGGAGATAATACAATAAAAACGCATAAGTGCAAAAATATTGAAGTGATTAAAAATGAGAACAACCAAGATGAGTATGTTTTAACAGGATGTTCTGGATATGAAATACCTTACTATTTAGGAGTAGACTAAAAACAAGTTCATTAATACTTATTTTTAACACCGTCCGAATAAACAGAACAAATAGGTGGGTACAAATATGGATAGACGCAAAAAAAATAAAAGAGATACATTTAAAATTCAGCATGAGTATAGAAAGAAAATGAGAAAAGAAACAAATAATAAAGAGACTAAATTAGAAATGATGATTGTTGCTATAATTTTTTTTATATTAGCAATTGCAGCATGGATATTTTCTCTAAGTTGAAAGGGTTTCATAAAAGCTTTAATCCTTGTTGAACTAACGGGTGCGTTGGCTGAAGATCGGAACTGTCTTAAAGGCAGCTCTTTCTTTATTTAAGTAAAGGTTCAGGTTAGAACAACCTGAACCCAAAATATTATTGAAGCGTATTTAGATTTTGTGCCCTTAAAAAGCTTACAACTACCTCTCCAATTTGTCTGCCTAACTTTAAGCCTTCATTGTTATCCACGTTAAAATGTACGCCAGCGTACAAACGAGATTGAGCACTTTCTTCCATTAATTTTTTTATTTCGGAAGACTCTTGAGGAAAGATATAACTTAATACTGTCTCTGCACATCCTGCCACAGTTGCGTGTGCAGAAGGGTAAGCTGGAAAACGAGGGGTAAACAACACAGTAGACAGATTTCTGCCATATTGATTTGGACGTGCAACATCCCAATGATATTTAAAGAACCACGTGATAACAAAGGTATCATTTATAGCAGCGTGGAAATAACTCTGAACCCTTGCAACACTCGGTGACCCCATCATATACTTTTCAGCTAAATTGAAAATTAGATTGGTAATTTTCGCGGTTAATTCACCGGTTCCCCAATATTGTGCGTTGCGTATTTGCTGGGAAGTTAATGACTTTAATGTCTCTTCTACAATGAATAACTCTGTTTCCCAATCAATATCAAGAGGATTTTTAATTCTCCAAATGATTCGTTGATGAAAGGGGTCCAGGAAATCATTGTCTCTTCCCCTTGAAATAAAAAACATTGGCCAATTTCCTGCCTCTGGAGAACCTTTAGGTGGGATACTTTCCCCTGGGTAAGGAAACTCTGTCCATCTTCTATAACTTGTTCTCATAAAGACCCCCCCCTAATAAATGTTCTCCTTGTTCCTTATGATTAAGAGTAATGAAGTATGACCATTTAACTTTTTTATCTCTTATCAGAGGAGAAAGAGTTATAAACTTAGATTAAGATGTGTTTTACTTCAATTCCCAGGTTGCTATGGCAGCCTTATTCTTATGGAACTAACGGGACAGATTAGTGAAAGAATAAATTTTAAACAGGACTATTGATTAAGTACGTAGTATTTAAAAAGTGAAGGTAAAAAGAGGGGGGAATCTTTTTGGAATTTTATAGATTTGACAAAGAAGTAGGAAAAAACGTTTCTCATTTTAATTCAAATTTCATTATGTCTCGAATTGTAAAAACAGAAAAACCTACACAAATTGGTTGTATGCATTTAGAAGCTAACGGAATTGTAGGTTTCCATCAAGCTGTTATCCCACAATTGCTCATTGTTGTTGATGGGGAAGGATGGGTTCGTGGTGATGATGAATTAAAAGTAAATATAAAAGCTAACGATGTGGTCTTTTGGGAAAAGGATGAAGGACACGAAACAGCAACTGCCACTGGACTAACTGCAATTGTAATTGAATCTGAAGAATTAACCCCTTCTAATTTTATGCCAATTAAAGAACATAAATAAAAAAATCTTGTTGAACTAACGTATACTTTACTTCAATGCTAAGAGCTGATCAGCAGCTCTTTTACTTATGGCACTAAAGGGGCAGGTTAGTTCAATTGTATGTTATGATGGAAAAAAATAGATTTTCAGGAGGATTAAAATGGTTACATGCTATCTGAAATATGTTATTGACCCTTATAAAGTAAAGGAATTCGAGGAATACGGTAAGATATGGATCCGATTAGTTAATAAATTGGGCGGTACACATCAAGGTTATTTTCTTCCACATGAGGGCGCTAATAACATTGCTTATGCCTTATTCACTTTCCCAAGTTTAGCAGCATATGAAGAGTACCGAGTAAAAATGGCATTAGATGCAGAGTGTCAGGAAGCTTATAAATTAGCAGAAGAAACTAAATGTATTTTAAGTTATGAGAGAAGCTTTATGCGCCCCGTATTCGAGTGAGTGAACAGATAAAAACTTATACATATCTTGTTAAGCTAAGGGTGCGATAGTTTAAGTTAGTTAAACAAGGGTATGAGTTGAAGAAGTATAGGGACTTAATATAATCGGATTAAAGAATATATATCAAGAATTTTCTCCCAACTTTTTAAAAAGGACAAGCGGCTAAACCCATTTGTCTTTAGGGATGTTTCAAGTTATTATGAATGGATACTAAAATACGATAGAGCAAAATTGACCAAACATTTGCAAATTGCAACATATAACAATACATTCCTTAAAACAAACGAATTACGCTAACTAAAGGAGAAAATTGTTGAATAAACCAGCGGCAGGTCAGACTTTATTTCTTCAGTCTAAGGCTGCCGCTGGCTTTATATTCGGATCAGTCTAATACTTATTTGAGCAGAGCTGATGTTTTTTTAGAATTAGAACCTGCTTGAATCAACGAATCAATTCTATTACTTTATTTTCACTGAACATGTCTATCTTCTAGATGCAAAATAAGCTTCCTTGTCTGCTTGTTCTTTAGCAAACCATTTGGAGTAGTCATGGAAACCGTTCATTTTTCGATCATCACAATAATCTAAACTTAACTTCGTGAAGGAGGTTTGTCCGATATCTGGCTTAATTTCTTTATTAATATAGTAATCGATAATGGAGATGTACTGTTTTCGATTAGTCATGATCGTATGTTTGGAGTCTTTTATTCGGTGATACAGATCACTCTGGGTTTTTCGAACGGTAGGCCAAATATCTTCAAGCCTGGTATCAAGCTTTAGTATCCAAATGTAGTTCATCCCCCGTGTGCGGCTGCTCACTACCGTTGCATGTTTCTTTCTTGCGTACAGACCGACAGATTCCTTACTATGATCAAAACGAAATTTGACTGATTCATGGACCTCATCAAAATATGGGTGAAGAACGGGCAGTTTCCATCTGTCTTTCTTATTCAAATTACCGTTACAGCTCACACAGGCTACCACAAGGTTAGCCCAATATATGCCTAGAAGAGGAAACTTCGAGATCGGCAAAAAGTGATCAACATTCGTGTCCGTCTTGGTGATGAGGTTTATATCACAGTAAGGGCATATTTTGATGCTAGATTTAATGGAATCCCGAAAATCCTCTCTCTTCATCAATGGAACTCCAGGGTTATAAACCCCCCAAAAGAATTCATTATCGAGTAGGTTTTCATAAAAATATAAGAATGCCTTGTGCAAGATTTCTGTATGTTTCGTATCGAAATGAATAGCTCTTTTCTTCCCTCTTATAATTTCTCGATAATTTTTACGATAGTAATCATAGGTGGAGGAGATATGCACAATACGATCCAGATGAGAAAGGTTAGACATTTCCGTTCGAACTCGGGGAAAATGCTTTGCAACTTTCTTCAATCTGGGCATTGAAATTGTGTTGACGAGCTTATCATCATCGCTTGTCTTAGGATTAGCACATGCCCATTCGAAGAGTTCAGAGATGAAATGGTTGGTGAATTTATAAACATTTTTTGTTTTGGACAGAGGTATCCGTCTCATGTTAGTCCCCTATCTGTTTTCTGAATTTTTGGTATAAGTCAAATTTTTCGAAAGTTGAACTCAGCATTTGGTAAAGCTGCCGGGCTTCGTTTATTTGGCTTTCATCGCCACTGGTTAGCTGCTGCTCAATTCGCTTTATCACTGTGGCCGATTGATTCCCGGACATCTGCGTCATGAAGAAAACATCTTTCATAATATCCGTGGACGTTGCACCAAAGGTACGGTCTTTGGGCATCCTTTGGGCTATTACGCCATCTCGCTTCTCTAAAATTACTAAACTCTCTGTTGGAACGTCTGAAATGATGATCGGAGAATGAGTCGCTACAATAATATGGGCTTCAAAACTTCCGAACAGATCAATCAAATATTCAATGAATTCCTGCGCCCACCTAGGATGAAGATGTGTCTCCGGCTCATCAATGAGGATGATGCTGTTTGATTCAATCTCCAAGACAAGTGGCAGAAAGCGGTAGATCATTGTAAGCTCACCGGAACTAAAATCCGAAAGAGGAACTTCGGCGCTGCCGTCGGGCGATAAGAACCAAAGGTCCCGGATAATGTGAGGAGCATCCAATGAGCTGAGTTGAAGCATAGTTTCTATAAATATAGGATCTATAGATTCCAAAGGTACAAGATGGGTGAATCTATGGGAAGGAGATCGTTCAAACGTCCTTCTAAGATCTCTTAATTCGTTTAAATAAAATTCAAGTCTTTCAAATAATTCATTCGTTATCCGTCCTTTATCTCGGAAAGTCTCAATTGATTCTTTGACTCGTTTAATGCGATGAAATTCCACTTCGAGATAAATAAGCTTTCCGTAACCAATTTTTTCAAAAAGTTTGTCATAGCCTTTCCAAACTCGTTCTTCAGAAGAGAGGTGAGTTTTCAGTACAGCATTAATGGCTGTTTCTAAGCTCGAAAAATTCCTTTCATTTGGTCCGCAGTAGACATAAGCAGATTCCCTCGGAGGGGACACGAGACCGGGTGCCTCAAAATGTCTCCACTGAAAACGGGGATTAACAAGTCTCGATGTAATCTGATAAGGATCAAAAGCAGAATGAGATGAAACAATCAGTTTAGAAGGATACATACTTTTGAGACCAATATCGTGCGTGTAATGGAGAGTATGTCGGACTGGAATGTCATTGTCCTTTTCTTCATAAGTGTTCATTTGAAATGAGATTTCATATCGAAACTCTGGTTTTTGATCTATAGACCGCTGTACCGGACAAAAAATATCCGCAAGCAGCTGAAGAAGTGAGCTTTTGCCAATTCCATTATCTCCAACCATTACCGAGACTTTAAGCGGATGAACTGTCTCCGCACGATAAAAATTTACTTCTAGGTTGCGTAAACCTTTATATGAGATTGCATGCAGTTGTTTAATAAACACGGTGACACTCCGTTCTACAATGTAGGATAGGAACATTTTAACATATTTTAGAAGCAGCAAAAACCACAGAAGCGGAAAAAGATTTAGATTATCTCAAGAATTTCAATACGATGGGTAGGGCTAAACATGGGCTTAAACGATTACATAAACTTGAGGCATCCATAGTTGGTATGGAGAGCCTTTTTTATTTTAGAAAAGGGCTACAGTCATGAAATAAGTAAGTGCCTCCTTATGTAACAATCATGGTAGCATTCCTGTAATAAATGAACTTTTATAGTAAAGTTTGTGAACGAATGTACTTAAACAATCGGGTGCGTTAGCTGAAGATCGGAGCTGCCTTTAAGGCAGCTTTTTATTATGGAACTATCGGGGCAGGTTAGTTCAACAAGCATATAGTATTCGAACTGTACAATAAATACTAAACAATGAGAATAGAAAAATGATATTTAAACCCAATTATTGGGTTTTATGGTAAAATGGGTTTTTAAACTGTTGTTATGAACGAGGTGGTTTTATGGATATTTTATTCTCTCTCTATGCAAGCTACGTGATTACCTTTTTTCTTCTAGTAACTTTTGTAATAGCTCTTAGAAAGAACAAAAAAGGAATAGCAATTGTGTGTCCACTTATTTTCATCTTTTTAGGCATTATTAGTATCGTATCTGGCCCTTTTGTTGTAGGAGGTTTTGAAGGAATGGGTGTTTCCATATCAGGTTTTGTTTATTTAGGGTTAGGAGCCATTACACAACTTATAAACAGTCTAATTATTAACAGGACAAAAAATAATTCCTGAATACCTTAAATATCTACAGGTCAGGTAATGAAATCAAAAAAATCTTATACAATTCATTAGACGGTAAATCCGTCTTTTTTTATTAGTTTGTGTCATATCTACAATAAGACTTATTGAACTAAAGGGGTAGGATAGTTGCATAAGAAACCAGAATTATTTATGTAATAATTCTTAAAAGGAGAGATGTATAAGTGAATTTAAGACTTGAATTATTTGTTGAAAGTATAGAAAAATCAGTGGGATTTTATAGAGATATACTAGAATTTAATGCACCAAAAGAGATTATACATACTTACGTTCCAGTTAAAAAAGGAAATGTTACATTAGGGTTGGGGGAAATGAAAAGTTTACCTGAAAACCATCCTCTTAAAGTTTCTAATAATAGTCAACAAACAGGATTAGGGGTTGAAATAGTATTAGAAGTTGAAGATATAAATGATATTTATAACAAAGTAGTTGAAAAAGGGTACTCTATACAGACTAAGTTAACCAAAAGGTCGTGGGGATTAGAGGATTTTAGATTAATTGACCCAGATGGATATTATTTACGAATTACATCAATGGCAACTATTGAATCCTAACTACCAACTTTTGAATGAACTAACGGTGCGTTAGCTAAATATTGAGCTGTCTTTAAGGCAGCTCTTTCTTTATGCAACTATCGGGGCAGGTTAGTGGAAGATGTAACTATAAATATAAAACATTAACCATAAGAGATTCTTATGTATTTTTATAAATAATATAAAATTTTATTTCCGTTGGAAGTTTAGTATCCTTGTATTAAAGGGGAATTTTGGGAAAATTTTGAATTCGTTGGGGGTGCTAAAATGATTAAAGGATTACATCACGTTCAGATAACTATTCCAAAGGAGACTGAAGAAAAGGCTAAAAATTTCTATTGTGGTATTTTAGGTTTACAAGAAATCGAAAAACCCGAATCCCTTAAAGGACGAGGAGGATTTTGGTTAAAAGTCGGTGATAAAGATGTACATATAGGAACAGAAGATGATTTTGATAGATTGAAAACTAAAGCACATATTGCTTACGAAGTAGAAGACATCTCATATTGGAAAAATAGATTAACAAAAGAAAATATACAAATACTTGATGGTGTTCCAATTCCAAATTTTGAACGATTTGAATTTAGAGACCCATTTGGTAATAGGGTAGAAATGATTCAAAATTTGAACTTATAAGTTCTTTTTTGAATCATAGAGTACATAGAAGGCCTTAATGAACTAACGGGTGCGTTAGTTCTATAAGGGGTACCGTCAGCAAAACTCGGATTTACAACGTTAAGGGGATCTGAATGCAAAAATAGCCACTCCCGTCCAGATTGTTAAATCTTACTAAATAGGAAAAAATCAAGCCCTTACAGTTGTTGTAAAATAACTGTAGGGCTTTTCCTTTTTGAAAGTTATCGACTCAATGCAGGTTTGATTTCCGTCGGAATTGGGCAGACATAGTTAGCTCCATCTAAATTTTCCTTCAGTTCAGCTTTTGCCTGGTCAATGACTTCTGGTTGGAGCAGTATATCGACTGCGGTAGCAGCCATTACTTTGCCGGCATGAAGCATACCTTTGTGGCCGATTGATGTTCCCCCTTGCGCCACAGCCTGCCAGGAATGAAGCTGTGTCCCCATCGCAAAGCAGTTGACTGCGCATTGCACAGTAGGTACAATCCAGCTGACATCTCCAACATCGGTCGAACCGGTCATACGAAAGGTGTTGTTTATATAGGGCATTAACACAGTGGAAAGCTCTTGTTCCTTTATCTTTTGAATTAAGTTTTTGTCTACTGGTAGCTGAGAAAGCATGCGCAAAATACTTTTCTTATCGGGTTCTGGCATGGTGGTGCGAATTTGACGGGCAAATGCTTTTTCTTCTTCGTTAAATTCTGGGACGCCAACCTTGCGATAATTATCGTACATAACAGCTGCTAATGTTCGATTAGGAATCAAGTTGGAGCACCCTTTATCAAAAATGATGTCAACTTCTGTTTCTGTCATCATGGCAGCACCACGGGCAATCTTGCATACGCGGTGATAAATCTCATCTACCTGCTCCAGTTCTGGAGCCCGCACCATATAGAGTACTTCCGCTTCTGCCTGCACAACATTGGGAGCCAGTCCGCCCGAATTAGTAATAGCATAGTGGAGGCGAGCTTCAGGAATAATATGTTCACGGAGAAAATTAGCCCCGATATTCATTAACTCTAAGGCATCCAATGCGCTGCGGCCGAGATGAGGAGAGCCTGCTGCATGGGCCGCTTTTCCTTTGAATTTAAAGTACACCTGATAGTTGGCCACGTTTGTTACCGATGCAACTGCGTTAAAGGAATACGGATGCCAGGAGATAGCCGTGTCCACATCATCGAACAAACCCTCTCGGACCATAATAGTTTTTCCTGAGCCCCCTTCTTCAGCCGGACAGCCGTAATAGCGAATCGTTCCTTTGATTTGATTTTCTTCCATAAAGTGGCGAACAGCTACTGCAGCCGCCAACGAGCCGGTACCCAGGAGGTTGTGACCGCAGCCATGGCCGTTGCCCCCCTGCTTGATTGGATGATGAGATGCGATTCCACGGTCCTGGCTCAGTCCGGATAGTGCATCGTATTCCCCAAGAATAGCCACAACAGGTCCGCCACTTCCATAGCTCCCGATAAAAGCGGTCTCCATGCCGCCGACTCCTCGTTCTACACTAAATCCTTCTTCTTCCAGTGTTTTGCAAAGCAAATCTGCCGAACGGAACTCTTCAAATCGAGTTTCGGCGTAGTCCCATATACAGTCGCTCACATGGATAAATGTCTTTCTTTTTTGTTCAATAATATCTGCAATTTTTTGACGATTAAACATGAAGAACATCCTCTCTTTTCTTTTAATTAGATGCGAACCATGCTACTCAGCTCTGGAGTTTATCTCTGTAGCTTGGTCACTCGTTTCGTCAGAATGGGTTCGCACAGTCATCCCGACAATAAGAGCAATGAAAAGCGCGGAAATTAAAAACCAGAATCCGGCATCATAGGAACCGTTAAACTGTTGAATCATGAATCCCATGACGGTAGGAGCAATAACACCAGCTAATTGCCCACCCAAATATACCATCCCAGTAGCCGTGCCTATGGAAGAAGAGGCTATATACTTTAGCGGCATCGTTAACGTGGTGGTCAAGGCTATCGCAATACCGATACTTGCGAATGCACCATACATTACTACATAAGGGATAGAAGGGGCGCTGATAAAAAAATAGAGGGATATCATCCCGATCAGTGCTCCCAAAACAATTAAGTATTTTTCTCTTCCCACCATGTACTTGTCCAGCAACCAACCAGTAAAAAGCATTGTGATGAGACCCATGATGGCCGGAATGGTAGCCACTGCACCCATCGATACCAGGTCAAGGTCCCGCACTTTAACCATATAAGATGGCATCCACGCCGCAGTTCCCCAACTCACTATTGAAATTCCGAAGTAAATCACAGTAAGCTGCCATAATAAAGGAATTTTAAGGGCCTGTTTTAACGACATTTTTTCGCTAGGTGCATTTTTTTGAATGCCTTGTGTTCCTGCAGGATAGAAATACTTCCAGTAAAAAAAGGCAAGTAGCAAACCGACAACACCAAGGAAGATGAACATGAACTGCCAGTCAAAGATACTAATTAGGCTAGCGATAGCTAGTGTCCCTAGCACGCCGGCTAGCTTCCCGGCAGCTAGAAGTCCCGATTTGGCACGTCCGCGCTCCTTTTGCGGAAAGGTTTCCGCGAGTGAGACTTGGCTTGCAGAAGGATAGCTACCCTCCCCAATTCCGAACAAGAAACGGAGAACAATCAGAGAAAGAAACGACCAGGCCATTCCAGTTAGAATGGTAAAAATGGACCAGGTAATTAAGGAAAACAAGATCACTTTCCGTGAGCCAAACCGGTCTGCCAGACTGCCTCCGATTGGCTGCATAATTGCATAACTTAGAAAAAAACTGCTAATCACAAGACCTACCTGTGTTTCCGTTAAACCGAACTCCTTGGAGATAGGAATGACGGCTACGTTGATGGCTATCCTGTCGAAGGTATTGACCATCCAGCCAAGACAGAGAAGAACCATTATCAAGGTTTTCTGTTTACGGTTTGCAGCAAGTGGATCCATCTTTGAACTCCCCCCTTTTAAGCGCTTTTATATTTGAGCAAGCCAACAGTCATCCGGTCCGAAAAACATAAACACATTTAGGTATAGGAGGATATGTGTATATATTTTTGTGTTTATATTTATTTTTAGACACTTTTAAGACTAATTGTCTGAAATTGAGTATAAGTTAATATTCTGAATATTTCAAGTTTTTTTTAAAACATTTCCAGGTGGCTCCGAATCTCTTATAATGTTACTAGTGAACGAAAGGAGGGATCGGGTATGATACGTTTGGGTGTCATGATTGCCCAGCATTCCCTGAAAGAGTTGAAAACAGTACCGGATCGGGTCCAGGAGAGCTGCGAAATTGTAATGCTGCCGTATCAACGCTTGCATGAAACGATCGATCTATACCTACAAAACCAGCAGCATGTGGATGGATTTGTGCTGACTGAGCTGGCCTACCATTATTTGACGGAAAAGTGGGGGAAATTCCCTATTCCTACCTATACCTTTCAAATCAGCAAGCAGGAATTCTACGAAAAGTTGTTGCAAATCAGCCTGTCCAACCGGAACCTTGATTTTTCTAGGATCTATATTGACTTTATAGCGAGCCAAAACAACTTTCTTGGATTGAAGCAGGTGCTGAATGAAAAGGACATGCCTCTCATGGTCTCTTTCTCACAAGTGACTGACCAGGTATATGAAGAGGTACTGAATGAACACATCCAGTTGTGGCAAGAGGGAAAAATCGATTTGTCATTAACCCGGTTGAGTAATATTGTTGAAGATTTGGTCCGCCATGAAGTCCCCCATATTTTCCTGTTCCCGTCGCCTGATTCAGTTGTGCAGCAATTCGAGCAAATCATCAGCGAGCTTTCATTGATTAAACTGGCGGAGAGCCAAATTGCCATTGGCCACATTACAATTGGAAATCCGGACACGGGGAAGCAAAACATCAACGAGTGGGAGTTTCAGCAAATGCTTTTGCACAAATCGCTACTGGAATTCAGCACAGAGCAAAAAGTCCCGTTTCTCATCCAAAAATCCAGTGGAAGCTTTGAGCTCATCAGTTCTTACAAGGAACTCAAGACACTTACGCACAACCTTTCACAATGCTTGCTTATGTCCTATCTTGGCAAAGTGTTGCCCTTTTCGGTCCACATTGGTTGGGGGGTAGACAATACCATGTACAAGGCACGTTCGAACGCGCAGTCAGCCAACAACTTGTCCGTAACTAGCCGGTCCCCGGGTACTTATGTGGTGACAGATACGGATAAAATCATCGGGCCATTGGGAGAAGGAAATTGTTTGGAGTACCTGAACGGAGTCAACAAGTCCATCCAACGCATCAGCAAAGACGTGGAAATCTCTACCCTTCAGCTCCAAAAAATCATGGCGGTCATTTCGAAGACAGAAAGCAACGAACTGACAGCGGAGGAGCTTGCTTACCATCTTGATGTCACGGTAAGAAGTGCCAATCGCATTCTTAATCGTCTGGAGGAAAAAGGGGTGGCCCGTATTCTTTACAAAAAGCAGGAAAAGCTGCGAGGGCGTCCCAAGAAAATCTATCAGATCCAGTTTGCCGGCAAGGGATGACTTCAGTCCTACTTGTTGTTTAACAATCGTTCGATGAATTGTTAAGATTTGTTCGTATATAACTGGATTTGGGTAACCTTTTCATTATAAAGAAAGTGTAGAAAGAGGTTACCATCTTAAACTTTGCGACCATTAAACAAATACTAGCAATAATGCCGGTTACACCCTTATCGTGGTGAAAAAACCGGCTATTTTTATATCTAGATGCCCTTAACGTTGTAAATCAGCGTCATGCTGGTGGTACCCCTTAATGAACCTAAAGGGGCAGTTTAGTTGAATAAAGGGAAAAAAAATGCAATAGTTTTCATTTTACTTAAAAGCTGTAAGTTATTATAACTAAGCACTTTATATTACATAAATAAAGACATGGCTGTAGGCTATTTTTCATATAATATTTTTGGGGTGGAAAAAATGGCAAGAGCAAGCTACCGAAGTTCAGACGTTGACTTAATGGCAAGGATGATGAGAGCAGAAGCCGAAGGTGAAGGACAACAAGGAATGTTATATGTTGGAAATGTAATTGTAAATCGTCTTGTAGCTAATTGTTTAGACTTTAAAGGTTTAAGAACAATTCCACAAGTCATTTATCAAGTACAAGGAGGAAATTATTCTTTTGAAGCTGTTCAAAAAGGGAATGTATTTTATCAAAGAGCGAGAGGTATTGAAAGAAGATTAGCAGAACAGAATTTGAAGCACTGGAGACAGCATCCGGCTAGATATGCTCTTTGGTATTTTAATCCACATGCTCCATGCCCTCCAACATGGTATGATCAACCTCAAACAGGTCAATTTAAAGAACATTGTTTTTATGAACCAAAACCTGCAACATGTGATAGTGTTTATAGAGGTTAAGCTTACTCTTTGAGTAAGCTTTTTTACATATTTAAAATATTTATACAATATAAAACTTTTAGTAGTAGTTTTTATCTGAAAAAGTAAGATTGTGAATTATTGTACTTAAGCTAACGGGTCCTTTACTTCATTACTAGAAGTTGATCAGCAGCTCCTTTTCTTGATGAACTAACGGGGCAGGTTAGTCGAAAATTATATGGTAAAATATTCTGGATAGTAAGTACAAAGTTCAATAGTCTAAATGTACGAAAGGAATGTATATTTTGTTTTTAATATATGCAATTTTATTTTTCATTTTTGGATATAGTTTTATATTTACATTAATAAAAGCTATCCAAGAGGAAGTATCTCCGCATCTTACTGCAATCCTTTTTCTTGTATGGGCTTCATTAGCAATAATCGTTACTGTGAATTTAATGAGTCTATAATTAATGTTCACTATCGGATGTGTTAGTTGAAGATTAATCGGAGCTGTTTTTAAGGCAACTTTTTCTTTATACAACTAACGGGGCAGGTTAGTTCATTAAGAAAGGTTTTAAAATACTGATTTAATGGTATAGGATACTTGAAGATGAATCAAATATTCTAGTAGAAGAGGAGTTGGTATATTTGCCAGCCTATTTTAATGCAGGCACACCTTTAGAATACAGAACTTTTGATTACAATGCTTATTTTGACGAACTACAAAAAACATTTGGGGTTTTATCTTTCTATAAAGAATGGAAAGATTTTTGGATCAATACCTTTGAATTTCATGATCAAAAAATTAAAGATTTCATCAAAGAACATCCTGGGTCTAATCCTGCAAGGGAATATATGAATAAAAAGAATTACGACAACCAGGTTTATGAAATCTATGTATTTGAATATGTAACACCTGGAGGTTCTTTTCACCTACATTTTGATATAGAAAAGATGAAGTATGTGACATATAAAAAACTAAGATCGGTGTCTGTTCAAGAAATCCCTTTCCACGAACTTTTTGTAGATCCTACGACTTTATATATAAAGGACAAACATATGCAAGATGAACGACTTCCTTTTGCTGTAGAAATGTATGGACTTCAAAATGGAGATAATCCTTGTCATTATCTTTGTGTAGACGGAAATAAGCGTATTCAATCAAGAATTAAAAAAGACCCTAATATTCAAAAGATTGAAAGTTATGTTTTCGATATTGATCATTGGGACTTTATGTTCTTTTTCTCACTTGATGAGTACTTTATGGGATTCACAAGAGAATTGCAAATTTTACAATATTGTATTAGAACTAACCGTCCAGAAAGGGAAGCCTGGGAATCAACTCAATCATTTCTACAGGCACAATACCATAAAGAGTAAGCGAAGAAATAAAAAAGCAAGAGTTTACCTTAATGGGTTGTCTTTTGAGGGAGAAAACAGCGGTATTCGTTGTGATTTTTCTTGGTATGTAAGGGGTGTTTATTGGCAGTATACTTTTAATTAGTTATTCAACAAACGGGTGCGTTAGCTGAAGATCAGAGCTGTCTTTAAGGCAGCTTTTTCTTATGGCACTAACGGGGCAGGTTGGTTAATTAAGGAAATGAGGACTGATGTGTAAATTTATAACATATAAATTGAAACTATATTGACATATAACATCAAATATTAACCCTGAATTTTAAAGGAACAATAATGAAAATACATTATTTTGTTGTTTTAGTTTTGGTTTTAATTATTTCAACTCTATTATTTTATCAAGGTTATTAGTAATAATTTATAAAATTATAAAACATTATTCTAAAGCATATAATTAAGATTAAAAATATTTTTAACAGAGCCACTAAGAAAAAACAAGTGATTATTCACTTGTTTCCGAATTGAGGATTCCACCCATATTCTATATTGCCTTCAGTTCTAAATTTTAAATCTCTCCATATTTTTTCTTTTAGTGAAGTATGAGTAAGTTTAAATTTGATATCTGAATAATTTTGGACTGTAGCAATAAAGTTTTCATTTGATGATATTAGATGCTTTTCTCTTCGACCTTCCCTTGCCTTCACCTTGTAAAGAGTAAGCTGAACTAAATCAGCTGGCATATCACCAAATTTTGTTTTATGTTTAAGGTTAGGATAATTTTTTAGGTAAGTTAATTTTTCAATAATTTCTGTTACTAATGTCTTTATGTGATTTCTTCTATAGGCATCTACAATATAAACATTTGCTTTAAAACGTTTTCCATTTTCCATACTAATATCTTTAATATCAGTAACCTCATAATGGGCTGATTTGATATTAGAAAAAACATTTTTCTTCGCTTCGCTTATATTAATATCTTCAAGGTATGGTTCATTCAGTAATGGTGTGTTATTTTGTAGTATTAATTTCGTTAAATCTTCTAGAGTATTTAATTCTCTATTATACAATTTAGCAACATCAGCGGAATTAGCGGATATAAACGAAGGTAAACATCTTTCGCTTGAAAAAGTAATGAAATATCTATTAACCTCTGGGTAGTATAGGTAAAGTTTCAAAAAAGTAAATATCGAGAATTCTAACTTCTCAGCTGCTGTTAATTCGTCAGTATAAAATTTAAGATTTATTTGTTGTTCATCATTAATGGTTTGACTTTTAAATATATATTGACAAGAATTTAGGTATGAAGAAATCTCTAGTTTAACAAGAGAATCATATACAAACTCACTTTCAATGAATTTACTTAAAAAGTCAAAATCTATATTTTTTTGACAAAAATATTTAATAATACCTAAGTATGTAGAACTTGCCACATCTATCAAATTGAATATCACTCTTCGAAAATTGTATAAGCTAACTTGTTTAGTCTGTACTCCATCTTTTCCTTTACTATATTGAAAGATTGCCGTTTTTTCATCAGTTATAAATATGCCACCATGATTAATTGCGTTTCTAATATCCACATCTATATTTTTCGTTAACTCCTCTAAACCTCTTTTATTAATAGTTTCAACTAAACTATGTAGTTTATTCTGAGGCAATAAATTTTTTTCATCAACAAAATTTAGTAAATTTCTCCAAAACTTTAGTAAGTTAGTCCAACAACCTTCAATAATTGAATTGTAAAGTGGTATGTAGTACATTCTAAATTCAACTTCTTCTGATATATTGTTATCGTTCCTTAATGTTATATTCTTTACTATGTCATTAAAAGATGACAAAGATATAAACAAGTATTCTAGTGCTTGGGAAAGCATAGTGACAAAATCTTGAAATTCTTGTTTTTCATCGGCTATTAAGTGAATTTTATTAATTTTGTGATATGTAAGATCAATAATTTCTTTATCCCAATAAATTTTTTCTTCCTCGAATAAAAACTTGTATATAAGTGGTAACCAAGTGTGTGGTAAATTTTTTATATTAAAATCTAATTTATCATTGACTAATGATAAAAGTTCTTCAGTAGGATACTCTTTTTCGTGAAATCTTTTATTTTGTAAAACTATTTTTTTAAACATAAATTGCCTCCTTGTATTTATAGAACACCAACAAATACTATTTGTTTATAATTAAATTAATAAGTTTTTAGGTAGTTAATAATATAGTAGTATTAAATAATTTTATTCTCACTCATCAGTAAAGAAATTATACCTAAGTATAAAAGTCTTTAACTAAGTAAAGATTAATTAATTATCAATTTCTATATCATCGTAATATTGCTTTCCTAAGATTCTTGCTCCAAAACTTATTAAAGCTCCTAATATAAAGCCAATAATACCAATAATGAGTGATAATGTAGTACTTCCACCCGTAATGTAAACCAGAAGTGTTATCAATAGAAAACCTACCCCACCCCAAGCCAATGAAAATAAAACACTTAACAAAAGATAAAAACGTGTGAAGAAAATAATTAATA
Organism: Peribacillus sp. SRI_006; assembly: GCF_057586375.1. Lineage (NCBI taxonomy): Bacteria > Bacillati > Bacillota > Bacilli > Caryophanales > Bacillaceae > Peribacillus > Peribacillus sp. SRI_006. The sequence goes on along the minus strand of NZ_JBYCZT010000016.1, from coordinate 116,134 downwards.
GAAAAATAAAGGAAATAAAAAACGTTGCAACTCCATTCCAGTTGAACTTCTCAACTCCTAGCCATGTTAGAAATCCACATAAAACTAATAGTTCAAATACAATAAACCCTGAAAAATTCTTGCTTTCTTCATAATTAACCATGCCCTTTCTAATATTCCGTGAACTCATAGCCAGCCTCCTTTTTATGTAAATTATAACATTTTATATACATTTTTTTGGAAATGAATTTATTATCACTCATCTTTTTAATCGTTGGATTACTATTTAGATTGAAGTATAAAATTTATAATTCCTTTTTAGAATAATATTAGGTGATAAAATTGGATGATTATAATAAAGCAATATCACTTTATAAAAGTGGTTATTCTTTGAGGCAGATTGAAATAGAAACAGGTTTGAACAGAAAAAAGCTTTCTATATATATGAGGGAAAAAGGATTTGAAATCAATAACAGGGTCGGAAATTCAGGATATGACAAGTACCAAGTGTGGGAAGAAGCTAAGCGAAGATGGCTTGCGTCCGGTATGAAGGGAAGTATAAAACAAATCTGTAAAGAGCTACATACAACATCGGGGTCATTTAGGAAATGGCTACGTGAACAAGGATATGAGATTAAACCTAAGTCTACAATTAGAGATGGTGAGTCAGAAAACCTAAAACTGCAAAATGCCTTAGAGTTAAGAAGAGAGGGCCATACACTCCATCAAATATCGCGGATGGTGAAAATAGATCGCTCTAAACTATCTGATTTTTTAATTGACCAAGGTATCAATTCTTATGAAGAAATGAGAACTAGTGTTGATGAGAGTATTTTCGAAGTAATCGATACCCAGGAAAAAGCATATTGGCTTGGATTTTTATATGCTGATGGATGGGTATTCTATGATTATCGATATGGCGTTGAGCTTGCTTTGAAGGCGGATGACTATAGACATTTGGTTAAATTTAAAAAATTCATGAAGACAGAAGCAAAAATTAAAGAAAAAACAATAAAGCTAAATGAGGAAATCAACCCATTGGCAAATTCCATTGCTTCTTCATGACCTTCTACAAAGGCTGGCTGGAATCCAACTGCCTGCCATCTTTTTGTATCCTTATTCCATAAATCTGCCCCTACTTCGAAGTTCCAGGCATAAATCCCCTTTTCATACCATAGGTAGTCCGCAGAGTTACCTGCAGCAGAGTATAGTACGTCAGGAATTGGACCTGTACGACTAGGTAGAATGACCGTTCCGCGGTGGTCCTGAATATCATTTAAGATGTTATTAGAAGCTGCCCAGTAAAACGCTTCTTCACCAGCTGATGGGCGTGGCAGTGTAGTACGTTTTGAATCGTAAGCACCAGGGGACCACATGAAGTAGCCGCCATAACTATGAATATTCATTGCAAACTTAATATTTGGGTTTTTGTCAGCAAGCCAGACAAGGTTTCTTCCTTCAGGCTCAGAGTTTTCAGCTGGTCCAGCGTAAGTATCTCCCGTGCAACTTGTACCTCCGCCAATATAGCCATCAAAAACGGAACCAACAGAATGGTTGCGGTTAAGGTCAACTCCCCAATTATTTCGGTACCCAGGATCAGAGGCAGTGGGACCACAGTGATTGGTCATATTCTTACGCTGCATATTGTAATCATTTAAGCTGTAATTAGCACCATCAGGGTTTACTGAAGGTACAAGGAATATATCAAGATTATCAACAAGCTTTCTTGTCTCACTATCTTGATTATAGTTTCGCAGTAGTCTTTCCGCCGTTTCGATTGTTACGAGTGGGGTCACCCATTCACGGGCATGCTCCTGAGCATATCCAAGAACACCTGGTTTAGAACCGTCACGATGCTTGCCGATTCGGATCGCTTTTACTGTGAAAGGATCACGGGAAACGTCTGCCCCAGCTTTCAAGCCGTCAGTTAATATCGCAGCATTTGTGGTTGGTGCGACAACACCAGCACCAGTATTACCGCGGTATGTAGTCGCAGTGACAAGTTGGCTAGCATTCTCATTCAGTGCTTTAACCACTTGTGCGGCAGTACTTGTTGCCTTTCCTGACGAATCAGTAGCTAAATCTACTAAAATCTTGGTACCATCCACAGTCACTTTTAGTGGTGCATTATTGGTTCCGGGATTCTTGAATTCTACCGATACATCATTCCCGCCTTCATGTCCCCATGCTTTTGAGGAAACAACAACTGCGAGATTGGTCGTGCCGCCGATAGTTGCTTGGGCAAGACGTCTGTAACCATTTGTTTTATTTGGCATATCAATGATTTCTACCAAGTTCGGGAATTCTTTTGAAAGTTTTTCGGCACGTTCATATAATTCATTTGGTGCCATATAGTGGTCAACAAAATCCGTAACATAATCTGTTTTTGGATGTTTCGGCTCTTTCCCTAACCATTCAGTAATGGTGCTCGTAGCTGTTCCTCCAAGGTTACTTTCAATTTTAACAGATGAAGGAATGGCGCTAACTGGTAAAAGTAAATAGTGATATAAATATTCACCGTAATCTACCAATCTAGAAAGTGTAGCAGATTTTTCCTCACCGTTCTCGGTCCAAGTTGCTTTAAGTGCTGTGCTAGCAGTCGCACCGGCGCTTGATTTTACTTCGAGATATAGGAAGGTGCCTGATTGATTGGTAAAATGGTTTGCCCTAAGGACTTTAAGTGTATCCTCGGAAGCTGCCAGACTGGCTTGCAGCTGGACAGTAGATTGCCGCTCTGCCACACGTGTGCTCCATTGATTTTCGGTGATCAGGGTCTCTTTTACATTGATGCCAAAGGTCTTTAACATGGCAATTTCTGTTGGTGTGACAACGGCATCCACTTCATAGACTCCGTCGTGTGCTTCGATTCTGTGGGTAAGGTCAATTCCAAGCTCAAGAAGCTTGTCCTTTGCCTTATCATTTGGTACGACAAGTTGAACAATTGAGACCGATTCTTTCTTAGGAATCGGCTGGTCAGGTTGTTCGACCGCTGCAACCGGAATACTTAGGCCTGTATAAAATGTAGAGAACCCTAGTCCGGTTATGGCAGTCATCACCACTAAATTCCTTTTCCATTTCTGCTTTTTCTGTTGTGTCAAAAACTGCACCCCCAAAATGCTAAATATTTTAATACAAGCTTATTGTAAGTTGAATGTACTTAATATCTTGTCGTAAAATCAGGGGCAGTTAAAAATACAAAAATTTTATTGAGAAAATATAATACTTTGTTTTAAGAAGATTGAATTTTAGACTGATTTTCCTATTTAAAAAGTACTGCGCCACTCGAAATCCAGTAATTTCAGGAGTACAAAATTACTGGATTTTATTCCATTATAATTCCTATAAACTGTATATTGGTAATCAACTGTTTTTATTGTTTAATATTGTTTAATATTGTTGCTGTTTGTTTAATTTTGTAAAAGGAAAGTTGTAATATATTTCATGTGAATTGCGGCTCTATTGTTAAAAACCATCAAATGCCTATCAACCTTTGTGCCAGTCCAACATTTAATAAAGAAACAAGAATTATTATGAATAGGAATGATGGGGAATGGCAAAAAGAAACCGAGGAAAATCAATCAGCCACTTGCCTTCAAATGGCAGAGGGACATGCCCGCTGTGTGAAAGAACAGGAGTAAAGCTTCTCTACCCGCACAAAACTGAAACAAACCAAACCATCAAAGTCTGCAAAAACTGCCGCCATAAATAAAAATCTCATAGTAAAAAATCACATTCAGCAATTGACCGTAAAAATGGAAACCATGGAAATGGTGGCTATTACTATGGTAAAAGTGCTACAAGCAAGTAACAACCGCACTGAAGCAGAATCTGCTATTAAAAAACCGAATATAGTCTATTACATGAGAATGCATGAAAATCTATTGAACTCTAGTAGATTACCATATATTCTCTTTTTTATTATTATCAAGCGATGGTGATCCAGAGAAAGGTTGAAAGTTCACTGGAAGAGGAGGCGAACCAGGCATGGTCCAACTTGCCTGAGGATCAACGCCTTAAGCGGGTGGTTTTTTTAGAGGCTCTTTTCGTAAAGATTGTTGTTTTTAAAACGAAACTATTTAAGGTTGATTGGAGCGGAAGTGCGAGACTCCTGCGGGAGCAACGGGACAGGTGAGACCCCACAGGCGTTTACGCCTCCAGATGCTCACCGCCCGTACCAAGGAAAGCGAGCATCTGGAGGGGAAATCAACCACAACTCACTACCTGGTAAATAGCAACAAAGTATGTGAAAACAGCCTTTTTAGGAAAGACATCGATTTGGAAAAAGGACCAGTTTGTCCGTACTTATATCAATGAGCGTTTTGTGGAACGGTTGAAAAAGAAATGGAACTTGGTAAGTAAGTCAATTGAAGGACATGCTTTACCTAACAACAAAGTTGTATCAAAAAACCATCTAGCTGAAAAATGCCACAAAAGTCCTTGCAAACAAGTATACAAGGACTTTTATAAATTACATAAAAGAAATAGCACCACTAATAATAGCTAATACTGTTAAGATTAACGTTGTCAAGATGGCCCATTTGTATGCGAATTTCTGATATTCTCCAAGGTCTTTATCAACCATGCCAACTAATAGAATGGTTGATGCAACAAGTGGACTCATTAAATGAGCGGGTTGTCCCAATATAGAGGCACGAGCAATTTCCAATGGGCTAATATCATAGGCTGATGCTGCTTCTGCAAGAATAGGGAGAACTCCAAAATAATAGGCATCATTCGATAAAACAAATGTGAATGGCATACTTGTAATGCCAACAATGACAGGAAAAAACTGTCCTAATGAAGCAGGTATTATCGCAACCAGTCCATTAGCAATAGCATCAACCATTTTTGTACCGGAAAAGATTCCTGCAAATACTCCTGCCGCAAAAACTAATAGAACAACAATTAAAGCGTTTCCAGAATGTGCTAAGATACGTCTTTTTTGCATTTCCAGATTGGGGTAGTTAACCATTAAAGCTATAGCGAAACCGACCAAAAATAAAATGGGGGAAGGAACCAATCCCATAATAAGCATGACCATAATGCCTACCACAATTAATAAGTTAACCCACAAAAAACGAGGACGTTTAATGTCAATATGAGGAAATGTTTCAGTGGCTTCATTTTCAACAGTAGCAGCTATTTCATTTTTGAACTCTTCTATGTGTATTACACCAAGTCGTTTACGTTCTCTTTTCCCTAAAATAAATGCTACGAAAATAACCCAAAGAGCACCACCGATCATGGTAGGAATAAGTGGAACAAAAAATTCTGATGCATCAAGTCCCAATACTGCTATTGCTCGGGTAGCAGGTCCTCCCCAGGGGGTCATACCACTCATAACACTTAAAGCCAGCATGGCTACAGTGGCTAAAACCAATGGATTCATACCGATTCGTTTATAAAGTGGATACATAGCTGAAACAGTAATGATATACGTTGTTGTACCGTCTCCATCTAGGGCCACAAGTAATGCAAGAATTGTGGTACCCATCGAAATTTTGACAGGGTCTCCCTTGACAACTTCTAATAACTTTTTGATAAGTGGGTCAAATAAGCCCGTATCTATCATAATGCCAAAAAACAATATGGCGAATAATAATAGAGCTGCAGAAGGAGCGACTAGCTTAATGCCTTCCATCATCATAGTGCCAATTTTACTTCCAAAACCACCAACTCCTGCAAAAACGATCGGAACTAAAGTTAAAGCAACAATGGGTGATAAACGTTTGGACATAATTAAATAGGTAAAAACGGTAACCATGGAGATGCCTAAAATTGTAAGAAACATTATTAAATCCCCTCCCAAATATTGAATGCGCTTTCAATTGATCTCTGGATGACTAAGAATTAATTTCGTGTCTTCATAAAAAATTAACTGGTAGATTAATAAGTTTTACATTATGCTTATGCGCTTTTCTTCATTAAAGGTAATACAGGGAGAACAATAAGTTAAATACATATTTTTTTTGTGTTGGTATCAAAATAATTTATTCTTAAAAAAGATTGGAGGGAGGAGAGCAAAGAAAGCCAAAGGATAAGTGATACAATAAAGAAATTTTTAAAAATTTAATGCTATTTTTTTTAGTATTTAAAAAGAAGGTCATCATCTAAATATTGTGAATGATGACCTTCTTTTCTTTATAAATCAGACTTTCAGTGTCCTTGAGCAAAGCTCTCTCCTTTTTTAATTAACATTTAGTTTTAACGTTATTGTTCTTGTCTTTTTTTTCTTAAACTTAATTTTAATACCAATCTTAGTAATGGAGGCACTGCGGCATAAATAAAAGCCATCCGAAATAGTTGATAGCTGGTAACAGTAGATACATCAGCATTTACTTCTTGTGCAATGATTCCCATTTGATCCATTCCACCAGGGGCTAAACTTAAAAAACCCGTAATAGTCGATAAATCATAATACTGGGTCAGTAGAAAACTAAAAAACATTGTTGCGCAGATCAAAATCAGTCCGTTCATCAAAGCAAAAAACAAGGTTTTTCTTTTGTTGTCAAGTTGTTCCGGTTTTAATAGTAAACCGATATAACCGCCAACCATAAATTGAGATATATCAAGAAGTGAAGGAGGAAGTGGTGGTCCCTGCAAACCAAAAAGGCCTACTGCCGCAACAGCGATTACTGGTCCTAAAAAGTAAGGAGCTGGTAATTTGGATATTTTACCTATTCTTGCTGCGAGGAAACAAATAAGCGCGAACAGAAAGATAAGAGGAAATAAATCACTCCACTCAGGAATAACGTTATCCATTATTTTAGATGAGTCATTGGTACTTTTCGCTGCAAAAATAGGACTGAAAATTAAAAAGGGAACTAAGAAAACAACCATTATCACTCTTGTAACATGGAAAAAGGTTACTGTCGTAATATCAATACCTTTCATTTCTTCTGCAAACACAACAATTTGTGACAAACCTCCAGGAATACTACTCGTTAAGGATGTAGGATAGTCAATGCCGGAATATTTTGACATAACAAAAGCTGAACATGCACACACAAGGACAATTAAGGCTGTAAGGATCAACATTGAGGGAAGGTGACTAATCATATCAGACAGTGAGCTCTTGGTAAAAGAGATGCCTATTGAATAACCTACAATAATTAATCCTGTATTTCTCATCGAAACGGGCCAAATTAATTTAACGTTTTTGAAACGTGATGTAATTAATAGGGCTGCCATTGGACCTAGAAGCCAGGGGATTGGCAATCTGATAAGAGAGAAAAGACTGCCTCCAATAAAAGCAGTTAGAAGTGCAGCTGAAAATTGGATTGTCTTGCTTGCATCATTTAAATCCCACTTTTTCATATTAATTCTCTTCCTTTGAATTAGTTTTATTTCGATTCGTCTTATTTCTATTGTTTAGAATCATTAAGAAAATCAATAAATGCTTTTACTTGTGCCAAATCCATAGTCACATCCCGATAAAAAACCCAAGTTTCTCTAAGCAAAAAGCTATTATCGCTTAATACAATGGGGAAAGTATACAGTGGTTCATCATCTTTAATACAGATTTCTGGTAAAATGGCATATCCTAAACCATTAAGAACCAGTTCCTTACATGTTTCAATCCGATCTACCTCCATTGAAATCTTAGGTGGTGACGCAAATGTTTCCTGCCACCAGTTTTCAATAGTATTTCTTAACGATTGGTCTGTCTGATAATTAACTCTAGGAAGAAAAGGAAGTTCTTTTAATTCAATTTTTTTACTGGAGGCAATGCAAATCTTTTCTTCTTGAAACAACACTTTATTTTCCTGCCATTTGTAAGGACCTCTAACGATGCCGAGGTGTGCTTCTTCTTTTTGAAGCATCTGATGAATTTGAGAACTCCATCCAGTTTTCAAACTGATTTCAACCTCTGGATATAGGGTTAGAAATTCTTTTAATAATACTGGTAGTTTATAACGGGCAAACAATCCAGATACACCCAAGCGCAAAGTTCCTTTTACTTTTTTATCCAAATTTGAAATATGTTCTTTTGCAGCTCCTAATTGCTTACGCATATTCTTCGAGTATTGAACGAGGTATTCCCCTTCAACTGTAAACTCGACACCTCTTTTGCCTCTAGAGATTAAATTTGTTTTGAATTCTTTCTCCAGCTGTTTTATACGATAGGATAAAGCTGGCTGAGAAATAAATAGTCGTTGTGCTGCTTTTGTTATATTTCTTTCTTCGTAAAGAGTAATTAATATAAGCCAGTCTTTTTCATCCATAAAATTTTTCTCCTTTAACCATAAAAAATATTTATGGGTAATTATAAATAATGATAATTTATTTGATTTCTAAAAGTATAATACAACTATTGAAAAAAGAAATCTATCTTTTTATGTAAATCAATAGACTTACTATAGTTTTGCCTTTCCAGCATTCCTTCATAAAATTTTTCTATGGCAATGAATAAAAAAACAATATTATTTTTATTCATTATTTTCACTTATTATTTACATGAAGAGTATCACTACTTAACAGGAGGGGAAAAAATGTCAAATACACGAAATTATGATGTAGTTGTAGTAGGGGCAGGAAACGCAGCTTTATGTGCCGCAATCTCAGCAAAAGAGGGAGGTGCTAGAGTTCTTGTATTAGAACGAGGACCATTGGAAAAGCGTGGAGGGAACTCTTTCTTCACGGATGGAGCCATTCGTGTAGCATACAATAATTTAGACGCAATCAGAAAAGTAATACCTGAATTAACAGATGAAGAATCCGATTTAATTGTAATGCCTGAATACACGGAATCCGACTATTACAATGATTTAATGCGAGTAACAGGTGGACAAAGTAATCCCGAATTAGCAAAACAGCTGGTTACTAAATCGTATGAAACAATTGCGTGGATGCGTGATCAGGGAATAAAATTTGAATTGAATTATGAAAATCAATCTTTCGTACAAGCTGGCAAGCGCAATTTCTGGGGAGGACTGCCTATCAAAACGGAAGATAAAGGCGTGGGCTTAATGAGACAGCTCTTTGCGCGGACAGAGGAAATTGGCATTGACGTTTGGTACGATTCACGTGCTGTGGAGCTTGTATCAGAGAATAACACAATATCCGGTGTCGTTGTTGAGAAGGATCAAACAATGGTAACAGTTCAGACATCCGGTGTGATTTTGGCTTGTGGCGGCTTTGAAGCCAATAAGAAAATGAGATGTGAAAATATTGGTGAAGAATGGGAAGCGGCAATTGTTCGTGGAACCGAGTTCAACACAGGAGACGGCATTTCCATGGCTATGGCAGTAGGGGCTCAGAAATTTGGGCAGTGGTCTGGATGTCATTCGATTGGGACAGATTATAATGCGCCAAAAGTAGGGGATTTCACGAAGCCGGGAGATATTTTTAAAAAGCATTCTTATCCGTACAGCGTCATGCTTAATAATGAAGGAAAACGGTTTGTTGATGAAGGAGCAGATTTGCGAAATTACACCTATGCCAAATACGGCCGTGAGGTATTAAAACAGCCTGGACATGTGGCATATCAAATTTATGATGCACAGGTACGCCCGATGCTGCGTAAAGAATATGACCTTGAAGAAGCGACTATTTATAAAGCAGATACGCTTGGAGAGTTGGCTAGTTTACTGCCGGTCAATCAAACACAATTCCTTAAAACGATCGAAGAATATAACAGTGCAGTACAAGATGGCAAGTATAGACCCGCAGAGAAAGATGGCAAAGGAACGAAAGGAATTACCCCTCCTAAATCCAACTGGGCACTTCGAATTGAGCAAGGGCCATTCTATGCTTTCCCTGTAACGTGCGGAATTACGTTCTCGTTCGGTGGTTTGCATGTAGATGTTACGGGTCATGTGTTAAACAAAGAAGAACAACCGATTAATGGTCTCTTTGCGGCTGGTGAAATGATTGGGGGGATTTTTTATGAAAACTATCCTGGTGGATCCGGGTTAATGTCTGGAGCAGTCTTTGGAAAATTAGCTGGTTCATCCGCAGCCCACTATATTCAAGAAAAGGTTGAAGCGGTCAATAATCATTGAGTCTTTTCCTTGCATAGTTAATTAGATAAGAATTTGCCCAAAAAATCTAGGGATACATTAAATAGAAGAATGAAAAACAGCCAAGGCTTAAAAAAGTTCTTGGCTGTTTGGTACTTCAAATATTATATCCTAACTTGTATAAGGGTGAGCGCTCCCCCCGGAAAATTTTCATCTATTCAAAATTTTATAATTGAATTTTGTAGGCATCGGTTAGTTGGAGATACATTATAGTCTGGGCTCTATTGAAAACTCATTTATACAAAACAAGGATCATTGAAGTAAACTATTTCGGAAAGAATTTTAGTGCCTTTCATATTTTTGAATAGTTCTTTCGCTTCTTTTTCTGTGTCAAATTCAAAAATTTTAATATTTCCTTTTAAAAAGACAGTGATGACCCACATTGAAAAGCCTCCAAGTGATAGATAATTTTTTTTGCTGTAATTTGCAAATCAATTCAAATCAAGCTAATTGATAGGAAAGCTCGTAATTTTTTTTCGTGTACACGTATCCCTCTAAAATGATTCTCGCTGTGCGTACCACTTTAATAGCGCGTATGTGTCCTGCCAAAAAATCAACTTTTGTTTCCATGATCCCTGCCGGGTGGGCTAATCGAAAAATTTCCTGTTTAATGTTCACCATATCAGATAAAATCGTTTCCTGTAAGTAAGCTCCTGCAGTTGCACAGATGGCTCCTGTAATAGCAAGCGCTTGATGGGGCTTTTGCATCGACATCATTCTGATCATCAAATCCATCTCTGACGCTTTTCTTTCCGATCCGTTTAGGTCGACGTAATCCATAGGAGGAGCAATTAGGGTCATTTTAGGCACAGCAGGAGATTTGACAGTTGCTGATTTCTTATCGGAAAATTGACACATTTCAGCTGCAATCGACCGGATTTCTTCTAGCTCATTTAATTTTTCCTTTGAATAATCAGTGGGCAATTCGCTTCCGTTTAGACCAATATCCTGTGCCCTTACAAAAACAAGTGGATTGGCAACATCAATGATTGAAACTTGAATCAGTCGATCCTTCGTTTTAATCATGTCAATCGGATTTCCTGTAGGGAAAAGTTTTCCTGTAACTGCTCCTTCAGCACGAGTAAAAGAAAGATAGATAGGTGATCCTTTACCAGGCACGCCTGGAATTGAGCAGCTGCCTTCTTTTTTCACTTGTCCATTTTCAACCTCAACTTCTGCAATAATCAGTTTTTGTGTATTCGTGTTAAAAATTTTCACCGTTGTAACAGGTTCTTGTATAGGGACTAATCCTTGCTCAATTGCGTAAGGTCCTACAGCAGATGAAATATTCCCACAATTTCCTTTAAAATCAACCATTTGATTATCGATGCTGATTTGCGCAAATGTATATTCCACATCGAATTCCGGTGATTCTGATTTTTTGATGATCGCTGCTTTACTTGTCAATGAATTCGCTCCTCCAAGACCATCGATCTGTCTCCGATCCGGACTGCCCATCACGTCAAGTAAAAAATCTTCCCAGAGTGAGCGATTCGAAGGCATATGTTCAAAGTTAAGGAACACACCTTTACTTGTCCCGCCGCGCATTACAACTACAGGTACTTTCATTGTATAACCACCTTTTCCCAAATCAATATTTATAGCACTACCGGTTCCTTTGAAAATATAGTATGATAAGTTCATTCATAAGTAAAATACATATTTTTTAAGTGAAAATGATAAAAAAACTTATAATCCAAAAATCGGGAGATGGTTAAGTGGACGAAAAAGATTGGATTGCGATAAGGGTACTATATGAAGAAAAAAACATTAGCCGTGCCGCAGAGCGTTTATATATATCGCAGCCGGCGCTTACGTACCGGCTTAAAAATTTAGAAAAAGAATTTAGCACAAACCTATTTTTCAAAATAAAAGGAGGCATTGAGTTCACTTCAGAAGGGATACATTTAGCGGGCTATGCGGAAGAAATGGTGAAAAAGTTGCAAAAAACGAAAGATTATATGCTGAATATGAAAAATGAAGTTAGAGGAACGTTAAGGCTTGGCGTTTCCAGTAACTTTGCCCAATATAAACTACCAGAAATATTGAAAAAGTTTTCAACACAATATCCTCATGTACAATTTAATGTGAATACAGGCTGGAGTACTGAAATCATGCATCTTCTGGATTCCTCTAGTGTTCAATTAGGCATACTGCGTGGAAATTATGAATGGTATGGAATCAAATCGTTACTGCATAAAGAAAGACTTTGTTTAATTTCTAAGAAAGAGGTAGACTTGGATAATTTGCCGGAACTTCCATTCATAAATTATAAGACCGACAGTTCTTTAAAAAACTTAATAAATGGCTGGTGGCATGATAGATTTCCAGAGCCACCATTTGTAACTATGGAAACGGATCGGCAGGAGACGTGCAAAGAGATGGTCAAAAATGATCTTGGTGTTTCCATTCTGCCAGAAATATGCCTGCAGCCTTCAGATAATTTGCATACATACGGGTTATCCTACAAAAATGGGAAGCCGGTATTAAGAAATACATGGTTAATGTATAACCAGGATTCATTAAAACTCTCTACTGTGAAAAACTTTATTGATTTCTTGAATAAAAATTCCAATCTTTAACGAAAAAGCACTATGAAATTATTGAAAATTTCATAGTGCTTTTTTGGATTTCTTAATTTAATATAAAATGGATTATAAGTTTTTTTTTCGAAAAAGTAAAAAAAATATGTATTTCACTTATTTGATGATATGAACTATTCTAAAAATAGAAAATAAAGCAACAGGGAATCAGAATGATATGTAATATTTTTAGTTATTCAAACTTCTCATCTGACTTGTAAGCGGTTTCTTTAATAGGGGGGATTCATATTCTTACGTTACTTGGAATTTCAATGGTCGTTGTCTTCACTTATTTAATCATGTCTAAACGGTTATCACCTGTTAATTCTCTAGTGGTCATTCCAATTATCTTTGCATTAATTGGCGGATTTGGTCCAGAGCTCGGAGATATGATGCTCGATGGAATAAAGGTTGTCGCACCTTCAGCCGCTTTGCTATTGTTCGCTATTTTGTTTTTCGGAGTTCTGATTGACGCTGGATTATTTGATCCACTCATTAAAACCATGTTAAAAATCGTAAAAGGGGATCCGGTAAAAATAGCGATAGGTACAGCAGTAATCGCAATGACCGTTGCCTTGGATGGTGATGGTACCACGACTCATATGATTACGATTTCCGCTATGCTGCCTCTTTACTTACGCCTTGGTATGAATCCACTTATTCTTGCCACTATTTCTATGCTGGCTGTAAGTATTATGAGTGGCATGACTCCTTGGGGAGGACCTGCAACAAGAGCAATAGCATCTTTAGGTCTGGATGCAAATGAATTCTTTGTTCCGATTATCCCAACACTATTCGCAGGTATTGCAGCTATTCTTTTTACCGCTTACGTACTTGGGAAAAAAGAGCGCAAAAGGCTTGGTGTTGTTCATATCAAAGCTGCACCTGAAATGAAAGGAGCTCTAGCTGAAGCAGCGGTAGCTTCCGCCATACAAGACGATTTAAAGCGCCCTAAATTAATATGGGTCAATCTTTTGTTGACGCTCACGGTTATGGTCATTCTTGTAATGGGCTTAGTGCCGGTACCTGTGTTGTTTCTAATCGGTTTTGTGCTTGCTTCAATCATTAATTACCCTAATCTAGAACAGCAAAAAGAGCGAATCGTGTCACATGCAGGAAATGCTATTACCGTCGTCACACTAGTATTTGCGGCTGGTATTTTCACAGGGATCTTTTCCGGAACGAAAATGGTAGATGCCATTGCAAATTCATTAGTGGCCATCATTCCGGATTCTTTAGGCTCTTTTTTACCGATGGTCGTTGCGTTCACCAGCATGCCATTTACGTTCGTTTTATCCAATGATGCTTACTACTTTGGTGTTTTGCCAATTCTTGCAGAAGCAGGAGAAGCTTATGGAGTGAGTCCTTTAGAAATTGCCAGAGCTTCCGTACTGGGCCAGCCTGTACATTTCTTAAGTCCACTCGTGGCCTCGACTCTTTTACTAGTAGGGATGGTAAAAACGGATATCGGGGAACTACAGCGGTATGCATTTAAATGGGCTCTAATTTGTTCATTAGTCCTTATCATTGTTGCTATCTTGACAGGGGCTATTATTTAAGTACAATGTTATCTAATAAATTCTTCGAACTCAAACAAAGTAGGGCTGTGCCAAAACCAATTATTATTAGTGGTTTTGGCACAGCCCATTCTTTTATTTAATTCCAGAAGTCTCGCCGCTAGCTTGAGTAATTATTTTTACGATTGTTTTCGCAAGGTTCATAACCGTGTATAGACGGGTATCATTTAAAAATTGCATCGTTGGCAGCGGATCTATATAATTGACCATTCCTGTAATATGATAATCTCCAACTTCCGGCAATACTTTTTTTAAAGCTTTCCCAGGGACAAGAGGTCCATCCTTCAAAAAAACATAACCGACCTGGTTTTGATTCCCTAAACAAGCATCCACACTAAAAATAAGAGGCTTTTTGAATTGTTTTTTAATTTTTTTCAATGTGTCTTTTAAATTAAATGCATGAACGGGATTTTCCAAAGTACCGTAAACACGATAAGGCACCGTATGTTCTTTAAGCATTGTCCCGACTAAAGGGCCTAATGAATCCCCAACTGATCGGTCTGAACCAATGCAAAGAAAGATTACATCTTCATTTTGACATCCAGAAGATTGAATAATCTCTTTGACTTTTAATGCTAAGCAGTTTATTTCTTCGCCTTTTGTTTCCACAGAACAAATTGCTCCTCTTCTTGTAAATTAGACTCATCTTAATTCCCCTTTGTCCTATTATACGAACAAAAAGGACATCATGCATGTAAATATAAGCATATGCTTGAGAATGATAGTTAACACTCTGAAAAATGGCCGTAATTCAAAACATCCCCTTTAATTTATTTGGCGAGGAAGTGGGAGTTGGTTTACAACTAGAAAACGTAACGACTTTATTTTAAACTACAACCAAGTACACCAATATACAAAGTTAATAAACATAATCAGCGTTCTAGGAATCTATATTATTGATCTAGAGAGTAGGAGGGGAAGGCTCCTTTTTTATTATACGTTTTTTAGATTAACTTATATTATACGCCCTTTGTAAAGACCTATATCCAGGTGAAAGGGAAATGGATGTACCAGTATGGTGCAGTATATTCCGAAGGAAGCACTGAAATCTAATTTTTTATAAATGGATAAATTTGGTAAAATTAGATTATTAAAATAACCAATGTTCTTAGGGAGGAAACAAATGAAGGTAAAAAAAATACATCATGTCAATAATTTGTTCCGATTATGAAAAATTAGGATGTGATATCGTGAAGGAGACATATCGGTCAGATAGGCAGTCGTATAAATTGGATTTAATGGTCGGAGGGGAAATTTAGCTTGAATTGTTCTCATTTCCTGATAGCCCAAATCGTCCAGTTATCCTGAAGCAAGAGGGCTTAGACATCTTGCTTTTGAAGTGGAAGATATTAATCGAGCGATTGACGATTTGGAAAAAGAAAACATTCCAGTCGAACCTATCCGTGTTGATGAGTTAACAGGAAAAAGGTTTACCTTTTTTTGTGATCCGGATGATTTGCCTCTTGAAATATATGGAAAGTAGTATTTGCAATAGGGTTATGTATATTTTTATAAGAAAAGTCTTTCATCAAGGTGCCCTAAAACAAAATAGTACTCAAAACAAAAATGGAACTCATTTGTGATTTCCATTTTTGTTTCTGTATTTTTTATGTCATGAAATCCGTATTATATATTAAGTTTTTTTCAACCTAGTACAATGGAATTTTTAATAACTGGATAAATGTAGGATTTAATATCTTCTCCAATAAATGCTTTCCAAATATTCAATTTTAAAAGGTCGTAATTTTAATATACTTCTTTTTCATTGAGGTTATTAAAAATTCATTTTTTGTTATTGATAGTTTTTTGTATTACCTAATCTATATATTCTCAGGCAGCAAGGCTCATTGTCTTGTGAATTTTAAAGGAAGTTCTTTCACTCCAAAAACGAACGGACTTGGAATCGCCTCCAGCTCAGTCCCTTTTACATCTTCCAATTTTGCAAATGTACTTAATAGTGTCACGAGAGCTACTTCTGCTTCTAGACGTGCAAGCGGGGCACCTAAACAAAAATGAATACCAAACCCGAAACTCAAATGAGGATTTAATTTCCTTTCTAATGTGAACCGATTAGGCTCTGCAAACTTTTGTTCATCCCGGTTTGCCGAAGCGACCCAGCAAATTACTTGTTCCCCCTTTTGGATTGTTTTGCCCCCAACTTTGACTTGTTCCTTTGTAACACGGCCAATTGCCTGTATTGGAGGATAAAAGCGTAGTGTTTCTTCAACCAATTTTGGTATTAAAGGCAGATTTGTCCTAGCTTGTTCTTGAATGTTTTTATCTTCTGTCATATAGCGTACGGCATTTGTAATCAAATTAGTTGTTGTTTCATTTCCCGCAACTAATAATAAAACACAGAAAGATAGTACCTCTTCTTCTGTTAATTTTTCCCCATCAATTTTTGCTGCTAATAATAGTGAAATTAAATCTTCTTCTGGATTTACTTTTCTCTCTAAAATTATTTTTTTGAAATATTCTTTAAGAAACTCACTTCCTTCCTTACGTTTCTGTGCCATTCTTTGAAAGGCTTCATTTGAATTATCTTTGGCGCCTGCCACGAGAACATCAGAATAGGTTTTAAAAAGATCCCGATCCTTAGCAGGGACCCCCAATAATTCGGCAATTATTATGACAGGCAACGGACCAGCAAGGTTATGAACGAGATCCATAGTCCCCTTCTCATTAACTTGATCGAGAAGGTAAAGTGTCACCTCTTCGATTTTATTTTTTAAATCCTTCACTGCTTTAGGAGTGAATGCCTTGTTCACTAAGTTTCTCATTTTTGTGTGTCTAGGAGGGTCCATTGTCAAAATGCTTCCTTGAAGAGTTCCAGACCCTCGTTCCGATGAAAACAGTTTTGGATTTTTTAGAATATAATGAACGTCCTCATATCGAAATACATCCCAGCAGCTTCGAGCCTCGTCGTACCTTACAGGAGTTTTTTGTCGTAAACTATTAAAGATTGGAAAAGGAAATAATTGATCTGCGTTCGAAGCAATTTCACTCATGGGGATGAGATTAGCATACTGCTCCACTGCGCTTGTTGAGTTACGTACTTGTGTCATGGTTTCATCTCTCCTTTTATTGTGACTAATATTCATACATAAACTAGTCATGAACCGGTTCATTAACTAAGATAACAAACTCATAATTTGGTTTCAATTGACATAAATTGAGATATTTTTCAATAAGAAGAAAGTAATGACTTTGAATATTTGACTCACCACCCTATTGAAAAACTCTTTTGAGTTTCATAGCTTCTCGTTTAAGATCATACCGGTACCCCAAATAGTCGGAGGGGAATATCAGCCGGAATTGTTCTCTTTTTTCTTACAGCCCAATTGTCCAACTTATCCTGAAGCAAGAGGGCTTAGGCATCTTGCTTTTGAAGTGGGTGATATAATCAAGCGATTGAGGAGGTAGAAAAAGATTATTGACCCTACAATAAAAGGTGGAAAGGGGACAATATTTAGATAGTCATTCACTTCTCCATAATTTTCTTTTGCATTTCCAATAATCCCCCAAGTTCCCAACAAGTCCACTTTATCAAAGTTAGGATTTTTTTATTTTTCATGTACATAAAAAGGGCTGTTAGTAATCTATTAAGTACTATACAGATTTCCATGAAGCTTCATAGGATATAAAAAAGGAGGTACAAGCTATGAGAGAAAAAATAATTAACCCGGAAAATAACCGTTTCCGCTTAATAACAGGCACATTTCCGGATAAAGAAACTGCCGAAATAATGGCTGAAGAACTGAAAATTCGTTATGGCTGGATTGTGTATATAATTCCAGAACAAAGTGAAAAAGACTGGCAATAAAATTAGTTACCTCGGTGAAATAGGGAAATTAGTAGAGCGGATGACTGAATTGAAATTATAAGATATAAAAGGATCTTATGATGTAATCATTAGCCTTGGCAGTTGGTGTGGACCTTCCCTTAATTTAAGGCGGTCTTCATTTCCCCTTGATTGGGTTGAATTTAATTCGCTCCCGGATGTAAGCAGAATATTGAAGAACAGATTTGTCGGATTTATGGATCTTAAGAATATGAAGCAGGTAGATGGCATCGCTTTTTATCTTGATGATGGAGAAGTGGTTTTTTCAGATGAGTGCGGCAAGCAGCAAAAAGCGCATTTTATTGGAAGATACCTATTATAATGTTATTTCAGTTCATGATTTCTCTATGATACCTAATCAAGATTGGACTCATCTTTACCCTGCTTGAAAAACTCAATTACCGAATAAATAAGTATATTGAAATAATGTCAAATGGCAATTCCATCTTAATTCGTTAGGTGGGGGCAATTTCCGTTCACGAAGCAGTGGAATTACCATCCGTCTTGTCTGAAATGATACAGGGGAAATTTAATATCCTCTTCATTGATCCAATAGCAGGCTTGAAGGATGTTAATGAAATCGACTGGGGAATCAAGGGCATTTGTACAGTGCAAGTACCCAGCGATGGTTCTAATGATGATACAATGTGGGATTATGTGTATAATGGGGTAACCTTAACAAAAACATATTCTAGTACTGACTTCGATTCTTATACTGCAATCTTTTTTAAATTGCTGAAGCATTAAGTTTTTTTCTTTATTTGGCAGAAAATTGCATCTCAAGAGTTAAAGGGCACTCATGATTTTAATGAGTGTTTTTTTGTGCAGTAATTTGCTTAATTATCTAAATATTCCAAAATTACGATTGACCCATAAGGGACAGCTGATTTAGAATTGATATGTATATGAAATTATGTTTTGTATATAAAACTAAAATAGAGGAGGAATATAGTTAGTTAGTGAATTAAATGTTAAAAATATTTGATTTAGGGAGGTAAGTAATATGTTTAAGAATAAATTGGCGTTCGTTCTGCTTTGTTTGGTGTTAATAGTATCTGCATGCGGTCCAAGTGACGAAACAACTACAGAAAACAAAGGGAATTCAGGAGGAAAAGCGGTTAAGCTTACTTTTACGGAACCTGCACGATTATTGTCGGTTGCCCCATTGTATGTAGCAATAGAGCAAGGTTTTTTTGAAAAGGAAGGAATTGAAGCTGAGATTGTTTCTGGTGGTGGAGGAGCACAAGTAATCGCTTCTGTATTATCAGGCGAAGCTCAGTTTGCGGTCTCGGGTCCTCGAAGTATGTTTACTCCTCTTGACAAAGGTGAAGATTTATTGGCAATTCAATCTTTAAATTCTGCGCTAACCTATCAAATTACACTCTCTAAACAATATCAAAAGAAAAAGAATGTTTCTAAAGACTCATCACTTGAAGATAGAGTGGCTTCATTGAAAGGCGCAACTATTGGTACAAACCTTGTTGGAGATTCTGGAGACGTATACACCCGTCATTTAATGCAAATGCATGGAGTTGATCCCAATACTCTTAAAACCGTCAAATTAGCAGGAGATGGATCGAAGATTGGCGGTATGCAGGAGGGGATTGTTGACGGGGGAATAGCATCACCCCCAATGGGTTTACAAGCGGAAAGTAAAGATATAGGAGACATTGTAATCAATACAAGTGAAGAGCCAATGTATGGGAATATGGTTTGGGAAGCTGTATTTGCTAAAAAAGAATACTTAGAAGAAAATCATGAAACATCATTGAAAGTAGTTCGGGCAATAGGGAAAGGTATGGAATTCACACGTAATAACCCAAGAGAGGCAGCCGAATCGATCGAATCTTATTTTGATGGAATAGATGTTGATATTCTAGAGGAATCATTAATCGGATTGAAAAACACTTTTAAAGGCTATGGGGAAATGAATCAAGAAGCTTGGGATAATGCCCAGGATCCATTAGTTGAATTTGGCAAGATATCAGGCGTTTCTACTAAACAGGATACAACTGAAGATGTTATTTGGACAAATAGTTATATAGAAGAGGCTTTTAAAAAATAATTAGAATGGAAAGGAGATGATAGGTAGATGGAAAATGCACAACTGGAAAACTTTAAATTGTCTACTCGTTTTTTAGATGTTACTTACGTAAATAACAAAACTGGTGCAGAAGTGATTGCCCTGCAGAATATAAATTTAAACATTAAAGATGGTGAATTTATATGTATTGTTGGGCCGAGCGGCTGTGGAAAAACCACTTTTTTAAATACTGTAGTTGGATTGCTAAAGCCAAGTAAGGGAGAAATACTATTAGATCAGCAAAAAATTGATGGTCCCGGCAAGGACAGGGCAATGGTTTTTCAAAACCCGAGTCTATTACCTTGGAGAACTGTTTTGGAAAATGTTCTTTATGGAGTTGAACTGTTAAAGCAAATAACCGCAGAGAAAAAGAAAGAGGCCAAAGAATTTATTGAAATGGTCGGTTTAAAAGGTTATGAAAATCATTATCCACATGAATTGTCAGGTGGGATGCAGCAACGGGTAAACTTGGCTCGGGCATTAACGGTAAACCCATCATTAATATTATTGGATGAACCATTTTCGGCATTGGACGCACAAACTAGGGAATTTATGCAAGGTGAGTTACTTAGAATATGGGATGAGACAAAAAAGACAAGTCTTTTCATTACACACCAAATTGATGAAGCGGTATTTTTAGCTGATAGAGTTTTTGTTTTTGGGGCAAGACCAGGACGTGTAGTGGAGGTTGTTGATGTTGATATACCTAGACCAAGAGATCTCCATGTGAAGCGCAGCCCGGAATTTTTAGAGTTTGTAGATCATATTTGGTCCATTATTGAACAGGAGTCTTCTAAACAAGGTTTCGATAATAAAGAGAAATAATTAATGTGAAAGGAGAACACTATGACGAAGGGTATGATAGAACTTACACAATCAAAGCAAAAGATAAAAAAGGCGAAGAAAATGAAAAAAGAAAAAAAGTCATTTTTTATCAGTGTTGCTTCTGTTTTACTATTCCTGTTGCTTTGGGAAACTGCCTCTCAAAATGAATGGATAAATCCATTGTTCATAAGCTCACCAATTGAAATTGCACAAGCGGCAGTTTTAATGGTCCAAGAAGTTTCCTTTTGGGAAAATATGAAGGTAAGTGGTTACGAATTTGTTTCAGGCTTTGTTTTAGCCATACTTATTGGAATCCCAATAGGTGTGTTATCAGGTTGGAACTCTACCTTTAATGCAGTGGTTAACCCTTTCATTTCAGGATTATATGTAACTCCTAAAGTAGCACTATTACCAGTGATCATCATTGCATTCGGAATAGGGCCAGCATCAAAAATTGTTATCGTATTTTTGATGGCCTTCTTTCCAATAGTGATGAGCGCTCAAAAAGCTATGTTAACATTAGATCAAAACTTAATAAAAGCAGCAAGGACATTTAGTGCAAGTGAATTTCAAATTTTTAAAACAATTGCATTGCCTTCGACGGTACCATTCCTTTTAAACGGTATTCGCTTAGGTATAGGTCAAGGATTAATTGCAGTGGTTGTAGGTGAATTATTCGCTTCGACAGCTGGTATCGGATACCAATTGACAAGCAATGGTCAAAATCTACAAACAGATCGCATGTTTGTTGGCGTGTTAGTCATTACGATTACGGGAATCATTCTTACTTCATTATTAGGCATTATTGAAAGACGCTTTTCATCTTGGAAACCTGAAAATAGTTAATTAAATTAATTCTGTATCCAAACTCAATGAAAATCGAGTTTGTCCGCGGTTTGAACGTTGATTTCCATTCCAGGCACTCGCTTTCCGCGGGCTGTCCGGGAGCCTCCTCGGCGCTATTTGCGCCTGTGGGGTCTCCCTTGGCCTCGCTTTTCCCGCAGGAGTCTCGTACCTTCCATTCCAATCAACTAAACTGTAGCCAAACTCGAATCGAGTTTGGCTGCGTTTTTTTTATTAAAAAACGTTCCAGTTGATTTCAGAAATTCGCTCCCTTTCCGCCGACTGCCTGCCAAGCCTCCTCGCCTAGCGTCTGCGGTGTCTCGGCTAGCCAGTAATTCGGCAGGAGTGTCGCAAATTTCTTCAATCCAATAACGTATTCATAAAACAATAAAAAAAACATAAAAAGAGAGTTTGGCTACAGCTTTTTTATTTGAAAGACGTTTCAGTCGATTTCAGAAATCCGCTCCCTTTCCGCCGACTGCCTGCCAAGCCTCCTCGACGCAAGCGTCTGCGGTGTCTTGGCCTAGCCAGTAATTCGGCAGGAGTGTCGCAAATTTCTTCAATCCAATAACGTATTCATAAAACAATAAAAAAAACATAAAAAGAGAGTTTGGCTACAGCTTTTTTATTTAAAAGACGTTTCAGACGATTTCAGAAATCCGCTCCCTTTCCGCAGGCAGTCCGCCCTCAGCGCAATTGCGCCTTCGGGGCCTCTCTGGAAACGCTTTTCCCGCAGGAGTCTCGCACATCCGCTCCAATCAACTTGTTTTGACTATATAACTATTTTGTTTAGTATGCTTTTCAAACCTGATCCATCTTTTAACAAAGCTCTCAAATCCAATCCCAAATGGAATAGAATTTCTTCAGCGATGGTTACAACTCAGAATGTACTTAAATTCGTTATTTTACTGTAACACTTCACAGCGAGATAGAAATTTTATTGAAGTTCTCACGTATCCATGATACCTTCAATTTATAGGGATGGTTGGGAGGAATAGGTTTTGAACACAAAGGCATTTTTATTGGCATCTATAACAGTTATTATTTGGGGCTCTACATTCGCTGCTATTCGTGCAAGCTTACATGGCGGATATTCAGCCGGTCATTTGGTACTTGTTCGTTATCTTATAGCATCAGGAGTTTTTATCCTTTATGCTCTCTGGCCTGGGGTGAAATTTCGACTCCCGAAAAAAGAGGATTTGTTGAGGATTTCGATCCTTGCATTTATTGGCATTAGTATTTACCATATCGGGGTGACATTCGGGGAACAAACGGTTTCGGCGGGAACGGCTGGAATGCTGATCGGTTCAGCACCTGTCTTCATCGCGATCATTGCTGCGTTCGTTTTAAAAGAACACCTCGGACTATACGGATGGATTGGTTTGGGAATTGGATTCACAGGGATCACCTTAATAACATTAGGTACCGCAGGACCTTCCCTGACTATTTCTGAAGGAGCTTTTTTAGTACTGATGTCAGCTATTGCTTCTGCGGTGTTTTTTGTTTTCCAAAAGCCACTGTTTAGCCGTTATAATCCGATTGAATTGACAGCTTATTTCACATGGATCGGTACAATACCCTTTTTTATATTTTTTCCTGGGCTATTTCAAGAAATTCAACATGCTACTTTGGAAGGTCATTTATCAGCGATTTTTGTTGGTATTTTCCCTGCGGCCATCGGTTATGTAACTTGGGCAGTCGCTTTATCATTAGGAAAAGCCAGTTCCGTTTCCAGTTTGTTGTACATTGAACCTGTGATTGCCATTTTCGTCGCTTGGGTTTGGCTGCGGGAAGTACCTAGTACCCTTTCAGTCATTGGCGGCAGTATTGCGATATTGGGGGTCCTTGTCGTTAATGGTTTCGGAAAGTATAAATCAGTGGTGAAAAAAGCAGCATGAAAACTAGAAAAAATAGCAGCATCCCAGATCATCATGAATGAACGTATATCCTTCTTGGACGACTCAACACATAGGAGGGCATCCTAATAAAAGGAATTCACCCAGGTTGATGAGGTTAATCAGATACACCTGGGGAATTGGATTTTTCCGACCTGTTCATTACCTGAAATTAAATCTATGTTTAAAGTCCCATTCCAATTTAAATGAATTATTTTCACCTGTTAAAAATTTATAATCAATATAGGACTTTTCTTTCCTAGTCATTCCGTCAACATATGGGGAATAAGTACGGAATAATAATACATTTTTCTTTTCATCAAATTCTACAAGCCTTAGCCAGCCATTTCCCCCTCGATAATTCGTTTGGTAATTGACCAGCATTTGAATGACATCATTTCCTGCTGAGTTTTGTTTTACCCGATGCGCTATCCCATAAAAATGTCCATTAACCGTCATGAACACTTGATTATGGTTCGTTACAAGTTCATCCCATATCAGCCGGCCATTGGACGAATCGGCGGCAATGGTTTTATCATCTTTAACTTTCGGAAAAATAATATCATGTGAGACGAGGATTGTCGGTTTATCTTTATGCCGTTCCAGAACTTTTTTTGACCATTCCAAGTCCTTATGGAGATTTTTCATATCCACGATTAAAACTAAGTATTCATAACTCCCTGCCTTAGCGATTGCATATGAGCTATATCCAGAGGGAGCCGACCCCTTATAGTAGTTTTTATTCATAAAACGCTGTGGCCCATAATGTGTTAAAAAAGGATCTCCGGCAGCATAGTCATGATTCCCAGCCGCCATCATATATGGAATTTCCTTTTTATCCAAAAGGGATATGGCTCTGAGCGAATTCTGCCATTGTTTTTCTGAATCACTATCGACAATGTCCCCAACAAATGTATTCATGATAATATTGTTCTTCTTGGTGTTATTGGATATCCAGTTCATTTGACTATTGAAAATCTCAGGATTTTGGCTTGAATATTTCTGTGTATCTGGAATAAAGAGGAAATTGTAATTCTTCTTATTCGTTAGAATGGGGAAGGACTTGTTTGATCCTTCAAAGGGTTCATCGTCACGAGCATCCTGTACTAGCCATTCTTTTTCAGTTAATGCCTTGTTGGCAATTCGTATTTCCTGGATATTCCCTCCGAAAAGCGCATCCAACTTATTTCCCCACTCTGTTGCACCGATATTCCAGCCTTTACCTTTTAATGCTGCAATACCTATGGCCTTTTCTGATTCTCCATAATCACTAACGCCATTTAAAGTTAGAGTCGTTGTGCTACCATCATTAACGACTGCCAAATGGTACCATTCACCAGCATTTAAAGAACGAGACCAATTGCTTACATTATAGTTCAAATTGGATGGATGGCTTGTCCAGTGCAATTTTTGATCACTGGATATAGATAAAGCAGAAAGGATTTTTTTCTCACCTTCCATTTTATTAAGATCTGCCGCCTGTCCTTGTCTTGAAAAAAGCCCCATGGCACTTTTGGGTTTCCTTGGCATCTTAAATACCAATTCAATGGTAAAACCCCTATCGAAATTCTCTGAATTGATAGGTGCATCCCGTATGGTTTTAAAATATCTTCCTGCAGGGGCGTTTTCGTAATTGGCGAATTTCAAGCTATCAACTTTATCCTGAGCGTAATAATCTTCTTCAGACCATTTCAACATTTTTTTTAATTCGGGCGAGGCAGGATCCCCTATCGTCACTAACTCTAAATCATTTCCATGTTTGCTTGTATCTTCTATAATTAAATTACCTTTATCGATTGAACCGCTTTTAACATGTTGTTTTGTGAATTTCCAATTTGCAACGATACTGCTCCGATCATTTTCAGCAACGGAATTTAAAGAATCGGCTGACTTGGCAATACCAGGAACAATCATACATAAGAGTGAGAGACCTATAAATGCTTTTTTCATTCTCATAATATATTCACCCCTTTAAATTAGATTAAGCAATTTAAGAATAATGGTTAAACATGTATTCTTTACTTACTACCTGGGTAATTTTTGAGAAATAAGCCTAGGTAGGGGAGATTCCGTATAAGCTGCAATAAGGTATAGTTTGCTTATCTTCTCGATAACTTATTAAGGATGAGTAAAAAAGACTTATTACTAAAAAAGACATTAGGAGATAAGGCCTAATGCCTAAATTTGAAATCAAGGATAACAATAATTTGAAGTATTTTGTTCTTTAGGTGGGAGGGTAGGAAAACAAGCAATGTGTTAGTATTAGGACAGTGATCCATCAAGATAATGAGGTGAAAAAAATGGTGAGAAGGAGATAGGTAGCCTCCTGTAATAGATGTGGTATTAATCTTAGGAGGCTATCTTGAATTATAGGAGATGTATGAGTTATGAAACAAAACAAATATGATGATGCAAATTTCTTTTCTGCGTATGAGCAAATGCCACGATCAGTCAAAGGACTCGAAGCTGCCGGAGAATGGCATGTATTAAAAGAGCTAATGCCAAATCTACGTAATAAAACGGTACTTGATTTGGGCTGCGGTTTCGGCTGGCATTGCCGATTTGCCCGAGAACAACAGGCAAGTTCCGTCGTTGGTGTGGATATTTCCGACAATATGCTTCAAAGAGCACGTGAAAAAACGGATGACCCTTGTATTTCATATATTAAAATGCCGATTGAAGATATCGATTTTTCCGGATCTGAATTTGATGTCGTTATCAGTTCATTGGCTTTTCATTACATTAAGTCATATGAGGCAATCTGCAAAAAGGTCCATGATTGTTTAAAGCCTGGAGGCACTTTTGTTTTCTCGGTTGAACATCCAATCTTTACTTCTCGCAACGAACAAGCTTGGTATGACGATGACCACGGCAATCATCTGCATTGGCCAGTTGACAACTATCAGTACGAAGGTGTAAGAGAAACAACCTTCTTAACCGAAAACGTAGTAAAGTATCATCGAACGATTTCAACATATATGAATGACTTGATTGGTGCAGGTTTCAGCATAAAGGCAGTAAAGGAACCAATGCCTTCTGATGACATGTTAAAAAGTGTTCCTGAAATGAAAGATGAAAATCGAAGGCCCATGTTTTTAATGATCTCAGCAGTAAAGGAACCGAAAATAATGAAGTGAAAAGCAAGGACTGTCAAAAAGTTGCGACGCGGCATATCTGGCAAACACATGTGGAAGAAGCAGATCATCTGCGTCGTCATTAAGATGCAAAACCTATATATGCAAAACGTAAAGAAACGATTGAGCGTGTATGCGTTGGACTCCTTTAAGGGGACTTAAAAAATTGTCGATGCAGGCGATGCTTACTTTCGCTGCCATTCATTTAAAGAAGATGGCCAATGGGACATGGCGAGGTCCAAAAATGGCCTAACATAGTGGGCTCGTTGAGCCCCAATCTCTTAACTTTAGGCGAAAATTCAAAGGAATTTCAAAAAGGGGTCGGAATTTTTTAATTCCGAACCCCTTTTGTCTACAAACTGAGACAGCATAAGCTGTCTTTTTTTCACCATCTACAAATCCAATTCCAACCAAATCCGGGAACCCATACTCTCCTACAGCGTGGAATCCATTGTCCGTGTTCCCAATGACCGCCGCCATGACCGCCACCGTGTCCGCCCCATTGACCGCCGCCATGACCGCCACCGTGTCCGCCCCATTGACCGCCGCCATGACCGCCACCGTGTCCGTCCCATTGACCGCCGCCATGACCACCACCGTGTCCGTCCCATTGACCGCCGCCATGACCGCCACCGTGTCCGTCCCATTGACCGCCGCCCGGGCCAGGTATTCGTTCTCCATCTATATAATAATGCACATTATTAGGGTAGTAAGTGTAATTATACATTCAAGAAATCCTCCTTTTTTTGTTTACCCTTTCAGACTATGTACAAAAGGTGGGAAGGGTCCTATATGGACAATGATGGACAACAAAACAGGGCTGCCTATTTATTGTTGTTAAATTAAAAGACAACAATATTAATGGCTGTTTTTTTTTTTGCCTCATATTGAATTTTTGTTCAGCATTAAGGTAGTAAAGGAACCGATGCCTTCTGATGACATGTTAAAAATTGTTCCTGAAATGAAAGATGAAAATCGAAGGCCCATGTTTTTAATGATCTCAGCAGTAAAGGAACCGAAAATAATGAAGTAAACGAAAAAAGGCGTTTCTACGAAAGTAGGGACGCCTTTTAGTTATTAACATTAATTTTTAAGCAATAATGCGTTGATTATCGACTTTAATTAGGTAATGATTAAATAGTTAAATATGGAAATGGGAGTTTGGAGGGGGGAAATTGAATGGTGAAGGTATTTCCGGTTATTGAAACCAAACGATTGATATTAAGGGAAGTGACACTGGAAGATGCGGGTGACATGTTCAAATATCTATCTGATAAAGATGTGGTGAAGCCAATGGGGTTAGATCCATTCGAGACAGTAAATGATGTATGGGATGAAATTAAGTGGTATGAATCTATTTTCGAAAAAGGTTCGGGAATTAGATGGGGAATTACATTAAAAGATTCCGGTAAGGTTATAGGAAGTTGTGGTTATCTGAATATGGTAACCAAACACCATCGTGCTGAAATTGGATATGAATTAAGTAAAGACCATTGGGGAAAAGGCATTGCGAGTGAAACATTGGAAGCCGTTGTTATGTATGGTTATCGCCACTTTCACCTGGAAAGGATTGAAGCTTTAATTGAACCTGATAATCACCCATCCCAAAAACTAGTGGAAAAACAAGGATTTAGAAGAGAAGGACTTCTTAGGCATTATGAATTTACCCGTGGCAAATTCGATGATTTATACATGTACTCACTCATAAAGGAAGATCTTAACGGCATTTCCTTTTAATTAATTCATTATGAAGATCGTTTAAGAAGCGGTCCCTGTTTGTCGACAAAAGTGGATTTCGGAATGCACTCATCCCGAAGCCCTTTTACGATTTTACTGAAAGGGATAATTACCAATTGGGATTTTAGCGATCTGAAGACAAACTCAATGGAAAACTAGTTTGATTTCAGTTAAAAAAAGTTCTAACCGCAAGCGGCTTTGGTATCTGAAAGTTACTCTCCAAGGGTATGGTGAAATTGTCGAATTTAATAAGTGTTTCACAAAACAGTAAAAATTCATAATGGGAATTAGTCTTGAACATGGTTTTGGATGAACATCCTAAAGTGAAAAAAAATCTAGTTGATTGAAATGGAAGGTACGAGACTCCTGCGGGAAAAGCGCGTCCAAGGGAGACTCCACAGGCGCGAAGAGCGCCGAGGAGGCTCCCGGACCGCCCGCGGAAAGCGAGTGCCTGGAATGAAAATCAACGTTCGAATTTAAAATCCAAAATAGTAGAGCGGTTTTTTTTATAACTATATATTCATAAATCTTAGTTTACTCATTTGCTTGTATAATCTCTTTCAACCTTACAAATTCGGGTGGTGTATGACGAGTACCAATCTTTCATACCTTTTTCTTGTGCCTTTTTGTGAGCGGCATTTTCCTTCCAAAGCTTTATGGCATCCAAGGACTTCCAATAGGATACGGTAATTCCTAACCCGTTTTGATCTCTTACGCTTTCGACTCCTAAATAGCCATCTTGTTGAGCGGCAAGTTCATCCATGAATTCCGCGGTTGAATTATAGCTTGCGGCATCCTTATCGCTTCTTTGCGAAGTGAAAATGCAAGCATAATAGGGCGGTTCGGGAGTATTTGCAAATAACATGAAATGATGCCTCCTTTTAACTTAATATTCAAAATAATACCACATAGGCGAGAATGAGGATAGTCGCCCGGTAAAGAGGTACTCAGCAAAGAAAACAAGGAGGTAAAAAGCAGTATATATCTCTGACACGGCAATTCTGCTAAAGGGATTTTATTCTGATTCACGAATATATATTACTTTGACGGTTTTACAAAAAAAGGAGATGGTCTTGTGTGTGGGATTCGTTAGCAACCATATAGAAAGAGATGCATTTTTACCGGAACAACGCGATATTCTTTTGGAAAATGCATTAAAAGATTTATCGGCAGATCCTGATGTTTGGGCTATTTACATTGCTGGTTCATTAGCAAAAGGAAACGATGATCAATACTCCGATATAGATTTGCACACCATTGTTAATCCAAAACGTAAAGCAGAATTTTTAAAGGGAAAAAGGGATAGAGCCAATAATTGGGGAGATGTTTCATTTCACGAAGACTGCAATCCTTATTCACCGTATGTCGTCACTCATTATAATACCTTTGTAAAAGTTGATAGCTGGTATCATGCACCTGAGGAAATTGTTCCCTCCATTTGGTTAAAAGAGGTAGAAGTCATCTATGATCCTTTTAATATTATGAGTCCTATTATAAAAGAATCGGCAGAGAAAGTGTATAAACCTACACCTGATGAAGTTGAGCATTGGAGAGGAAAGCTGCTTGCATTTGTCCATGAAACCTACAGGGCCGTTATGAGAAGAGAAATGCTTTATGCACTATCCAATCTTGATAGGATACGGTGGCTGATTGTGTCTGGTTGGTATATGGAAATGGAAGAGCATTTAGATGTTCCCTATGGAGTATGGACAAAAATTGAGGGCAATAGAAGTAAGTTAGCTGGAAAGCAGTTATCCCTGTTGGAAAGTTGGGATTGTGGCCGCAATTCAAATGAAATTATTAAAACGTTGAGACGTATGATCCCAGAATTCCTCAGACTAAATGAATACCTATGTACTCAATTGGGTGTCGAAACAAATGAATACCATATCAAAAGAATAATCGATATGGCTATCTGATACCATATGAGGCTAATGAAATAAAGTACGTGTAAAATGTGTATTCTCTATTGGAGGGATGCTAAGTGGCACAATTGGTATATCATGTAGCCGTTTCACTTGATCATTTCATTGCAGACCAAGCAATGTTGGAAGGGGATATCAATCATTCTTTATTCTTATTTGAAGGAGATCATGTCCCGGACTTTTTATCCGATATCCAGCAATATGAAGCGGTGTTGATGGGAAGTAAAACATATGAATTTGGATTTCAATTCGGAGCCAAACCGGGTGAACCAGGTTATAAGGGTTTGAAACATTATATATTTTCGAGCTCCCTTCAGTTTGAATCGAATGAGGAGGTAGAGCTTATCGAGGGAAACGCCGTTGCGTTTATTGAAAACCTCAAACAGCAAGGTGACGGAAAGCTATGGCTTTGCGGGGGCGGAGAACTGGCTGGATCGTTATTGAAACATAAACTCATTGATCAATTGGTGCTTAAAGTGAATCCAGTCATAATCGATGAAGGCATTCCTCTTTTCGGCAGTGTTAAGCCAAGTCTAAAATTAGATTTAGTTGAAATGAAACAATTCCCAAATGGTGTGATTAAACCGACATATAATATTATTTATGCGTAGGAATATGGTAGAGGGTTGCTTTCCTTAAATAGTTAGGGCTGCTTTGGCGCAGCCTTTTTCTAATGAAATTCACTGGTCTAATATTTATGGCAGCTCGAAGATAGGAATCAAAATATCATGAATGTACATATAAAAAAAGGTAGAATCAAAATCAATGATAACAGCAGTAAGATTACAATTATTTTATTTAGAAGGCCAATGTACGGAACAAGCTCCACTATTACAATCACTATATCAACAAATAAATTATATTTCCGAATTAACAAATGAATATAATATTCAATCCACGGATGAATTAGATAATTCTTATATCTTGAATGATAAAGTGAATATGCACGCTTTATTAGAAATGATGGTTAAAAAATGGGGCTATTTGTATAACATGCATGGTATTGAATTTAATATATCATCCTTTAAATGGAGAGTTGGAATGGATGAGTAATGACTTGTGGCTGCAAAGGTTATTCGATAACGTCTTCCAAAATGTATTAAACCATTCGAAGGCTGATAAACTTGTGATAACCATTGAAAATAATGTGGTCAGTATCAAGGATAATGGAATTGGTTTTGATATCGAAAGTGAAAGTAAGGGGCTTGGCTTAAAAATAATTGAGGATATAGCTAAGACACTACATATAAAATATAATTTGGAATCGAATGAATGCGGAACTTTATTTAGTTTTACAGTCGAAAATACATATGAATCCCATTTGAATTAGGATATTTTGCTGGGATGTCATCCGGGGATTTCGTTAGGGATTCATCAATATCATTCTTTTCAGATAGTTTACCTTATGCAACATATTGCCGACCAAGTTATGTTGGGTGGGGATACAAACAATCTTTTTATTATTTGAAGGAGATTATGTCCCAGACATTTTCTCCGATTTCCAGCAATATGTGAAGCGTTGTTGATAGGAAGTAAAACAAAACATATGAATTTGGATTTAAATTCCATCATTTTGTGAATTATATCAGTAACCAGGGTAGAACGTCCGGGTGTATGGGACATGGTCCCGTGGAGTTAACTGTCATCACCATACTTGTAGAAACATGTTTTAGGCTCGTTGGGACGTAGATCTCGTATAACAAGCCAAGCTATGTAACTGCATGGAGTACTAGGGGTACTGGTTAGTAAGTATAAGTATAGGAGTAAAAACAATGCAACTAGTTGTTGGTCGGAATGCTGCAAAAGGAGAGAGTCAAGTACATTTTCCATTTAACAACATGACGTTACGATTGATAAAAATCCATCGTATCCTTCAGTCATTAAAGTGGTCTGGTTTTAACGCCTTCAGGCATCACCACGAATACGGTACCTTAACAACATAAGGTGGAACAAGATCATCGTTCGTATAGAAGCGTGTGCGTTCTATGGTGGGATTCAAGCCATAGGAAACAGCCACTTCTATAATGATTGGTATTGAATCGATGCATATGATGAAAAAAAGGACAACTTCTCCAAATCGCTGAAGTCTGTCCAAAATGAAGTCAAATTTATAAGCAAGTTGTTTTTGGAATTGCATTATCATCTGGGGATGAAACAAGCCGTGTAGGTCCTATGTTTCTATCAAATGTTTTTTTGCACCAGAACCGTTTAATATATTATTAACAGTAAAATTAACAGACTCTTACTTAGCAACCACAAGATCTCCTAATCATTAGTGAAGCAGGAATTTGAATGTGTCTGGAATAAGAAGGGTTATTTATTTTATTTAACAGTACATCAAAGGCGGTTTGACCAACTGTTTCTGAAGACATACTAATATTAGTAATCGGAGGACAAGTGATATTTGCAGCTGGAAAATCTCCAAAACCTATTAGAGCTATATCCTCAGGGCATTTAAGTGAAAGGGCCGTTAATCCTTGTATAGCACCAACTGTCATTAAGTCGTTTAATATAAATAATGAGGTAATTTGTTTTTCACGATTAATTAAAGATTTAGTTGCTTTCAGCCCGCCTTCTACCGTAGCATTCCCAGTTTCTAGGTAACTTTCATTAAAAGTTAAATGGTAATCCTTTAACGCAGCCTTATAACCTTCAATTCTTCCAATAGTAGAAGTGACATCTGCTGTGGCATAGATCAACCCTATATAGTGATGACCGTGTTGTAATAAATGAACAGTTGCATCATACCCAGCTTGAAAATCATCCATCGTCACTTTTGGGATTTGCGGCAGATTTGGATCATATCGAAGCACTTGAGTAATTGGAAGATTTTGTTCTATGTACTTTTTTAAATATTGTGAGTCCATCTTAGAAGGAGTGATTATAATCCCATCTACCATATGGGAGCTGAGAAGTTTAATGGTTTCTTTCTCGTATTCTTGATCTTCAATTGTGTTGATAAAAAGCATCTGATAGCCTAATTCCCGAGCTCGTTTTCCTACTCCATTTACAATGCCTGATACATGAGAGTCCGGAAATGAGGAGACAACTAAACCAGCTGTTTTAGTCTTTAGATTGCGTAAGTTCTTCGCTCTGATATCAGGAACATAATTATATTTATCAATTATTCCTTTGATTAGTTTAGTCTTACCTTCAGAGATATTCTTTGTCCCATTAATTACATGGGACACTGTAGCAGTAGAAACCCCAGCTTCTCTTGCTATATCTTTTATTGTTATTTTCATTTAATCTCCCTACCATCTGTAGCAAAGTTAATCGTTTTTCTTCATGGGCAATTATCAATTAATAATTTATCATATTTTTTTGGGGAAAACAACGAAATGATCATAAAATACAATTATTCCATATAACATTTTCTAGAAAATGAAATATTTGTATTGAATTATCCGATTTTTTTTGTTATTTTTTTATAAATAAGGTTAATCGTTTAACTTTAAGTGATTAACAAATTTAAGAATCTATTTTTTATATAAGGGTTCTATAGAAAAATAATTGAAATCTAAAATTCTTTGTTAAATTAGAAAGTGGTTTTTTAGTTTGAAGGTATTGTGACTCTTCAGGGTAAATAGTGTGAATATTTAGAAATTGTATTGTTCTAAAAGAGAAAGTGTGTTTTAATATTATTATTGGTTGGGTCACCCAACCAATAGAGGAGGTGAAAGCGGATCTAGATATTACTGTTTAATGATTGATATAGTGATTAGTTTTCTTAGTGCATTTGTAAGCGCTTTAAAAGTGAGAGGGAGTAAACATCAATAGTATAAGGAGAATGATGTGATGAGTAATAATGAAACCTCGATGAAGAGGGTAGCAGGTGCTAGCTTTGTGGGTGCGTTGATGGAATGGTACGATTTCTTCCTTTATGGGACTGCTTCGGCAATTGTGTTAAACAAGTTATTTTTCCCCGATTTAGATCCAACAGTTGGTACTATTGCCGCTTTTGCATCATTTGCAATAGGTTTCTTAGCAAGGCCTCTTGGAGGACTAGTGTTTGGGCACTTTGGCGATAAAGTCGGAAGGAAATCTATTCTCGTAATTACCCTTTTAATGATGGGCGGATCTACTTTTGCAATAGGTTTATTACCAACGTATGAATCAATCGGAGTATGGGCGCCAATCTTGTTAGTAGCTCTGCGTCTATTTCAGGGGTTTGCGCTCGGTGGAGAGTATGGAGGAGCTTCCTTGTTAATGATAGAACATGCCCCAAGAAATCAAAGAGGATTTTGGGGAGCATTATTACAATCCGCTACTCCTCTAGGTTTGTTGTTAGCTTCCGGTACTTTTACATTAGTAACTTTATTACCTGAAGCACAATTTTTAGCTTGGGGATGGCGGATTCCTTTCATCATCAGTATTATTCTTTTGGGTGTAGGTACATTTATACGATTTAGCGTAAAGGAGACTCCTGCTTTTCAAGAACTAAAAGAGACTGGTAAGGAAGTAAAACTGCCAATAGTAGAATTGTTCAGGGCATATCCGAAAAGTATTTTAATTGCATTTGGGGCAAGGATAGGTGAAACCGTAAGTTTTAATTTGTTCAACGTTTTTGTCATCTCTTATGTTAACACAAAATTAGGACTTTCAAGCAATGTAGCATTAACTGGAGTATTTGTAGCATCAGCCGTTGCAGTAGTCGTTTCACCTTTATTTGGTGCTTTATCTGATCGAATAGGTAGGAAGCCAGTATATCTATTTGGGACATCTTTTTTAGTACTCTTCGCTTTCCCTTTTTTCTCCTTAGTCAACTCAGGGGTTGCGGTTATCATTTATCTAGCTATTACGCTAGGTTACGTTTTTGGTACAACAGCTTTATTTAGTATCCAATCGGTCTTCTTTACAGAAATGTTTGGTACCCATGTACGTTATAGTGGCTTGTCATTCGTATATCAAGTATCAGGTATTATTGGAGGGTTTACTCCTCTAATTGCTACATCATTATTGCTATGGGAAGGCGGAGTTTTATACATTTCACTTTTCTTAGTATGTGCTTCGCTTATTTCCTTGATAGCTACTCTCTTTGCAAAAGAAACATTTAAAAAAGATATTTCAGAAATTGAAAAACTAAAAAGTGAAGTTCATATAGTAGATGAAATTAAGATTTTAAAGTGAAAAATTATTTGAATATTCTATCTTTAAATATATTTAAAGGGGCGTAAAATCTTGAACAATATTATAAAAACTAAAGCAAAAAAACTTTTTATCAATGGCGAGTGGACTGAGGCTTTTTCAGGTGAAACGTACGATGTTTTGAATCCTGCTACTAATAAAGTTGTAGCAACAGTTGCTTACGGATCTACCGAAGAAACTAGGAAGGCAATTAAGGCGGCGAATGACGCTTTCCCAAAATGGGCTGTATTAACTGCTAAAGAACGTGCAGTTTATCTAACGAAATTATATGAATTAATGCTTAAAGAAAAAGAAAGTTTAGCTAAATTGATCACACTTGAAATGGGTAAGCCGATTAAAGAAGCTAGGGGAGAAATTGAGTTAGCGGCAGAATACTTATTATGGAATGCGGAAGAAGGAAAACGAATATACGGTGAAAGCATTCCTTCATCAAGTCCATCCAAACGCTTGCAGGTATTAAAACAACCCATTGGACCAGTAGGAGCAATCACTCCATGGAATTTTCCTGTTTCGATGTTAACAAGAAAACTGGGACCAGCATTGGCTGCAGGTTGTACATTTGTTGTAAAGCCAGCCAGTAAAACTCCTAGCAGTGCTATTCGTCTTTTTGAACTGATTGAACAAGTTAAATTTCCGAAAGGTGTACTCAATTTAGTCATTGGAAGCTCTAAACATATCGGAAATGAAATGATGGAAAATCCAGCTATCAAAAAAATCACATTTACTGGATCAACTGCTGTTGGGAAAAAGCTTATTGAAAATTCATCTCAGCAAGTTAAGAAGGTATCAATGGAATTGGGAGGTCATGCTCCATTTATTGTTTTTGAAGATGCAAACCTTGAGGAAGCAGCTGAAGGAGTTATTATAAGTAAATATAGAAATAGTGGTCAGACTTGTATCTGTTTAAACCGTCTCTATGTGCAAAAATCAGTAAAAGATCGATTTGAAATTCTGTTAACTGAAAAAGTGAATAGTCTAAAAATTGGGGATGGCATTGAGGAATCAACAGAAGTAGGACCACTTGTAGATGAAGAAGCCATCAAAAAAGTGGAGTATCAAGTGGAAGATGCTTTGGAAAAAGGAGGGGTCCTCTTAACTGGCGGAAAGCGTTGGAATGCTAATGAATTATTTTTTGAACCTACACTTATATCAAATGCCTCCCCCGATATGGAGATTTCTTATGAAGAAACTTTCGGTCCAGTAGCACCAATTTATACTTTTGAGTCAGAAGAAGAAGTGATTGAGGCGGCAAATAAAACAGATTATGGACTCGCAGCATATTTTTACACAAATGATTTAGGAAGAAGCATCAGGGTAGCTGAAAAATTAGAGTATGGAATAGTTGGCGTGAATGATGCCACACCAACTGTGGTTCAAGCACCTTTTGGAGGGGTGAAACAAAGTGGCCTAGGAAGAGAAGGTGGACATCAGGGCGTAGAAGAATATCTTGAGACTAAATATATTTCAATTAAATTTTAAGGGGGAAAAATGATATGGAAATTGGGTTTATTGGGCTAGGTAAAATGGGGAGTGGACTTGCAAAGAATCTTATTCGTTCAGGTTACAAATTAATGTTATACGATATTAACCCTGAAGCTGTACGAGCAGTGATGAAATTAGGGGGGAGAAGTGCTGCTTCTCCGATTGAAATAGCTTCTAATGCAGATTTAGTTTTTACAAGTTTGCCTTTGCCAAAACATTTACTTGAATTGTTAATTGAAAACGATAAACTTCTTCAAGCGATGAAACCGGGGGCTGTACTGATTGACGTTAGTACCATTGACCCTGATACGGCGAGAGTGATCGCGGATGAGGCAGAAAAATATAGTGTAGAATATTTAGCCTGTCCTCTAGGCAAGGGGCCTGCTCAAGCGGAAGAAGGTACAGAACCCATTTTTGCTGGGGGCAAAGAAGTTGTTTTTAACTGTCACAAAGAAATGTTAGAAAAAATTGGGCGACCTGTGTCGTACTTGGGAGATGTTGAACAATCAACGGCTTTTAAACTAATTAGTAATATGGTGGGAATGGCAAATTTATCAGTAATGAGTGAGGGGTTTCAATTGGCTATCCAAGCAGGAATCGATCCATCACAATTCAAAGAGTTATTGCATGATACTGGGGCAAATTCAGCCCAATTAAATTTGAGAGGGCCGTTAATTTTGCAAAATGATTATACACCAATGTTTTCTGTGGATTTAGCCGAAAAAGATGTACGTCTTGGTGTAAAGATGGCAGAAACAATAAATTATACTGCCCAGTTTAGTAAATTGGCATTGGTTCATCTTCAAGAAGCACAAAATATGGATTTAGGAAACAAAGATGCTGCAGCCGTATATCAGACATTTCAAAAAAAAGTAGAGTCAAAATCGTAAGGAGACGAAAGGGGAGCGAAGCTGTCGTTTAAATGGGCAGCCATATTATAAGGTTGTTTGTTTTCTATCTTTCTATTCAAAAGAGTTTTTTGTAGTAATAAGATCAAAAAATTAAGAGATATTTAAGATATTAATATATATGCTTTTGGAACACATATAAGAGAGGGGTTAGTTATGAAAATATTAATTACAGAACTCATTTGGAAAGAAGGAATAAAGGAACTGGCGGACCAAGGTTTTGAGATTGAATATGATGAAACCTTATGGAGTAAGAGGGAACAATTACTGGAGATTATTCCTCGTTTCGATGCTGTAATTGTAAGAAATCAAACAAAAGTAGATCATGATTTATTGAATTCGGGAATTAATTTAAAAGCAGTAGGTAGACTTGGTGTGGGCCTGGATAATATAGATTTAAAAATAGCTAAAGAAAAAAACATAAAAGTTGTTTATGCAAAACATGCCAATGCAACATCTGTGGCTGAATACGTTATTACTGCAATGTTAAACGTTCAGAGACCTCTTCATTTAGCTGAGTTAGATGTAAGAGAAGGAAATTGGAACAGAAAAAAGTATACTTGCGGGGAGTTGTATCAGAAAACAATTGGTTTAGTTGGTTTGGGTGAGATTTCTCATCGGGTGTCAAAAAGGGCTAAAGCTTTTGGAATGAATGTAATAGGCTATGATCCGTTTGTGACCGAATATGACCATATTTTATCTGAGACAGGTGTTGAAATCAAATCATTGCTTAATGATGTATTGTCTAAATCAGATTTTGTTTCACTCCATGTGCCATTGACATCTCAAACTTATTCTTTGATTGGACAAAATGAGCTGAAATTAATGAAGCCAACCTCTTATATTATTAATACTGCCCGAGGAGGAATCATAGATGAAAATGCTCTTGCAGAAGCATTGAATCACAACATGATTTCCGGTGCTTTTTTAGATGTTCTTGAAGTAGAACCTCTTGATCTTGGACACCCTCTACTTGATTGTAATAATGCTTTTATCACACCACACATCGCGGGTCTAACTAATGAATCTCAAATCCGTACTTCTTCATTAGTGGCAAAAGAAATAATTAAAGTATTGAGTGGAAAAGTGTCCTTATGCATTGTTTGATGCATGAATAAAATTTTTAAAGTGAAAAAACAAAGACAATATTCAGAAAATTTAAAAATGTTATTGACTATACAATTTATTGGTGGTTAAATAAGAATATAAATATTGGTTGGGTCACCATACCAATACAAAGGAGGAAAATTAATGAGCAAGAATAGTCATACGGAAACACCCGTGAAAAATAATCCTGAAGCTCAACCATTGTTATCCACTCACAAATTTCTAATTCACCACCAAGGTGATCATGTAGGTGTGGCTACAACCCCGATTCAAAAAGGGGAGAAAGTAGTTGGTATCTATATGGATGATAATACGGCAGTGGAAGTTGAATCCCTAGATGATATCCCTTTAGGGCACAAAATCTCTCTTGTTAATCTAAATGCAGCAGAACCTGTACTAAAATATGGTGTTCAAATTGGTCTAACAACGAAATCATGGGTGGTGGGCGATTACGTCCATACACACAATATTAAAACGGCGAGGTGGTAAAGATGGAACAACAAATTTATGGATATCGAAGAGAAAACGGTAAAGTAGGCGTTCGTAATCATGTAATTCTTCTACCTGTAGACGACATTTCGAATGCAGCTTGTGAAGCAGTAGCAAAACAAATTCAAGGAACTTTAGCTCTTCCACATGCTTATGGAAGATTGCAGTATGGTCCGGATTTGGACCTGCATTTTAGAACAATGATTGGAATCGGATCTAATCCAAATGTTGCAGCAGTTATAGTAATTGGTATCGAAGAAAATTGGTCTAAGAAAATCGCAGATGGTATTGCTGAAACAGGAAAGCCTGTATCATACTTTTCTATAGAAGGTAATGGAGATTTAGAGACCATTCGTAAAGCTTCTTGGAAAGCCAAAGAGTATTCACAGTGGGCTTCAGAGCTTCAAAGAGTACCAGTTGAATTAAAGGATTTGACTATCAGTATCAAATGCGGTGAGTCAGATACCACAACAGGATTAGGATCTTGTCCAACAGTTTCACAAGCGGTTGATCGCCTTGTGGATGCCGGAGCTACAGTATTCTTCGGTGAAACATCGGAGCTAACTGGAGGAGAGCACATCATTTATAATCGTATGGCCACTCCTGAATTGAAAGAAAAGTTCACATCCGTTTATGAAGATTACGTAGGGGAAATTGAATCAAAAGGTGTAGATCTTCTAGGCTCACAGCCAACACAAGGAAATATCGCTGGCGGCCTATCCACAATCGAGGAAAAAGCCCTTGGCAATATTGCTAAAACTGGAACAAAGCAAATAATAGGAGTACTTGAACCAGCTGAAAACCCTGAGAATGGAAATGGATTATATTTCATGGATACTTCATCAGCAGCAGCTGAATGTATTACTCTAATGGCCGCTGGCGGAGCTGTCCTTCATCTTTTCCCAACCGGGCAAGGAAATATTATTGGTAATCCAGTTGAACCAGTAGTGAAAATCACAGCAAATCCAATTACGGCAGGTACCATGAGTGAACATATTGATGTAGATGTACAAGGTTTACTATCTCGCCAAATTTCACTTGAAGAAGCTGGTGACCAATTGATGGAAATGATTTGCAGAACTGTGAATGGGCGACTGACAAGTGCAGAAGCACTTGGACATAAAGAGTTTGTAATGACAAAACTATATCGAAGTGCATAACTAAAAGCAGTCTCCCTACACATTTCTAGTAGGGGGATTCTTTTTAGAAGATTGAGATGAATAAAAGTCGATTTCAGAGGAGGATCTTAGTGAAAAGGTATAATGAATCAGCGTTAAAGAGATTTTGTGAAGAACTATTGGGGAAAATGGGAATGTCAAAATTGGATTCTGGTGTAGTGGCAGATTCATTAGTTACAGCGAATATGGAAGGGGTAGACAGCCATGGTATTAGTAGACTTCCAATTTATTCTAA
Source organism: Peribacillus sp. SRI_006 (assembly GCF_057586375.1). Classification (NCBI taxonomy): domain Bacteria; kingdom Bacillati; phylum Bacillota; class Bacilli; order Caryophanales; family Bacillaceae; genus Peribacillus; species Peribacillus sp. SRI_006. The sequence continues at coordinate 75,144 of NZ_JBYCZT010000016.1, read as the reverse complement.
AAGATTTTTAGATAACAGAATAAATATATCACCTAATATTCAACTTCAAGAAAAAAGCCCTTCTGTATTGGTGGTTGATGGAGACAATGGTCTCGGGCACGTAATCAGTTACCATTCTATTTTAAAAGGTATTGAAATGGCTAAAAGTACAGGTACAGCTGCCATCGCTATTAAAAATAGTAATCATTTTGGTACAGCTTCATATTTTTGTAAATTAGCGGCTGAGCAAAATCTAGTATGTATCGGATTTACTAATTCACCTCCAGGCATTGCTCCTTGGGGAGGAAAAAAAGCATTCTTTGGTACAAACCCTATCGCTTTTGGATTTCCAACAGATGATGATAAGCCGGTAATCATTGATTTATCTACAAGTATAGTAGCAAGGGGGAAAATTATCTTAGCTGCTAATCAAGGAAAAGAAATACCTGAAGGCTGGGCAATAGATAGAGAAGGTCAGCCGACTACTAGCGCAGAAGCTGCTCTTGAGGGGTCGGTGTTACCTCTGGGCGGAGCTAAAGGAGCGGCTTTAGCCTTAGCTGTAGAGATTTTGACAGGTGTACTATCAGGGGCTGCTTTTGGGCCAAAAGTAAAAAATTTATATGATGAAAAAGAGATTGAACCTGCAAATGTCGGGCACTTTTTTATTTTATTGGATATTGAAAAATTTATTGATCTTGAGGTATTTTTTCTATCTATTAACATGCTATTAAAAGAAATGAAAGAGGTCCCTAAAGCTCTGGAAAGTAGTGAGATACGATATCCTGGGGAACGAAGAAGACAGGAGGCTCTAAATAGTTTAAAAGAAGGAATTCAATTGCCGGACAGTGTTTTAGGAGAACTGGTTAGATTGGGTGAACAGTTTGACATCCCTTTTCCATGCCCCATGAAAACAGACCTACTGACTTAATAATATAAAGGCTGTTCATATAAAACCTTTTACCTTGCTATTAATGACGTGCATGTCATAATAACAAAGATCAAGTGTCTTATAATGAACAGCCTTTTAAATAAATTAATTGTTCTCGGTAATAGATTTCTCAACACTTTCTAAATGCTCTTTCATGTACCTTTGTGCCAATACGATATCTTTTTGTTTAATGGCTTCAAGAATTTTGCTATGTTCCTGTACGGATTGTATAGCACGTCCTGGGATTTGAATCGTTTTCATTCGAGATTCAGACAATAAGTCGATGAGAAAATGCATAATCCTAATAAGTACCATATTTTTAGAGTTATTGGCCAGAGTTAAGTGGAATTTATGGTCCAATTCTGCTAACCTGTCAAAGTTTGTGTTAGTTTTTGCGACCTCTTTTGCTTCATTAATAATTCGATCTAATTGATTAACTTGTTCTAAATCAGAGTTTTCAATGGACCACTTTACTGTGGATTCTTCTAAAACTTTTCGAACTGAAAAAAAATCTTTTATCTGATCGGAAGATACAAAAAAAGCTTCTGTCATTTTTTGTATTTGGTGTTCTGGTGAAGAAATAAAAACACCTGTGCCATGTTTGACAGTCAAGTACCCATAAGCTTCAAGAATTTTATAAGCTTCTCTAACCGTGTTTCTACTTACTTGAAGTTCTAAGGCCATATCCCTTTCACCTAGGATTTTTTCACCTTCTTTATATACCCCATCTTGAATTCTTTTTTTTATATTATCTGCAACCTGTTCCGAGACCCCTTTTCTGTTGACGATCATTGTATATCTCTCCTATCTTTTTTGATACAGACAGTATTTGCCTATATAAAGGTGGACATTTAAAGAGATTCCATGACCCAACCTTTATTTTATTTAAACATGACCTTATATAGTAAGCAATCCATATTTCGGCTCGCATTATTGAAAACGCATTAATTTATCGTTGTGATATAAAAAATGCTCGCAGAAATCTCTTTGTTAAAGAATCATCTGCAAGCTGAATTGTTCCCAACTCATACCTATATTAAATTTTGGTAAGAAAAAATCCTAAAATTATTAAGGCAAGAGAGCCAATTGAGCCTGTTAGCAAAACATTGCGATTCAACTTTTTAAACTCTTTGAAGTTGACACTTAAACCAAGACCAGCCATAGCCATGGATAATAGATAAATACTTAATGTAATTAATACTTCTGTAATGGACTCTGAAAAAACCCCCCATGTATTCAAAATACACATTGCTAAAAAGCCAAAAATGAACCAAGGTATGGGTAATTCCTTCAAACCTCTTTTCTTAATATTTACAGGGTGACTTTTTTTGAAAAAAATTCCGAAAATGATCGCTACAGGAATTAGAAGGGTTACTCGCCCTAGCTTTACAAGAATCGCTGTATCACTGCTTGCATCTCCACCTGGAGCTGCAGCGGCAATTACATGAGCTAACTCATGTAGAGTTGAGCCAGCTAATACACCATATTTATAACTACTTAAATCAAGGACAGGGTATATAAAAGTGTATACAATCGTTACTACTGTTCCTAGAATTGCGATAAAGGCAACAGATATGGCCGTCGTTTCTTTCTTGGCTCCTATTAATGGTGCGATAGCGACAATGGCTGCTGCTCCACATACTGCAGTTCCGACTGCGATTAGGGCTGATAAATGTCGGTCAATAGAAAGCAGTTTTCCTAAATACAACATAAAACCCAGTGTAAAAGAAATTACTATTACATCAATCAAAACTATGGAAAAGCCTGCTGAAATAATCTGTTGTAAATCTAACCTTAAACCCATCAAAATAATTCCTGCACGCAGTAATATTTTACTGCTAAATGTTATCCCAGTTGTTGAACCTTGTGGAACATCTATTGTTGCTTTCCATGCCATACCCAAAATGATCGATATAATCATGCTCCCCATTACCGAAAAAATGGGAATCTTTATAACAATCCCAGCGATAAAGGCTATTGCAGCTGTTAATAAAAGTCCCTTTATAAAACCTATATATTTTAAATAAGGTTTGGGGTTAGGACTGGGAGGGGGTATAGACTTTTCATTTATTTTTCCCCTTGCTAAGCTACTCAAATTTTATCCTCCTTTAACTTTAAATTGGAATTTAGCAACAATGTGGCTCAGTGACCCAACCAATAATTTAATTAAATCATTTTCTGCAATCTTTATCAACGAAATTTTAAAATTAAAAATTAAATATTTTAAAAATACTGACTTTAATTGATTTTTGTTTTGTGAAAACTGTAATGTTTTTTGAATATTCAATAAATAACTTAAAAAGTTATTGATTTTTTTGGAAATTATCAATAAAATAAGTTTAATGGTTGGGTGACCGAACAACTTAGATTTGAAATGATATTTTAGTTTTAAATGTACGGAATTAGGCAAGTCAACTTTATTAATGAAAGGGATTACAAAATGTTAGGAGGATGTTACATGAAAAGATATGCTTCCATTCTTATTGTTTTAATTTTCATTCTTGGTGGTTGCTCCAATGCTGTAACAAGTAAGGAGAAAAGTGCCGAATATGTGTTAAGGTTAGGACATTTACAGACTGAGGTTCACCCTTATCACAAAGGTGCCTTAAAGTTCAAAGAGGAAGTAGAAAAAAGATCTGAAGGGAGAATAAAAGTTGACATTTTTCCTAGTAGTCAATTAGGAAATGGAAGGGATCAGATTGAAGGAGCTCAAATAGGGTCCATTCATTTCCACATTGGTTCAGTAGCTCCTGTTACAAATTTTGCACCAAAATTTAATCTACTTAATTTACCTTATTTATTTGAAAGTCGTGAACAAGCTTTCAGAGTTTTAGATGGGGAGATTGGAAAAGAAATTGCTGCCGATTTGGAAACTAGAGGTTTAATCAATTTAGGTTATATGGAAAACGGTTGGAGACATATGACAAACAATAAAAAGCCAATAAAAACTAGTAAAGATGCCTCCAATTTAAAACTAAGAGTTCAGGAATCTCCACCATATCTTTCTTTTATTAAGGCTCTCGACTCTAACCCAGTACCTGTACCATTTGGGGAACTTTATACCGCATTAGAACAAAAGGTTGTGGACGGGCAGGAGAATCCACTCGCACAAATTTATTTGAATAAATTGAATGAAGTTCAAAAATATCTAACATTAACTTCTCATAATTATGATGCAGCTGTTTTTATCATGAGTAAAACCACGTTTGATACTTTACCCCTGGATCTACAAAAAATCGTAAAAGAATCTTCACAGGAGGCTATCCAATATGAGAGAAAAGTAGCGATAAAGGATGAAAAAAAGATATTGGGAGAGTTAAGAAAAAGCGGAATTCAAATTGAAGAAAACCCTGATTTAGAGTCTTTTAGGGAGGCAGTTAAACCTGTGTATAAGGAATTTGAGTCTTCTTTAGGCAAAGACTTGTATTTGAAAGTTGAGAGCCTTAAATAAAGTTTAGGGGGATTTATATTGAAAGTATTTATGGGGAATTTGAGTGGGAAAATTAATCAAATAAGTCGTTTCTTCCTAATTTTTTTCTTTGTCATTGCCTTTTTGTCAACAGTATATCAAGTGATTTCACGTTTTATTTTACAGAGTTTGATGGTGAAAAATGCTCTTCCTATGGTCGATTTTTCTATATTTAATTTAACCTGGATCGAGGAGCTCATTCGATATTTGTTTGTTTGGATTGTCTTTTTAGGAATTGGGATAGTTTACAAGAGCAAGGGCCACGCACAAGTAGAAATATTACACCATTATTTACCTGAAATATTCAAAAATAAGTTATTGGCGTTTATTGAAATAGTAAATACGTTCCTGTTTCTATTTTTAATTGTATATGGATGGAGTATATTGAAGTTTACTAGTCAACAAATTTCACCGTCGTTAGGAATAAATATGACTTTTATTTACGGAGCTGTCCTCATCTGTTCCTTGTCCTGTCTGGTTCACTCTTCGGTTCATTTACTTGGTTTGGTATCGATTAAAAATGTAAAAGAAGATGTTTATGAAGAAATCCATAAAAATACCAATATATGAAATTGAGGTGGAGTATTAATGACAGTAGCTATTATCGTCCTTTTTGTATTATTCTTCTTAATGATTATCGGCGTTCCCATTGCCATTTCCCTTATTTTGGCTTCAGTTGCCGGATTTATGTCCAGCATCTATTATATTCCATTAGAAGTAATTCCTCAAAGACTGATAACTTCGGTAGATTCCTTTCCACTACTAGCCATTCCTTTTTTCATGCTTACAGGTGAATTCATGATGTCAGGTAGCATGGGGCGTAGAATAGCAGGCTTTGCATTTGCCACCATGGGTTGGGTAAGAGCTGGATTGGCGCAAGTTTCTACTCTAACCAGTATGTTTTTTGCTGGAATTTCTGGTTCAGGGGCAGCTGACACAGCGGCTGTTGGGAAAATGATGATTCCAATGATGGAGGAGAAAGGATATGATAAAGGTTTTGCAGCTGCTACTGTTGCGAGTGCAGGGACGATTGCGGTAGTTATTCCACCCTCCATACCAATGATTGTTTATGGTGTAACTGCGGGAGTATCTATTGGGGATTTATTTACTGCAGGAATTATCCCGGGGATATTAATCGGATTGTCTATAATGATGTTAAACTATTGGCTCACAAAAAAGAATGGGTATTCTGAAGAGGTAGGTAAATTTGAATTTGCCTCCTTCAAAAAAACCTTTTTTGAAGGAATATTGGCTTTAGTTTTACCTCTAATTATTATTTTTGGAATTCGTGGAGGGATTTTCACCCCGACTGAAGCTGCTGCTATAGCTGCAGCGTATGCTTTTATAATAAATAAATTTGTCTACAAAGATATGGACTGGAAAGACATTCCGATTGCATTTCTTAATGCAGGGAAAATGACAGCGATGGTTGTCTTTATCATAGCAGGTGCCAACTTATTTGGTTGGCTGTTAACAGCAGAGCAAATCCCACAACTTCTCACCCAGCTTGTTACAAGCTTTTCTGAAAACAAATATATTTTACTAATTATGTTTAATATTATTTTCTTTATCGCTGGATGCTTTTTGAACGCATCTGCCGCTATTACTATACTAACGCCTTTACTTCTACCTATCGCTGTGGGGGTTGGGATTGATCCAATATTTTTTGGTTTGATCATGGTTGTCAATCTTTCTATAGGGCTTATAACTCCCCCTGTAGGGTTAGATCTTTTTATTGTAAAAGGGATAGCTAATGTATCATATGACAAGTTAATTAAATCAATTGTGCCTTTCATTATTGTGATGATTTGTGACTTATTAATTATTACTTATTTTCCTGCACTCTCAATGTTCTTAACTACTTTATAACTTTTTAATAAGTCAACGGGTCTATGCAGCCCGGCTACTGTTTATCAAATATCGATACTAAACATGGTTAATCAGAAATTATTGTCTGGATGGTTTTTATCCTACATGTTTATTTAGCTGAAAATCAGAGCGTCTTGTAGCTGGATTTTAATTTCTTGAACTATCGGGTCAGGGGAGTTTAAGTTAATATTACTATCTTGCAATAAGTGGGGGAAATTATCCATGACAAATTTAAAAGGTATTTGGGTAATACAATGGGTGGCAATCCATGAAGATTTGTTTATTGAAAGATGCAACTAATCGCATCAAGTGACACACTAACATCATGAAACTTACACAATCGTCAGCTATTACTATAAATCGAACGGTACTTCTTAAATCAATCACCTAATATCTGTTACAAAAAGTTGTAGATCTCCCAAAAATAGCTTAGTGATTCATTTGTAGAAATTAAGAACCCCAGTTAACCTTCCAAGCGAAGGTAACTGGGGTTTACAGTTGAATTTGTAAAAAGAACACTTAAAATTATCGGAAAAAGTGATAACCGCCCGTTGGGCTTTATAATCAAAGGTTCATTAATATTATTCTATTCAGATAGTTTGCCATATGCAACATAGTTATCTATCACTTACTTATATAAAGCGATACAAAAAGGTTGCTATAGACCCACCCATTTTTAAGTTGATATGATATTCAGGTACTTAATTGTGGGGGGAAGTTGAATGGAAGAACAAAAATATAATGACCTCAAATTAGGCGAACGTGGTGCAATCATCAGTATTATTGCTTATATTTGTCTATCAATCATAAAGCTGGCTATCGGATACATAAGCGACTCAGCGGCTTTAAAAGCGGATGGGTTGAACAACACGACTGATATTATCGCGTCCCTTGCCGTATTGATCGGTTTAAGGCTAGCTCAAAGACCCCCCGATAAAGATCATGGTTATGGTCATTGGAAGAGTGAAACGATTGCATCAATGGTAGCTTCATTTATCATGTTTGCCGTTGGTGTACAAGTATTGATAGATGCTGTTGCTTCCATGCTTAAAGGTGGAGAGGAATCACCCGACATTATTGCCGGATATGTAGGTGTTTTATCAGCAATAGCTATGTATTTTGTATACCGATATAATAAAAAGCTTGCTATGAAAATTAACAGTAAAGCCGTTATGGCAGCTTCGAAAGATAATATTTCCGATGCTTGGGTAAGTATAGGAACAGCTATAGGGATTTTCGGATCCCAATTAAACATGCCATGGCTTGATCCCCTTACGGCCATCATTGTTGGATTATTAATATGCAAAACAGCCTGGGATATATTCAGTCAAGCCTCACATGAACTTTCTGACGGTTTTGATGAAAATAAAATTCATCTATATAAAGATGTAATTACAAATGTGGATGGAGTCAAGGGGATAAAAGAAATTAAAGGAAGAAATTACGGGAACAATGAAGTGATTGATGTTGTGATCCTTGTCAATTCTACCTTGGATATTAAAGAAGCACATGATATAGCGACACATGTAGAAAAAGTGATGATGAAAGATCATGGAGTGTATGATGTTCATGTCCATGTAGAGCCCAATTAACTCTCTCTTTCATTATGAATGAATAAAAAAGGTATAAATCTGCTTTACAAACATATAAATAATATGCAATCATTAATTCATTACATTGGAAGGAAAAGGTACCTTATACAATGAAGCAGTAATCTTATCAAATAAACAGTAAATCTGAATCAATTTCAATGGGTGTAATCGGTTAGATATGTTCAATGCAAATAAGCCGTCACTTTGTTTGCTTACCGGATTTATCGGTAAGTAAAGTGAATTTATTTTTTCATTTGAACAAGAATCTTTTTAGATGCCCATGTGAGATTTTTAATGATTATGTTTAGAGATGGGATTCGTCTGTTCGTTTATAGGTACTAATTCATATACAACCACTTTTTCTGATATCCAATCAGATGAGGTATATTTGGTTTATGTATATTAATTTAGTAACAGGCGATCTCTCTCTAGAAAAATGGAGGGGGATTTTTTTATGTTATTTTTAAAAGCGAATGATTTAAAGAAAAGCTACGGAAGCCGTGAAGTTCTTTCTGTTGATACACTTCATCTTTACAGTCATGACCGTGTTGGTTTGGTTGGCAGGAATGGAGAAGGTAAAACGACCCTGCTTTCTATACTAGCGGGAGTGAGGGAACCCGATTCCGGTCATATCGAGAGCTATGGAACGGTCAGCTATATCCCGCAGATGGAAGAAACTGAACAAGAAATAAGCGGGGTATTAACGAGTATATGGAAACTGCCCGATGAGAATCAAGAAATCATAAGCGGCGGTGAACGAACCCGAAGAAAAATCGCCGCAGCCCTTTCTTCCAATGCGGATGTATTGATCGCGGATGAACCTACCAGCCATTTGGATATATTCGGAATTGAACAATTGGAAAAAGATTTAAAATCTTTTAATGGCGCTATTTTGCTTACTTCACATGATAAAGCATTCTTGAATCATCTATGTACAACAATATGGGAAGTTGAGCAAGGCAAGGTAACGGTATATGAAGGGAATTACGAAGCGTATATAGAACAAAAGCAGGCAAAAACAGAAAAGAAAAATAAGCAATATGAAGAGTATACCCGCGAAAAGAACCGGTTGAAACAGGCTGCACAAAACCTCCAAGCCAAATCCGATTCAATTAGGAAAGCCCCTAAACGAATGGGTAACTCAGAAGCAAGGCTGCATAAACGGAGCTCCGGGAAACAGAAGGCGAAATTGAACCGTTCTGCTGAAGCGATCGAAACTCGAATCGAAAAATTAGCAAAAAAAGAAAAACCGAGGGAAGATACCCCCATCATCTTTGATATTTCAGAATTTCCATCTTTGCATAGCAAAAGGGTCATTCGATTTAATGGCTGTTCCCTGAAAGTCGGGTCACGGGTGCTGAAACAACATATTTTTGGAGATGTCCCCTTAGCTTGCAGACTCGCCATCAATGGTCAAAATGGTTCAGGAAAAACGACTTTATTGAAAAAGATAGTGGAAAGGCACCCAGATTTATATGTCGCGATGCCAGCAAAGATTGGATTTTTTGCCCAACAACAAGAAAATTTAAATGAAAGTAAAACGGTTCTCGAAAATATATTGGAGGACAGTCCCTACAATCAAGCCTTTATTCGTACACTTTTATCACGATTAGCTTTTAAAGGAAATGACGTTCACAAACAAGTATCACTTTTAAGCGGTGGGGAAAAAGTCAGGGCTTCCCTAGCAAAAGTTTTTTTGGGAAACTATAATGTACTGGTTTTGGATGAACCTACAAATTACCTGGATATTCATACTAAAGAGGCTTTAACAGAAGTGTTAAAAGCATATCCAGGAACGATCGTTTTTGTGACTCATGATCGTTCATTGATTCAATCGCTTGCAACACATTCACTTTCATTTGAAAAAGAACCCCCGAGAGTATGTGCTATAAATAAGGAATCAACAAAATCAGCCACTCGCAAGGATGGCCTTGAAGATAAACAGGCTGAGCTTCTTATGATTGAAGTGCAAATCATCGAGACACTTGGTAAACTGTCCAGTGTTATGAAGGAAGAGGAAAAAGCGGAATTGGATAGGGAATACCTCCAACTCTTGAACAAGAAAAAAGAGCTTGAAGAATAAGTGCAAACCATAAAAGGCCCTTCTCAATCGAGAGGGGCCATTTGATTGATAAAGAGCGGTTAAAGTAGAGAGATAGATTACACTTTAAATACTAATAAAATGGATTAGTGAAATTAATGAAAAAAAAGATGGGGGATGTTAAAATTAACCAAGTATATGAAGGGAAGACTCATCTTGATTGGGATTCAATTAGATAAAATAAATGAAATTTAGAAGGAGAAAGTAAGTAAGAAGGAGGGCAATCATGAAACCACGTATTACTGTCATTACATTAGGTGTGGATGATTTGGAAAAATCGCTGGAATTCTATCGGGATGGCCTGGGATTTCAAACAAAAGGAATAGTGGGCAAAGAATTTGAGCATGGAGCCGTTGCCTTTTTCGACCTGCAAGGTTGCTTAAAGCTTGCCATATGGAATCGAAGGGATATAGCTCATGAGGCCAAGGTTCCTTTGTCTCCGGCAAGCCCTACTGAATTTACCCTTGGTCACAATGTAGGCAGTAAAGAGGAAGTGGATATGGTGTTGGAAAAAGCAAAAAAAGCTGGAGCGATCATAACCGATCCGGCACATGACACTTTCTGGGGAGGATACTCTGCACACTTTCAAGACCCTGATGGACACCTTTGGGAGGTCGTTTGGAATCCGCAGTGGGATGGTGAATAGAATCATGATTTGAGATCATTTCGATACTCTAGTTTTATTCATTCCATGAAGATCAGAGTCTAGGGGAGACCGCGCAGGTTTAAAGGCGCCGAGGGCTGTCCGCCCGCGAAAAGCGAGTGCCTGGAGTGAAAATCCAACGTTCAAATTATAAAAACCATAAAAAACTGTAGGCAAAATCGATTTTCATCAAGTTTGCCTACAGTATGAAACAAGTACTTTACCTAGGGGTTATGTGCTTGTTTTTTATTTATGAACTCTCTGCTTTTTGCAATCAATTCATTATTCTTTTCAATCGCTTCGTTATTACTGTATTTCACCTGATTAACGGTATCATTATCTTCCATGTATTCAAGCAGCAAGTCTACCGCTTTATCCATCAGTCTTTCGATGGGGATACCTCTTTCTTCAGCCAAATTAGCGAGTCTATTATTCAAGTACGGATTGAGGGTAATGTTTATTGGTTTTCTCGTTTCAGAATTGATAGGCCGTTCCACCTTCAGTCTTTTAATCTATCATATACCTTTAATTGAGGGTTAACAAATATAGTGTAGGGAAATGTATGTAGGCTTTGGTTCATCTTTGCACTCAATTCTGGAAGTGAAAAGTGATTTCAAAAAAGAAAGCAGGAAATTGGCAGTGATCAATTTTCCAGTTTTCTTTTTTTTTGCACTTGGGGAGTCACGAGAAGGGTTTCCACCTCTTTTATCAACAGCGGATTTATAACTGCACTATGTATTCTTGGATTTCAAAGTTAATAACATAAACCATATTTTTAATAAAAATATTGACATAATGAATATAACGTTATAATGTTTATTTATTGTAATTGTGTGTTTTTTCAGACTTTTAATCAAAAGGGGGAAAAGTTATTGAATAATTTTATGGGGATACTCGAAATGAAAGTGCTTCCAGTCGCAAACAAAATTGGTTCACAAAGACATCTGCTGGCAATCAGGCACGGTGTTCTGGCAACACTTCCACTGACGATCATTGGATCATTCTTTGTTATTTTGTTGAATTTTCCAATCAATGGGTATGACGAATGGATTGCACCTTATCGTGCCGCTTTGGATGTTCCGTTTCGGTTTACGGTCGGAGCAATGGCTTTATATGCAGCTTTTGGGGTGGGGTCAGCGCTTGCAGGACATTATAAATTAGATCAGCTCAGTGCAGGCCTTCTATCAGTCTTAGCTTTTCTGATTACATGTGTTGTGCCTACCCAAGTCATGGAATCCGTTCCAGGAGTAATAGAAGCCGGTCGCTGGTTACCTATCAGCTCTTTAAGCGCAGCCTCTTTATTCGGTGCAATAGTAACATCCTTGATTTCAGTTGAGATTTTTCATTTTTTGATTAAACGCGATATAAAAATCAAATTACCGGAAAGCGTTCCGCCAATGGTTTCGAATTCCTTTGCAGCCCTGATTCCAACATTGGTCGTGGTCCTTCTTTTCTGGGGCATTCGATATGGTTTGGGCTTTGACATTAACTCGATCATCACTACTTTGGTGTCACCTCTCAAAAATTTATTGGTTGGCAATAGTTTAATAGGAGGTTTGCTTACAGTCTTTCTCATCGTTTTCTTTTGGTCTCTTGGTATTCATGGACCGGCAATATTGGGTCCAATCATACGGCCGATGTGGGATTCGGCGATTCTCGAGAATATGGATGCATTTGCAAGAACGGGTAATGCGGCGAATTTGCCCAATCTATTTACCGAACAATTCATTCAATGGTTCGTCTGGATTGGCGGGGCGGGATCGACATTATCACTTGTTGTACTATTCCTATTTTCAAAATCCAAGTATTTGAAAGAGCTTGGTAAGCTGTCCTTTGTTCCAGGGATTTTTAATATTAACGAACCTATCATTTTTGGAGCGCCGATTGTCATGAACCCCATTTTAATGGTTCCATTCATCGTTGCCCCTTTGGTAAATGTCATCGTCTCTTATACATTCTTTCAATTAGGGTTAATACCGATGATAATGGCTAAACTGCCGTTTACGGTCTTTAGTCCAATTGCCGCTGTCATCAGTACTAATTGGACAATCATGGCCGGGGTTCTCGTTTTATTGAATTTTGTCATCTCATTAATGATCTATTTTCCATTTTTCAAGATGTTCGAGAAGCAGCATCTACGTGATGAAAATAAAATAGAAGCTGGACCGGAAGAAAAGAAAGCGGGCATTAAATATGCCTGAAATAATATTCGCCATTCTATCATTTGTCGGGGCGCAAATCATTTTTTCCCGTACTCGGCTAGGTGAAAGTTTAACACCATGGAAATCGGTTGGCCTGTCTATTTTAATCATTAGCTTTTCAATCTTTCTATTTACCGCAATGGGATCGACTTATTATTTGATTGTCATTGTACCAACGATTATTTGTTCTGTAATGGTATCCTCCCGCTACCGTGACTATTTAATGGGATTACAAACTAAGCGGGCTCAATGGAAAGAAAGTAGAAAAGGAGTGAATGATAGCTTATGAGAAGATTAGGTATTTCAATTTATCCGGAACACTCTACACCGGATAAAGACAAGCAATATATTAAACTTGCCCATAGTTATGGTTTTGAACGAATATTCACGTGTTTATTATCGGTTTCAAAACCATATGAAATTGTCATGGAAGAATATAAAAATATTATTTCTTATGCGAAAGCTCTACATATGGAAGTCATACTTGATGTTGCTCCAGCTGTTTTCGATAAGTTTGATATTAGCTATGATGATTTAAGTTTTTTCGCAGAAATGGGAGCTGACGGCGTTCGTCTGGATCTTGGATTCGATGGCTTGAAAGAAGCTAAAATGACCTATAATCCTTATGGATTGAAAATCGAATTGAATATGAGTAATGATGTTGATTATTTATCGAACATTCTGACGCATCAGGGCAATAAAAATCAAATCATTGGCTGTCATAATTTCTATCCCCAAAAATTCACAGGTCTTCCTTACGACTTCTTCATCGCCTGCAGTAAACGGTTTAAAGAACATGGCATTCGTACAGCTGCATTCGTTACTTCACAGACCGGTGATATAGGTCCTTGGAGTATAAATGATGGATTATGCACATTAGAACAGCACCGTGAACTTTCAATTGATGTACAAGCCAAGCATCTATGGGCAACGGGTTTAATTGATGATGTCATCATTGGGAATGCTTACGCTAGTGAAGAGGAACTAAGAATGCTGGGGGCCTTACAGCGTGACATGATCGAGTTGAAAGTGGAACTCCATTCGGATGCGTCACCAATTGAGCAAAAAGTTGTACTGGATGAATTACACCTTCGCCGTGGTGATATCAGCGAGTATATGGTCCGTTCAGTGGAGGTCCGGAAAAAATATGCGAATGAAGATTTTGCAGTCCGGGAAAGTATCCCACAGCGCAAAGGGGCCGTTTTCATCGGCAATGATTCTTTTGGAAAATACAAAGGCGAACTTCAAGTCATCTTAAGGGATATGCCATTGGATGAACGTAAAAATGCAGTCGCCCATGTTGTAAAAGAGGAACTTTTTTTACTGGATTATATTAAACCATGGGGCACATTTAGATTGATTAAATAACCTGACCCTAATTTATAAGGAGGAATAATGATGAATATTTTATTATGCTGTTCTGCAGGTATGTCCACTAGTCTTTTGGTTAATAAGATGGAGAAAGCGGCGGTGGAAGAAGGATTGAGCGTGAAAATCCAGGCTGTTGCCACTATGGAAGTAAGAAACCATATAAATGAGGTGGATGTTATTCTTTTAGGCCCTCAAGTTCGGTATCAACTTAATGATATAAAGAAAATAGGGGATGAAAAAGGAATACCTGTAGATACGATAAATCCAATGCATTATGGAACTTGTAATGGCAAGGAAGTATTGCGTACGGCCCTCCAATTAATTTCAAAATAAAATACTATCAAAAGGAGTGGTAAAATGACAAAAACAAAAGAGGATCTATCAGAATTATCATTTCAATTAATTCTCCATAGCGGGAATGCCCGCAGTTGTGCAATGGAGGCCATCGCCTTGCAAAAACAAGGTAAATCAAGCGATGCCCAGGATAAATTAAAGGAAGCGGAAAATGAGTTTGTTGCTGCACATAAAATCCAAACCGCATTGATTCAACAAGAAGTGAATGGTGAGAAATTCGATATTCCAATGCTCTTGATCCATGCTCAAGATCACTTGATGACTTCCATGACAACAAAAGATTTAGCGATAGAAATCGTGGAATTACACAAGAAAACACAAAAGAACTAACAATATTCAGGAGGTTGCTGCGGCAGCCTTTTTCTTATGTTCATAACGTGAGAACTTCAACGAGAAGGCGGAGATATCCTCCTTCATGAACCTAAGTTAAATGAATATGGCAGATAAGGGTCACTCAAGATTAGGATTCTCCGAAAATTTAAATTATACTAGGTTCATGACAGTAGCCATAGATACTGTCACTGATTAACGAAGGGCAGTCATGATAGAAAAACAAACAACTAATTAGCAACCGCAATCATGTTATAAAAGGGGAGAAAAACATGCAAAGAGTCAATCTAACTGAAGATCTTAGTCTTTCACGCATTGTACACGGAATGTGGAGATTGGCAGATTGGAGAATTTCTGCCGAGGATATCCTATCTCTTATTGAACACGGAATGGATCGGGGCGTCACTACATATGATCACGCCGATATATATGGAAGCTATACGTGTGAGGAGATTTTTGGGAACGCACTTTCATTAAAGCCTTCATTACGCGATAAAATGGAGATTGTTACGAAATGTGGCATCGTTCTTCAATCAGAAAACCGTCCTTCCCATAAAAGTCACCATTACGATACTAGTAAAACCCATATCATAAAGTCTGTTGAACAATCCCTTATGAATCTTAAAACGGATTATATTGATTTATTACTTATCCATCGTCCGGATCCCCTGATGGACCCGGCGGAAACGGCAGAGGCGTTTAATCAATTAAAGGAATCAGGAAAGGTCCGGAACTTTGGAGTATCGAACTTCAAAAAACCGCAATGGGATATGCTCCAATCATATCTAGACTATCCGCTTGTGACGAATCAGCTGGAGCTTTCGGCATACAATCTTGAAAACTTCGAAGACGGAACCTTGAACTTATGTCAGGAAAAGGGCGTTGCGCCTATGGCATGGTCACCGCTTGCAGGAGGCAGCATCTTTGAGGAATCGAACGAAAAGGCTGTCCGTTTAAGAAAAACGTTAGAAACCGTGAAAGAAGAAATCGGTGCCAATGGAATGGATGAAGTGATGTATGCCTGGCTGTTGAGGCATCCCGCAAAAATCATGCCAATCGTTGGGTCCGGTAAGAAAGAACGGTTGGACAGCGCCATCGATTCACTAAACTTAAGCATGGAAAAAGAGCAATGGTTTAACATATTTACTAGCTCGATGGGACATGATATTCCGTAATGAATTGTACCTTTGAACAAGAAACCTTGCCTTCATTAATGGGGACCTCCGTAAAGAGGTCCCCATTCTTAAATTTCAAACAGAGACGAGATGGACTTTCACTTTACAAAGCATGATTTTTGGTGAATTTTTTTAAGTGCTAATAAGATTTTTCCATATAATAAAAATACTATTTGATTTTAGCGGTGAAACAACATGAAAATCGGGGTAATAGGCTCAAAGTATTTTGTTTGAATCCATATCAATCCACTTTCCCATGTTTCCCAAACCATTCATTTCCGTTCAATATGATATGTGGAAGAAAGCAGTCCATTAATAGAAAATGCGGGAAAACAAACCAATCTATTACTGTTTTCAGGTTCCATACCTTTTTTATGGATATGAAAAGGTTAAAAGGAGCTTAATACTATTTATGTCCCATCTTCTGGACTTTCAGATAATTCTTGCTCCATACCTACTATTTGACTTTCACTAACTTTGGTCTTGGTGAATTATAATAATCGTATTTTGCATCAAAACTCGTGTGACAGCCGTTTTTCCATTTCTGTTATTGAAGGGCGGCAGGCATTTTCAATGATGGAACCTCCTGATCATTCAAGCCAGTAGCAATGATAATTACTATAATTTCATCTTTTAAGTTTTCATTAATAACAGAACCGAAAATCATATTTAACTCTGAGTCTGCCTCGGAAGTAACAATATTTGCTGCCTCTTGTACTTCATATAGACTTATATTGGCGCCTGTGAGTTTCATTAGCACACCTTGGGCTCCGTCGATGGAAGTGTTAAGTAACGGACTGGAAATGGCTTTCTTTGCAGCTTCCGCAGCGCGATATTTACCTGTTGCTCTGCCAATGCCTATTAAGGCAGACCCTTTATTGGACATGATTGTTTTCACGTCTGCAAAATCAATGTTGATTAAACCTGGTACAGAAATTAAATCCGATATACCTTGGATACTTTGGCGAATAACATTATCCGCTTCAAGAAATGCTTCAAGCATTGGTGTATTTTTATGTAAAATCTCCAATAAGCGATCGTTTGGAATGACAATTAATGTGTCCACTGCTTTCTTCATTAAGGAGATCCCTCCTGCTGCTTGTGTTGCACGCTTATTGCCCTCAAACGCAAACGGAAGTGTTACAACGCCAATGGTTAGTATGTCAAGCTCACGGGCAATTTGAGCAATGACAGGGGCAGCACCCGTTCCTATACCGCCGCCCATTCCGGCTGTAATGAGTACCATGTCTGTACCTTTTAATGCTTCTTGGATCTGCTCTTTGCTTTCTTTAACTGCTTGTTTACCTACCTCTGGATTTGCCCCTGATCCTAAACCTTTTGTCAATGTTGCACCGATTTGTATCTTGCTCTTTGCTTTTGATAAATTAAGAGCTTGTGCATCTGTATTAACAGCTATAAATTCTACACCTTTAACTCCATGTTCGATCATACGGTTAACGGCGTTATTTCCTCCGCCGCCAATACCAATTACTTTAATGTTGACTGATGAGTTTACACTTGTAACAAACTCCATTTATAGGACCTCCTAGGCATTGAAATTACCTTGTTTCAAATTATTCAAATAAATAGCGGAAACAACACTTATTCTTTTATTAGAAATGTATTGTCTTTCATATATTCAGATTTAGTTAAAGAAAAAGGCATTGTCGGTAGCAGTCCCGTAAAGGAGACTTCTACCGACAATGCCTTTCATTGAACCCTTCCATTCTTTGCTAAAGGTGGGTGGGTTCGATATCCTAAAAAGGTAATCTTTATATTAATTCTAAGGTAATTCCACTTTTAAATCAATATATACACATTATTATAAACAAATACGTATTCATGAAGATGGCGACGACCATCTCATTAGAAATTATTTACAGTTTGTAACCCAATAAGGTTAAAGATAATGATATCTTTAGGAGTTTTAAAAGGTGAAACTAACTGAGTTAAATTACCGTGATGTATACCTTTAATTCATGAACTAGTAAAAAAGATAAGCAAAGATGCACCACTACATCTCATCTTTATTTTGTATATTTCCTACCGTCTGCACTCTACACATATAGTATGTGGGAACATAGTTTACACCTTCAATGTTGTGAAAATTTAGGGGTGAAATGATTCTGATTCTTATTTTGAATAAACTAAAACAGACAGGAAAATATTTATCCTGTCTGTTTTTTTTGCCTTTTAAATAACTACGGTGAATCGTACCATAAGTAATATAATGAGGCTTTTACGCATATAAAGAAAAAACACTATGTTCACTTAATAGTCCATACAGCAAATCCTGCCTCCGCTTATGCTTTTATTGTGAGATTTAAGAAAAATGATAGGTAGAAGGTGACGAAAATGGAAGCAATCGTCCTAGCTGCTGGATATTCCAGCCGAGCGAATGCATTTAAAATGACTTTGCCGATGGGGCAAATGAGCGTGTTGGAGCAAACGATCTCTAAATTTGAAGGATTATGCAGCAGGGTCATCGTCGTAGCTGGATTTCAAGCGGAAATAATCCAAGAGGAAATTGCCAAAATCATCAGTGAAAATGCCTATTCATTTCAGATCGAGTTTGTTTATAATGAAAACTTTGACCAGGGAATGTTTCATTCCATTCAAAAGGGCTGCAACGAAGTGAATGCCCCAACCTTCTTTATAACACCCGGCGATTGTCCGCTTGTAAAAAAAGAGACTGTTCAGCTACTAGCAAAACACAAAGGAAACGTGGTTATTCCCAGCTTTGACTATAAAGGCGGCCATCCCATTAAATTATCGAGCGAAGTGAAACAGAAAATTCTCGAAACCAATCCAGAAAGTAATTTGCGTGTGGTCCTGGACGGTTACGAAAAGCAATACATGAATGTAGATGATGCGGGAGTATTAATGGATGTTGATACACCGGAGGATTACCAAAAAGCCATTGATTATGATAATGCTTTAAATTTCTCGAAGTAAAAATAAAAATAAAAACCACGAAAATCTTGAATAGAAATGAATCATAAAAGATCATGCTCATTGATAAAATCATTGGAAGAGGTTTCTATTCAGAATATGTCCCATTAAAAAAATGAGTCGAAGGGTGTTGTTGCAATGAATCTCAAAGACATAAGCACCTCAGTGCCCAAAAAGGACCATAAAGGTAAAGTATCGGGCCAGTTGCCCTATATTAGTGACGTAAAAGTGGAAAATATGGTTTATGGTGTTTTGTATCGATCGCCAATTGCTTATGGGAAAATCATATCCATTCAATTACCTAATCTTCCGGAAGGGTATGAAGCTGTTGGAGCAGAGCATATCCCCGGACCGAATTATGTCAAAATTATCAAAGAAGATCAGCCCATTTTTGCCAATGAGTGGGTCAATTATATTGGTGAGCCAATTCTCATGCTCACGGGCAAACACCTGGATATCCTGTACAGTTTGTTAAATGAAGTGAAGGTTGAATTTGAAGAACATCAGGCTATCTATACATTGGACGAAGCGATCAAGCAAAAATCAGTATCCTTAGTTTTGGCAAGCTATGAATTTGGGGAAAGCTTAGAAAACATTTCAGCTATCGAGCAGGGAGCCCATCAAATCATCGAAGAAGAATATGATACGGGTTATCAGGAGCATGTCTATCTTGAGCCGCAAGGAATGCTCGCCGTTTATAAGGATGATGAAATTGTCGTCCAGGGATCGATGCAATGTCTTTATTATATAAAAAATGCATTGCTAAGCGCATTAGCCTGTGGTGACGATGAAGTCAGGGTTGTTCAAAGCCCTACCGGCGGAGGTTTTGGCGGCAAAGAAGATTATCCTTCAATGATGGCTTGTCACGTAGCCGTTGCCGCAAGAGCAGTAAAAAAATCGGTAATGCTCGTGTTCGACCGTTCTGAGGATATGCTGGTAACGACGAAAAGGCATCCGGCCAAACTCAAATATCGGACGGCCCTTGATAAGGAAGGAAATATTTTAAGCATGTGTGTTGACATCTTTCTCGATGGAGGGGCAAATGTTGGATTGAGCTCTGTCGTGCTGCAGCGCGCATTATTAAACAGTGCTGGTGTTTATAAAATTCCGCATTTTCATGCAAAAGGCTATGTCTTAAAAACCAATACCGTTCCGAACGGCGCCTTCAGAGGCTTTGGTGCTCCTCAAAGCTTTGCCGGAATCGAAAGTCATATTGGACATCTTAGTAAACTGGCAAAAATCGACCCGCTTGAATATAAACGAAAATACCTCGTCAAACAAGGAGATCCCACCATCACCAAAGGTAAATTCCGCGACCCGATATTAGTGGAAGATATGATTGAGGACGTACTCAACGTGTCAGAGTACTATAAGAAAAAAGAAGACTTTCAGCGCTTAAATCAACAAAATCAGCGCTATAAAAAAGGGATAGGAACTTCGCTGTTCCTCCACGGCTGTGGATTTACTGGCAGTGGCGAAAGAGATCATATTAAAGCAAAGGTGAAACTGGTTAAATCAAAGGACGACCAGGTATCACTAAAAATCTCAAACTCTGATATGGGACAAGGTATTTTGACGACGTTGTGTAAAATTGTCGCCAAAGAACTTAACCTCCCGTTCGAAGATATTTTGTACCCTTATCCCGACACAAAAGAGGTTCCCGACTCGGGTCCGACCGTAGCTTCCAGGACGACGATGATTGTCGGAAAATTGCTTGAACGGGCCGCAAAAAAACTTAAGGATCAGTGGCAAACAGGGGTGGAACAGGAAGTGGTTGAGCACTATGTTCACCGTGAAATGATTCCTTGGGATGAGAAAACCTTCACTGGAGATGCGTACCCGGCTTATTCATGGGGCGTTAATATCGTTGAAGTAGAAGTTGATACGTTAACAGGTAATTTAAAGTTAGAAAAAGTATACGGCAATTATGAAGTTGGGAAGGTCATCGATGAACGGATTATGAAAGGCCAAATTGACGGTGGTTTGGCTCAAGGGCTAGCATACGGTTATCTGGAAAAGATGACGTCAAAACAAGGTAGAATCCAACAAAAAAGCATATCGGATTATGGACCGCCGACTTCCTTGGATATCGTTTCAATTGAAAGCAAGGTCTTTGATAACCCCTATGCTGATGGTCCATACGGGGCGAAGGGCGCAGGTGAATTGACTTTAATCGGAGGCGCTCCAGCAGTCCAAGCTGCGATTGAGGATGCCCTGCACACTTCTTTTCAGCAAATTCCGATTACACCGGAAGTCATTATTGAAAGTCTTTGGATGAAAGAAGGTGAAGAGGGTTGATTACATTCACACTAAATGGAAGAACGGTAGAAACTGACGCCCCTGCTACAGCAAGATTACTAGATTTATTAAGAGATGAGTTTGAGTTAATCGGAACAAAGGAAGGCTGTGGTGAAGGGGAGTGCGGAGCCTGCAGTGTTTTTGTGAATAACCTCCTGCAAAACAGCTGCCTTATTCCAATTGGCTCGATTGCTGGTGCCGATATTCAAACGATCGAAGGCATCATTGAAACGGAACAATTTAAAATTTTAGATGAAAGCTATTCCATAGCCGGGGGAGTGCAATGCGGCTATTGCATACCGGGAATGATTATGGCAAGTGCAGCTTTGTTATCTGAAAATCCTCATCCTTCAGAGGCTGAAATTCGTGAGGGCATCTCCGGAAATCTGTGCCGCTGTACGGGCTACAATATGATTGTTGATGCGATTAACCTAGCAGCTAAAAAAGGTGATGGCTTATGATAGAGAAAATAACAGCGTATCGCTTCGAGCGTTTAGACGAAACTTTGAGCCAATTGAATAGAGAAGATTGTGCAATCATAGCCGGAGGCACCGATGTTATGGTCCTTCACAAAAGTAGAAGGGGAGTACCTCCAAAAATCCCTAAACCGATTGTTTTCATTAATCATCTTTCCGAATTAAAGCAGGTGTATCAACATCACAAGGATCTCCACATCGGGGCCTGCTGTACCTATAGTGAATTACTTGAAAATCCGTTGATTCCTTTTGCTTTAAAGAATGCAATTAAAACAATTGCTGCCCCGGCAATTAGAAACCGGGGAACATTAGGCGGTAATATATGCAACGCCTCTCCAGCCGGTGACATGCTTCCTTTGTTATATGTATACAATGCAAAGCTTCTGTTGCGCTCCGTAAATGGTGATCGCATGGTCGCGATTAGCGATTTCATTCAAGGTCCACGACAGGTTCAACGCTTTCACAATGAAATGGTAACGGAGATTATTCTGCCGTTTGTATTAGGAGATTCACATGTCGTTTTCGAGAAAGTCGGCAACCGCAACGCAGATGCCATTGCCAAAGTATCGTTTGCGGGTTTCGTCCGGATAAGCAAAGATCGAATCGATGACATTCGATTTGCCTTCGGGGCGGTCGGACCTACGATGGTTCGTTCCATTGATATTGAGAGGAAACTGGTTGGAAAAACGATACCATTAGCCGATGCAGACATCGTTGAAATTGTGGCAGCCTTCGATAAGATCATTAGACCAATCGACGATCAACGCTCCACTGCGGCATACAGAAAAACCGTCGCGTTACATCTTTTACGTTATTTTCTTAGCATGAAGCAATATCAACCGAATTAATGTTTAAAGATAGGGGGGAGCTTTTCATGCAGCTGATGGAAAAAGTGGCCATGCTAACGCGCCAAAACGAAACCTTTGCTTTAGCCATGATTATTGAATCAAAGGGCTCGACTCCCAGGCATGTTGGAAAAATGATTGTCTACCGGGATGGTACCATTGAAGGGACTGTCGGAGGGGGCTTGGCTGAACACTATGTGATCGAAGATAGTGTAAAGGCGATCCAAAATGGACAATCGAAAATCGTTGAATATAAATTGAATAAACATGCAAAAGACGGAATTCAGATGAATTGTGGCGGCACGTTACGGGTCTTTATTGAAGTCTATAAAAGCAGGCCTGAACTCATTCTGGCTGGGGCCGGTCATTTAGGCCATGCGTTGGCAAAGCTTGCTGATTTCCTTGAATATCCTTATTGCATTGTCGATGATCGCGTTGGTTATTGTACAAAGGAACGCTTTCCGAATGCGGCAAACCTTTTTGTGAACGAGGATATTGGAAAGGCTTTGCTCGCAGCCAACCTAAATGAAAAATCATATGTGGTAATTGTTACAAAAGATTGTGATGATATTGTATTAAAAACGGCACTGCAATTTCCGATTGCATATGTTGGGATGGTAGCCAGTAAACGCAAGGTCATAAGCATATTTGAAAAGTTAAAAAGTGAAGGGGTCACGCAAGAACAGTTGGAGCAGGTCCATTCTCCAATCGGTTTGGAAATTGACTCGGAAACATCAGAAGAAATTGCCATCAGTATTATCGGTCAAATCATCAAATTAAGCAAGGAAAAAAAGCCTGTAAAGGTGAAACAATCAAATAGATAAGTAGAAAGGTCAGATAAAGCAAAAATCAAAATGTCTAATAGATAATGGGGTCAGTCCCCACTGTGTTAAAGTATTAACTCAGTGGGACTGACCTTTTTTCTTTGATAAAAGCTAGAAGCAGGCCCTTGCTCTTAGAGTGGGCCTTTTGTCGTTTTGATTCATTCATTAATATGCTAGAAATATTTTACTTTATATGCTACTACTATCATACTATACACAAAGGAAAACTCCTGTATGGGGATATTAGATGGACTTATGGGAAACGGGTTCTGGTGCAAAGATTACATCCATTGGAAAGAGGTTTATAGAATCCTATAGAATCAGCTATTATGCAGTCATTCCTAATAGTGATGAATGAACTTCACTTGATTTTGGACAGACTTGTTCTGTAGAGTAAGCTTCCTTTTTTAATGATTGTATCGTGCATAACATAGTTTGAAATGATAGCTGATAGGCAGTGCAAGTATCCAAAAGCAAATTTAACCTGAAGAAAAGAAGTGAATGAAATGGTTGAGCCTTTAAAGGATTTATATAATGAAATGTTCATTCGTGAATTCGGTGAAAAAGTAAAGGGTGTCCATCCGTCCTTCTCTACTGAATCGTTTAAAGGGGAAGTAATTGATGAGCATTGGGACGAGAGGAAGTTAAAAGAACGAATAAGGCACATTTCCATTACTCTTGGAAAGTATCTTCCAAGTGATTATCAAGAGGCTTTGGATATTTTGTATCGGCTTGATAAGGATTGTGAGGGTTTTAGATATTTATTTTTCCCTGATTTTGTAGAGGTACATGGATTGAATAAGAAAGATTGGCCGTTATCGCTAGATGCGTTGGAGCGTTTTACAGCAAGGTCATCCTCCGAGTTTGCAATCCGTGCTTTTATCTTGCTTGATCCCGTTTTAATGATCGAGAAGATGAAGGGATGGACCAATCATGATGATGAGCATGTCCGCAGGCTGGCTAGTGAGGGATGCAGGCCCAGGTTACCTTGGGGCCAATCTTTACCGATGTTCAAATCCGATCCGGCACCCGTCTTGGAATTACTTGAGAACCTGAAAAACGATCCGTCCCTATATGTTCGCAAAAGTGTGGCCAATAACTTGAATGATATTGCCAAAGATCATCCGAAAACCGTAATAGAAACAGCTAAGCGCTGGTATGAAAGCGGAGAACCCAACACGATTTGGATTATTCGACGGGGATGCAGGACCTTAGTTCGTCAAGCAGATCCAGAAGTCCTTTCTTTATTTGGATACACGGATATATTGAATAATCCGAATATCATTACAAACGCATTTATTAGAAATGAACCAGACTCGATTTTTATTGGGGAAACGAGTGAACTTCATTTCGGTTTTCAAGTTCAAGGAAAGAACACTGTGAAACTTCGCATCGAGTATGCCATCGATTTTGTGAAAGCAAATCAGAAAACTTCCCGTAAAATTTTCCTATTGGCAGATAGGGATTTCTCAGATGGTGAAGGAGTTGAAAGAGTGAGGATTCACAATTGGAAAGACCTGACGACACGTCGACATTACATAGGGATCCATCGAATATCACTCCTTGTGAACGGAGTGGAAGTTGCTGAAACGCAAGTCAAACTAAATGATGGATGATAAAGGTTATTGAAAAGCGAGGGAGAACTTAATTAACAGGAATACAGCAATTAAGGTTGACAAAAACGAGGAGTCTGAGCGTTCCTCGTTTATTATTTCATGATAGTGAAACATTGAAAAATTATGCTTTATCCACATTAAAAAGCAATCAAATCCAAAAGGTTGGATAGCTCCGATTGCTGCGCAAATTATTAATTAACAATGCCAGTAAAACGATTATCACGGCACCAGTTAAAACAGGAGTAAATAAATAACTCCAGCCATACTGGCCAAGCATGATTACAAGCGGGTCTGCTCCAGCTGGCGGGTGCGTCGTTTTTGTCAGCATCATCACCGCAATTGCTAATCCGACAGCCAAGCCGATTGCCCAAGGTTCATCGCCAAAAAAATGATAGGAAGCTAAACCTACGAATGTTGAAATAAAATGACCGCCTATAATATTACGCGGTTGTGATAATGGTGCATTCCACAGACCGAACGCCAGCACACAGCTGGCACCAAATGGAGCCATTAACCACACTGCTGATGTTATTTTTGTTAAAAGAATTAAGGCGAATATAGTTAAAAATCCCCCAATCAACCCCGTTATTGCGTCCTTTACATTTATTTGTAAAGGGCTTCTTCCTTTTCCCTTCATCTTCGATAAATAATGAATATGAAATAAGCGTTTTTCATTATGCCTCGCGGCTGAAATACGGTCCAAAGTGAACCCTCCTTTTTTATATAATTAGACTTTACATGAAATGGACTAACCCGTCAAAATAATTTTTAGTGGTTAGTTTAAAAATCCAAAAATAGCAAAAAAAGCCAACTTAGTGTGTTGACAAGAGGAGGTTCAGAATAGTTTCAACCCGAATCATTTTACTGTTTTATGAAATCCTAAATGGATGTGAAGAAATTAACTGGAATCGTTTTATAATGAATAAACTGCAGGCAACAAGCTTACTTCGAAATTTGTATACATTCTGACAAACTTAATAAGGTGTGTATCTTCATTCATCATCAGATTTCCGGTGTTGAAATCTGGCTACCTTTTTCCTATTCCCGCATATTTTCATTGAACACCATTTGCGTCTTCCGCTTTCATCGATAAATAACAGGACGCAATCATCATTCGAGCATCGCTTTAATGATGACAGCTTATTTTTTTCAATTAAAGTTAATGAGTCGAAGGCAATATAAGATTGCAGGATACCTTCCGCTTCTCCAACAGGTATGGGAACCAGTTTTTGATCACTTAATTTATATGTGAAAGGCGATTTTTCGATTTTTTTTTCCAAATAGGCGATAAACCCATCAGGAATCGAATTCCCATCTGCTATTAATTCAAATTGTTTTCTTAAAATAGTACGCATTTCTAGAATGCTTGCAAATACTCGTTGAATTCTCTCTTTAATTATTGGGGAAAACTGATTATCCAAATATGAGTTATTCCCTTTTATTACAGTAAGCCAGTCCAGCATATCCCGTTCTGATAGTAATAAGTCTTGCCGTTGGCCACGACTGACCAGTTCCGTATTCACTAAATCCAGAGAAAGATTACCTGATATAAGTGGAAATTTATTAGTTTCAGACATAAGTTCATCGCCCATTTCCCTGCTAAATTCTAACCATTAAAATATAAATTGAGAGGTTATATCTTCATTATACATTATTTCTGAATTTTTCAGCTACTCGACTAAAATCACGGGATAATATGAATGCTATCAAAATCCAAATGTGCAAGAACAGAATGTAAATGAAAGTCCATGATAATCAATTCTTTTAAAGTGGGGGAAAAAGTTCTTGACATATCCTGTACGTACAGGATAATATGAAAGCGTATACAGAACCTATACGTACAGGTTATAAAAACAACTATATTTTGCTTTCTAGGGAAAGGAAGTAGTGAAATGGGTAAATACACAGAACCAGCAACGGATTTGCTTCAACATGTCGGAGGGAAAGAAAATATTGCGACGGTTACGCATTGTGCAACAAGAATGCGTTTTGCGTTGAAAGATCCCGCCAAGGCGGATGTAACGAATATCGAATCGATTAAGCTTGTGAAAGGAACTTTTACACAAGCTGGCCAGTTTCAGGTCATAATCGGGAACGAAGTGTCATCGTTTTATAATGAATTCGTTTCCATAGCTGGACTTCAGGAAGCGTCAAAAGAAGATGTGAAAAATGCAGCAAAACAGAATATGAGCTGGCTGCAGCGTATGATTGCTCATCTTGCGGATATTTTCACCCCGCTGATTCCTGCCATAGTCGTTGGCGGACTCATTCTTGGATTCCGCAATATCATCGGGGATATTAAAATGTTCGATGACGGCACAAAGACCCTTGTGGATATTTCACAATTTTGGGGAGGGGTACACGCCTTCCTTTGGCTTATAGGTGAAGCTATTTTTCATTTTCTTCCTGTTGGGATTACATGGTCGATCTCGAAGAAAATGGGCACGACTCAAATTCTCGGCATCGTCCTTGGTTTGACCCTGGTTTCCCCACAGCTTCTTAATGCATATGCAGTGGCAAACACAAAGGCAAGTGATATACCTTTTTGGGATTTCGGTTTTGCCCATGTCGATATGATCGGCTACCAGGCTCAAGTCATACCAGCGATACTTGCAGGGTTCGTCTTGGCGTATTTAGAACGGTTCTTGAGAGATAAAGTGCACAATTCCATTTCCATGATCGTCGTTCCATTTTTCGCGTTACTTCCAACTGTAATCATCGCCCATACCATTCTGGGGCCTATAGGCTGGAAAATCGGTTCTGTCATTTCTACGATTGTATATTCCGGGTTGACTTCATCAGTTGGCTGGCTATTTGCTGCCGTTTTCGGTTTTGCCTATGCACCGCTTGTCATCACAGGCCTGCATCACATGACAAACGCAATCGATCTTCAGCTTATGAGTGAACTTGGCGGTACGAACCTATGGCCGATGATCGCGTTATCCAATATTGCACAAGGTACGGCAGTGCTAGCAATGATTTACATCAACAGAAAGGACCAGGAGGAGAGACAGGTTTCCATACCTGCCACGATTTCTTGTTATCTCGGTGTAACCGAGCCAGCCATGTTCGGCATTAACTTGAAATACGGCTTTCCGTTCTTAGCCGGTATGATCGGTTCACTTTTCGCAGGCATCGTTTCAGTCGGATCTGGAGTAATGGCAAATTCCATCGGTGTTGGAGGGATCCCAGGTATCCTATCCATCCAGCCGCAGCATATGGGAATGTTTGCACTTGCGATGCTGGTTGCTTTCGTTGTGCCATTCATTTTGACTATAGCATTCTCCAAACGTCCTAATATGAACTTGAAAACTAGAACGAAAACAACGAAATTAAATGCTTGATAACGCGGAGGGAGAAGCATTCTCCCTCTTTTTTACGATACTTACGAAAGATACATCGGGGATCGAAGAGGAGGAATTACAATGAAGGATTTTAAAAAAAGTACCATCTATCAAATTTATCCGAAATCATTTAAGGATTCGGACGGTGACGGCATCGGGGACATAAATGGTGTTATTGAAAAACTTGATTATCTGAATAAACTGGGAGTGGATTATATTTGGCTCACCCCTTTTTATCGTTCACCGCAAAATGATAATGGATATGATGTAGCCGGTTATACATCCATTGATCCTGTTTTTGGGACGATGGATGATTTCGAAAGATTGGTGAAAGAGGCGAATTCGCGGGATATCCAAATCATGTTGGATATGGTATTCAACCATACATCAACAGAGCATGAATGGTTCCAAAAAGCATTGGCTGGAGATAAAGAATATAAGGACTATTATATTTTCAAGAAATCGAAAGATGGAGAGCCCCCTACCAATTGGATTTCGAAATTCGGAGGTCCTGCATGGGAATATGTAGCGGAACATGATGAATACTACCTCCATTTGTTCGATCGAACACAAGCTGACCTTAATTGGGAAAATCCCAGAGTGAGGCAGGAAATCTTCAATATAGTAAACTTCTGGCTGGATAAAGGTGTCAAAGGATTCCGTTTGGATGTCATCAATCTTATTTCGAAACCTGACATCTATGAAAATGACAAAGATGGAGATGGACGATGCTTTTATACAGATGGTCCCAAGATTCATCAATTCCTAAAAGAGATGAATGAAGAAACTTTCGGGAAGGATGAAGAGGTGATGACTGTAGGGGAAATGTCATCGACGACCATTGACCATTGCATCAAATATTCAGCTCCAGTTGAAAAGGAGCTGTCCATGGTATTCAGTTTCCATCATTTAAAGGTGGATTATAAGGATGGGGAAAAGTGGTCACTTGCAGATTTTGACTTCAGTCAGTTAAAGGAGATCCTAAGCAGCTGGCAATATGGGATGCAAGAAGGAAATGGATGGAATGCCCTGTTCTGGTGCAACCATGACCAGCCGAGGATTGTAACCAGGTTCGGGAATGATCAAGAGTATCATAACGAATCTGCCAAGATGCTGGCAACAGCCATTCATATGCTTAGGGGAACCCCTTATATTTATCAAGGGGAGGAAATAGGGATGACCAACCCGAAGTTCAATGATATTGGACAATACCGGGATGTGGAATCGATTAATTATTACAATATTTTAAAAGAGGCAGGCAAGGATGAAAAGGAAATAATTGAAATCCTTCAAGCTAAGTCCCGTGATAACTCGCGAACTCCCATGCAATGGGAAGATACGGAGCATGCAGGCTTTACAAAAGGGACTCCATGGATTGCGGTGCCTGATCATGCTAAAAACATCAACGCTGAACACGCACTGATGGATCAGGATTCCATTTTTCATCATTACCAAAAACTTATATTCTTACGCAAGAAACATGATATCATTGCATATGGGGACTATCAGGAAATTCTTGGCGACCATGACGCTTTGTTCGCTTATATACGCAGTTATGAAAACGAGAAACTTTTGGTCATCAATAACTTTTATGCAAAAGAAGCGTCCTTCGAAATACCAAATGATATCGACCTATCCGGGTACAACTCAGAGCTCCTGCTCTCAAACTATATCGATTCGAAAGAACTTGCAGGTGATTTTATCCTCCGTCCCTATGAATCGGTTGTCTATTTGTTGAAAAAGGACGAGTAGCAGACTAAGAAAAATATATTGTGGTGATGAAATGAACAGCAAATATCTATCGCTATATGGTGATATCGTTTCAAAAATTGAAGAAGGAACCTTTCCGATAAATTCAAAGCTTCCTTCCGAAAGCAGCTTCATGGAAGAGTATGACATATCCAGGGATACTGTGAGAAAGTCCCTACAGTTGCTTGAACAAAATGGATATATCCATAAAATCAAAGGCAAGGGTTCATTTGTCTTGGACTTCAGCAAATTTAATTTTCCTGTAGCAGGGTTGATTTCCTATAAAGAAATGGTGGAAAAGTTGAATTTGCATTCCAAAACGATCATTCATAAGTTGGAGCTTGAGACCCCCGACTCAAATATGGCCAAGCTTCTAGACTTAACTGATGATGGTAAAGTATGGAAGGTTTTCCGGATTCGGCAAATCAATGGGAAGAAAATCATCCTGGACAAAGACTATTTCAAAAGCGAGTTCGTAAGCAACCTGACAAAGGAAATTTGTGAGGATTCGATTTATGGGTATATCGAAAAGGAACTTGGGCTCCAGATTGGTTTTTCAAATAAGGAAATTACCGTGGAGCCATGCAGTGAAGAAGATAAACAATTATTGGACATTGAAGACTTCGATATGGTGGCAGTTGTGAAAAGTACGGTCCATTTAATCGATGGAAGCTTGTTTCAGTATAGCGAATCCAGGCATAGACCCGATAAATTCAAGTTCACGGACTTTGCACGGAGAACTTGGTGAAGTCAGCTAATATTTTTGAATGTGCGGGGAGAGGAGGAGAGTCAAACTTAGTTTGATTCTCCTTCCGCTTGTTTGGAGGTATGGGAAGCATTTAGGAAAACCACTCCGCCAATTATTAATACTAAGCCGCCTAATGTAGTGATACTGAATGGCTCATTCCATAAAAGTACGCCAATCAATGCTGTTAAAGCTGTGCCTATTCCTGACCAAATGGCGTAAGCTAAGCTTAACGGAATTGTTTTAAGACATACAGATAAACTATAGAATGCTATACCAAATCCTATCATAACCCCAAATGTAGCGGATAAATGAGTGAAGCCTTCAGACAGCTTAAGCATGGTCGTACCAAATACTTCGCTTATAATAGAAATTCCTAAAGCTATGTATCCTTTCATGTTGTTACCTCCGATTCTTATTAAGAAGTGCCTTCACTAGAGAGTTTCAATACAACCACTCCGCCAATGATCAGGACTAAACCTAAAAATTTTTTCAGGTTAAAGCTTTCTTTATAAACGATAACTCCCACTAAAGCAGTTAAAGCTGTGCCTATTCCCGACCAAATGGCATAAGCCGTTCCAAGCGGGATGGTTATTAAAGATAACGATAGGCAATAAAAAGCCAAACCCATCCCAATAACCACACCAATGGAAGGGAATAACCTTTTAAACCCGTTTGATACTTTTAACATCGAACTGCCAAACACTTCACTTAGGATGGCAATTGCCAAAAATGCATAAGGATTCAAGATGAACTCCTCCTATATATATATTACTTACTATTTTTCAATCTCTTCCCCCAAGAATCTTAACATCTAAAGGACTCATATTAAACCCATACCACCTATATTCAGTTACATATTTTCTGTCATGGCAGAAAATTTCCAGTTACACTCAATATTAGACTGAAAGTGATAAATAAGCCGCTTCCTCCGACCGAAATCCTTGATAATAGTAAATTAAGGATATCTTCTAATTCATCGGAATTAGGGAAAATAGAAGAAACGCAAAGCATCAAGTCAATCAGAGGTGAGGCGGGGGTAAGTGTATCACTGGATGGAAGTTTTTTATTGGATGCCTTAAAAGCGATAAAAGAAAACGAGGTAAAGCTAAGTTTTGGCGGTCCAATGAGACCTGTCTTAATCGAGCCAAGCGATAATTCCTCCTATCGTCATCTTATATCACCAGTGAGAACATACTGAGGAACAAAGCCTAAGAAACGAATAACGGGGGGAACGGCAACAGCCTATTACTTCAGGTGGAAGATATGGTAACAGTCAATCACCAAGAAAAAGAGATCCAGTAAAATCTGGACCCATTATATTCATAGAGATAGAAAAAAGGTCTTCATTCTTGGTGTAAGGCCGGCACTTGATTTCGAAGGTAAAGGTAGAACCTTTCATCTAGCCAGATACATCCGTCCATCAATTGAATGGAAAAACCAGTCGACAGTCTGAAGAACCTCTGTAAAGACATGGTTTATTTTAAGATATACCTCGATAGAATATATAATATTCATGTGATCCACCAATAGCAAAATACTCACTATTGGTTTGTTAGTAGGGTGTATTTCTCCTATGTCCAGTTAGGGACGCTCCAAGAAGGAAACCTTGACCGCCAATTGTTTTTCCTATAAACGGGGAGGTTTCACTTATTGGCGCAAGAAGTGGAATTGTACATCCAACTGCTAAAATTTCATATACTATGGAAAAATACTCCTTTAAGAGGAAGCTCAACTACTAAACGCAAAGGGATCAAGCTGAAGTTTTCCCGGAAGCAGTTGCGCTTCATGTGTTTTTTTCAGTGTCCCCGCACTTTTAACCTACAAAAGCAATCCCCTAAGGCAATTAACATCGAAATCTAATGATTATCCTCTATTAAAATCAACTATTAAACTATTACACTTTTATATATCTTTCATATACTATCATATCTTTTTATAGTAAGGGGGAAGAAAGAATGCAATCACCTTGTATCTTAGAAGCTAATGGTCAATTCTTTTTAGTCACTGAAATTGATGACGTAGCTACACTTAGAATCCGTATTTCATCTATATTAGCCACAACTTTAATAGGTTTAGGATTCCCAGTCTGCGGCGAATAGATCATTTTCCCACTATTCTAGGTATCCCACTATAGTGCATACTCTTTAGTTAATATAATCAGATGTTATCGGCAAGTGAAAAGGGGTCTTTTTTATGAAGACCCCTTTTTACTACTTATTCAACTAAAGACCCTTAAATCAAAGATTAACAAAAGTCTTTGGTTAATCCGGCATGATTATATGGCTCCGTTTTAAGGTATACCCAACTGTGAAAAAATCAACGGAATATCATCCATATTGGCGTTTAAACAATGTTCCCTAGTGCGAAATAGGTAACCACTTTTAGAGTGTACTAGCACCCTTCATATCACGTATTTCGAATGTACAAAATCAAACCGTGCAGGAAGGAAAGGGTCACGACTTTAAGTTGTAAAGCTCATGATCCTTATCCGCTTTCAAGAAGGAAGGATCGTGTTTTATCGTGCTTGAACTCACATATTCAACTATTACATATGCAAGGACATTTAGAAGACTTTCTCCGTAATATTTTATTCGCTCATAACCGTTTCCGATACCTCTTTTTCACTTGGCTGACGTTATCCTATGAAAATAGGATTCCTTATAGTAAGTACAATTCATAGATTGCCTTAAGAAAGCCAGCGGCAGACAAGTTTGGCTTTCGGATAAGCCGTAAGCGTCTCATCAGAAGCTCCATCTGCTTTAATAAGATTAATGTACCTTCATTTAGGCAAGTTCTCTAAAATCCATTGCCAGCTGCTTGTGGTGGCGAAGCGTTTGAAGTAACTAAAGTAGGTTTGGTGGACCTGATGTTTTGGAATGAATTTATCAGATAGTGGCTAGGATTGTACTTTTGGAATGTGGACGTTGCTTGATTGTAATATAGTATAGGCAGGGGGGATAATTATGTATGTAAGTCAATCCAGGGATCATGAAGTAATTGCAAAATTAAATCGAAATGTTCACAATCTGCATGCAAAACTATATCCTAAGTATTTTAAGGAATATAATTATAATGCAATGAAAGAAACTTTTAAAAATTTGGTTGAAAATGATAATTTTGTTTTTCTAGTTTTAAAAGAACATGAAGTGCCAATTGGTTACGCATGGATTGAAATTAAAAACTATCCTGAAAGTGCTTTTAAAAATGAGTATAAATCAGTATATGTGCATCAGCTTAGTATCATTGAAGGTCAAACCCATAAAGGTTACGGTAAAAAACTAATGAATGAGGTCTATGATATTGCTAAAAAGAATGATATAGATTTAATAGAACTGGATTATTGGTTTGAAAACATGGCAGCAAAAGAGTTTTATAAGAAACAAAATTTTAAAAAGTATAGGGAGTTTGCATTCAGACAGTTGTAAATCCTTTGTAACTCAATGAGTTTGAAGGAATTAATAAAAAACCCCGATTCGGGGTTTTTTTAATTAATATCTTAACATTCTCCTCGAATAACTGGGGGGTTGAGGTACTCCACAAACAAAACTTTGTGAATAACACTCCTTTACGATACTTCGGGTATGAGGTATATAGGTGTTGAAGTGTTTATTCACGGTTGTTGTATGTGTCGGGTGAAAAACCGGAATAACAGTGTTAATGACATTGGTTTTAACATATTGCTTGGTCGGGGAGGTTTGAGATGGATTATATTGAGTGGGCATTCTATGAGGTGGGCAATATTGTGGTGGACATTGACCGCCTTTCGGATGCCCCCAGGGCTTATTATACATGTAAACACCTCCTGGGTTTTTTTTGAAAGTCATTATTAGTTTATGAAAATAAATGATAAAGGGACTGGTATAAATGCCTTTATCAAAAATTACGGGCATATAAGATCCTTCAATCATTTTCAAAAAAAATGAATAAACATTAATTTACCGCATTCGGTTAATCGCTTCACAAACAAATGACTTGTGTCTTTTCCGCCAGATATTTTCCTTGCTTTTTTCCAAGCCCCATTCGGGAAATGTAGATAACCGCAATGCGGCAAATAATTGCCAGAAGGGTAGGTTTGTAAAATTCACCTCTGGCATCATGGATTTATATCGATTGGTGAAGTCATTCATCGCTTGCATTCCAAAATGATATAAAATTTCGAGTTGACTATTGGCAAGATCAGTCAAAGGGTCCCCTAAACCAGAGTCTTCCCAATCAATTATGGAAACTAGTGTATCCTCTTTCCATAATATATTTCCTGGCCAATAATCACCATGAAGAATCACTTCCTTATTCATGGAGGGTAGCGGCATGGAGGATTTCAGCAAATCTCTAATCAAGCTCAAATTTAATGTTTCGTCCAGGATTACCCTATCTTTATTATTTAACATCTCGACATATGTATTTTCCAGTTTAGGCATGAATGATAAAGATAGATCTGCACAATTAACACGATGGATTTTTGCTAGATTGATTGCCAATTGCAAGATATGATCATTAAGATTTGAGGGGGTGAATTCTGACTTACCCTCAATAAACTCGATAAGTATGCATGGCTTGGAAAATATCTCGCAGGATTGCTCAAAGTAATAGGGCATTGGTACAGGCAAACAGGCAGCTTTCAATATCCCTAAGAGCTGGTGTTCAAATGAAGCAATATTTGGATTCCGTTTCAAGTCATTATCACCATGCTGACGAACGATCATTTTTACGATCCGCCCTGACGATTGAAATATTTCCAGTCCTGTCACATTTGCAGAAATTCCGCCCATTAATTCCCATGCGCGAATTAGCTTGTTTCCTTGATCCAACTTTTTAACTAATTGTTCAAACTTATCATATTCATTTATCATACAATCTCTCCTTTTAGAATCCCTACAATGTTTAGGAATGAAAGTTCACATGATCATTTTCTATAGCTTTCGTAAAAAATTCAAAGATTCCATTTAGCAATTTTTATAAATGAAACCAATAGCTTGTTACACACGTTAATAGTGAGGTGTGCTGACATTGAAATTAGAAAAATATAAAGTGGAAACTACGAAAGGGACGCTACAATATAATATTAGTGGAAACAGCAAACCAAAAACCGATAAATTTGTGTTAATGTTGACTTTTTTAATATCCCTCAATCTTCTTGTTCCTTAGATTATAGATGGCTTATTCTCCAAAAATTCCAAATGCGAAAGTAAAAAAATAGAGAAAGTCTTTTTCAAAGAATTCCCCACCATTGGGGGAATGACATCATATAATGCCACTTCACCTTTAGGGGGTGTTTTTTTTTTGAGAACGGCAGAATTTCTTTAATCCGATAGTTATGTGTACAAGCATTTGTTAATACGTAACATAAGATTAATAGAGGTGATAGAAATGGTGAAAGTATTTATTGATCCCGGCCATGGCGGTACGGATTCAGGATCGGTCGGAAATGGATTGAGAGAAAAGGATTTAACTTTAAACATTGCAACCCGAATTAAAGACATCTTATTGATAGAATATAATAACGTTTCTGTGAAAATGAGCAGGACCCAAGATACCTTCCCCACCTTAAACGATCGTACGAATGCAGCGAACGCGTGGGGAGCTGACTTTTTTCTCTCCATCCACATTAATGCAGGCGGCGGAACCGGGTACGAGGATTACATTTATACGTCTACTAACCAGATAACGAAAGAGTATCAAGATCATATTCATTCAGAGGTCATGAAGCTTATTAACATCCAGGACAGAGGACAAAAAACAGGAGATTTACATGTACTCCGTGAAACGGAAATGCCTGCACTCCTGACTGAAAATGGATTTATCGATAATGTAAATGACGCAGCAAAGTTGAAAACGTCATCCTTTATCGAATCACTGGCTCGCGGACATGTAAACGGTTTAGTTAAATGCTTCAATCTAACTAAGAAAAGTACAGCTGTATACCACACTGTCGTTAGTGGGGATACAGTATATTCCTTAAGCAATTCTTATGGCAGTACGGTTCAGCAAATTAAAGATTGGAACGGTCTTGACAGTCAGTACACCATTACGGTTAACCAGAAACTGCGGGTGAAATGAATAATTAATAATTATTTATACCTTCCAGAAGCACTCCACACAGTAAGCTCTTCTCAAAAAGAGAGGGGCCTTTTTGATTCAGGAATATGCATGTAATGAAAAACTCTACATTCTGCCGTCCTGATTCGGTCCTTCCGTATGTAAGGTATGCCTTTTTTTTATGGGCTGACACAAATATAAATGGATTTTATGTAAAGACAAATAAAAAGACAATACTAAAAAGCACAAACCATGATGGCTTGTACCTAAAATGCAGCAGCAATTAAGTTGATAAACTGAAAGAATTGAATCTATGTATGGCTGCTCATTATTCATTTATTTTACTTTCTTCCCGTAATAAACCCTCGAGTTGGATATTAATCGTATATTTTAATGGCTTGAACCACTTTTCCTAAAATACGGACTCTATCATTTTTTATGTTATAGGTTTTTTCTTCATAAAAAGGATCCGTGCTGCAGGGAGTGAGTATGATGTTTTCTTCATTGATTCTCACTTTTTTGACCGTAGCATCGTGTCCATTTACCAAGACCACTCCAATTTTCCCGTTATCAAGGTAGGTTGTTTTTTCAACGAGAATCAATGATCCGTCTCTGAATTCTTTATTCATGCTATTGCCATTCACTCTAAGGAAAAAATATTCCTTATCCGATTTAAGCATCGAATTTAATGTCGGCATATACGCTTCTATATATTCGTTGGTGAAATTAGGCTCTCCAGCGGGGATATTTCCGTAGACACCAATTAATCTTACATTT
This sequence comes from Peribacillus sp. SRI_006, assembly GCF_057586375.1. Lineage (NCBI taxonomy): Bacteria > Bacillati > Bacillota > Bacilli > Caryophanales > Bacillaceae > Peribacillus > Peribacillus sp. SRI_006. The sequence continues at coordinate 37,467 of NZ_JBYCZT010000016.1, read as the reverse complement.
TTTTCATTTAGGAATTCCATTCCAGGATTATTTCTAACGATAGGCGCTCCTTCAATGAGGTGGGATAGCGGTATTTCAAAACAAGTGGACATCATGCTCAATTTATCCATTAAAGGTTTATTCCGTCCGGATTCCCAAGCTGATACTGCCGTAGGAGCTACTTTTAATACTTTTGCCAAATCTTCTTGTGTCATTTTTCTTTCTTTTCTTAACATTTTAATCCGTTCACCAATGTGCATATTTCTTCACCTCTTACTTGAATATACACTATGAGTGAAAGTGAGTAAACGAAAAGTGCGTGAATTTTGCGAAAAAATGTTGGTAACTATACTTCAAGTGTGATATTATTTTTTTAGATAGGGGGTGACAAGATATGACAAGCGTTAAGTTCACACTTAAACAAGCCAGGAAGTATAAAGGATTAACTCAAGATGAAATGGCTAAAGTGCTGAAGATGGCCAAGAGGACTTACATTGACTATGAGCAATATAAGATTCCTTTGCGAATCGATAAGGCTTATTTATTTGCTGAATGTGTAGGATTCTCGATTGACGATATCATTTTTTTTGACCCTGACCTACACTTTAAATGTAGTTAAAGCTTCGATTGAACCAGCATTTCCTCAACAGAGTGGCCATTTGAATCCATACAATCCTGACTTCCATAGGACAAGATTCAAGTAACGATGGAAAGGGGGGAACAAAGAGGAAAGGGAAAATAATACTTTTGAAGTTGCATAGGAGCTGCTGACATTAGAACATTTGTAAAATACGTGTATGGAGTAAAAGGTGTACAAATCCAATCTTCTTGTGCAAATATACGATTGGAACTGAGATTCCAATAATGACAGCCAATTGCTGTTAAAGAAAATTATTTACTTCATGTATAGGGCGGACTTCTGAACACCATGAATAGGAGCAAATGGACAATGGCAAATTCGAAGGAAAAGTTAATCTGGATGAACAAGCCCTTATCCTATGCAGGATAAGGGCTTGTTCTCTATTTTCGTGAATTGGCAGCAGTCCGTTTTCCCCAATGCACGTCTTCATAAAATGAAAAAGACCACATACAAAAAAGTATGGAAGGCAAATCTTCATACTTTTTCTCTATTATCAATGAAACTTCTTCTAGTTTTTTTCTCCCATCTTTATGAAGATAGCAGGTAATGGTATTCAAAAGTACAATTATATACTAATGAAGGCTTTGGAAGCTGGGCATTGGTAATTGGATGAGTTCAAAAAAATTCCAGATGATATTGGAGGAGATAACCCTTGAAAAGGAATGTAATCAATTATGTCGTTTTTCTAGTCCTCATTCTAACCATATTATTTATGGCAAAGCCAGACATTTCCTCAGCAGGAAAATTGAAACCGCCCTCCGAAACTTTCAGTCCAGGGGATTGGTTTCTTGGAAGTATCCCTCCCAATCTTGATACAAACAAACCACCGATCGTGTTTGTTCAAGGGAAAAACGGCAGTTCAACCAGCTGGTATGGCGAAACGGAATATCATGGTGTCAATGATATGTATACCAAAGCGTATGAAGCTGGCTACCAAACGGTTTTTGTTCAGCTTCATGATTCAGCTGGAAATGGGTCAGTGAGCCAATATGCCAATGGAAGGCTTTTAGCTCAAATGCTTTCAGAAATCAGTAACCATTTCGGGGGCAAAAAAGTAAATATTATAGCTCACAGCAAAGGGGGCCCAGACACCCAAGCGGCTCTAGTCCACTATGGAGCACATCAATATGTTGGAAGGGTGATCACTTTAGCCTCCCCACATCATGGTTCTCACTTAGCTGATTTGGCTTATAGCTGGTATGCGGGCTGGCTTGGTTCCTTATTAGGTCAAAAAGATGAGGGAACTTATTCTTTACAAGTTGGTAAAATGGCTGAATTTCGTTCTGTCACGGATAACCATATCAACTCTCGTAAAAACTTGTATTTCACTGTGGCAGGTATGAACAGAGGCCCGGTACTATCAGCCTTATCAATGGGGGGACAATATTTATCATCATATGGGGAAAATGATGGACTGGTGAATGTATGGAGTACAAAAATACCCTATGCAACACATTTATTTACAGATCCCAACTTTGATCACGACAATATTCGAGTTGGCTCAGCTGTATTTTCAAGAATTGAACCCTATTTAAAAAGCACATCCACAGCTGGGATTCCTGCATATCATGTCAATTATAAAGAACGAGTTGAAGATGATGTCATTACAACAGCACTCGCTCAAACCGTTCTGGGTGATGTCCTGAAACAAAATGTCTGGGTCGAACAAAGCTTCCATGTAAATGAAGCTGCCCCAGGTAATATAAGCATATATACAGCCTCAAATGATGTCGAGGTTGAATTGATTTCTCCATCTAATAAAAAGTATTCACCTTCCTTAAACGTTCATTCAGCCAAAAATGAAACTTCCTTTTTTAATGGTGCAACCATCCAATCATTCTACAGAAATAACCTTGAAATTGGTGACTGGAAAGTACGAATGAAGACTAAATCGCCAAAAGACGCCTTCCTGTTCACAGCACAATTTAACGAAAAGAATCCCATTACATTAAGTATGGCCGGTAAAGTTAAGCAAAAAGATGCAAAATTTTTAATAAAGAATCCAATGAATGATAAAAAAAGACCAATCAGTACAACATTTTTGGTTCATCTGATAGATGAAACCGGTAATGAAATTAGTGAAAAAAACTCAATTAAGGCAATGGATACTGAAAATTTTACTGGCACCCTTCCGGAAGTACCTAAGTCAGGTGTTTATAATGTAACAATAGATGTTAAGGAAAAAAATGTGGATGGTACTGAAAGAACCCGGACGCTGATTCGTTCGGTCTATATTGAGAAATAACGAAATGCCTTCTCTTAGTTGAGGAGGCATTATTTTGATGGTACGGGTAACTAGGGAGATGGTAATTCAGCCAATGGAAACAGCCAGGTCGTAATTACTTATTGAAGTATTAATTCAACGGGTCTCTGATGGATATGGTTGGAAGTTTGTTATCAGGGGAAAATAAATATATGTATTTTTTTCCCTGCACCTGCAAATGGTTGTCAACAAGTGCATATTCAACAGTGGAATGACTTGGTCGATCTAAACCTTATTAAAATGGGGATTTTAAATCCTCTCTTTTTTATTTCAATGAGCTTTTTCCAAAGTATCATATTACGAGAAAGGCGATAGTAACTTTCATCCCTTATAAAGGATGTTTAAATTCGCATGAAACTAGATTCTATAAAAAAATATTTCAATATCTACTCTTCCATATGCATATAGAGAGAATTCTGGACATAAATTAAACAAACAAAAAAAGCGCGGGAAGCGCTTTTAGTGTATTTGCCTATATAAGCCTATTACTTTTCCAAGTATCGAAACATCTCGTAAAATAATTGGTTCCATATTTGAGTTCTCAGGCTGAAGCCTTATGTAATCCGGTTCCTTAAAGAATCGTTTTACAGTGGCTTCATCATCTTCCGTCATCGCCACGACGATATCTCCATTATTGGCACTGCTTTGTTGTTTCACGATGACATAATCTCCATCATGAATTCCTGCTTCTATCATACTTTCACCCATGATTTCCAGCATGAATACATGGTCATCATGTGGAACCATGCTTTCGGGAAGCGGAAAGTATTCTTCAATGTTCTCAATGGCCGTTATCGGCATGCCCGCTGTTACTTTTCCAAGTAACGGCACGTTCACGACATTGACTTTGGGAATATTGTTCGCTTCCTCCAAATTCATTATTTCAATGGCCCTTGGCTTGGTTGGGTCACGTCTAATAAGGCCTTTACTTTCCAGGCGGGATAAATGTCCGTGTACTGTTGAACTTGATGCAAGTCCCACTGCTTCGCCAATCTCCCGTACGGAAGGCGGATACCCTTTTTGGCGGACCTCTTCTTTAATGAAATCAAGAATATCTTGCTGCCGTTTTGATAGTTTTGTCATTTGTGCACCTCTTCCCCAATGTTCTTTGCTACATTATAGCATGGCCCCCATCTCTATACAAACATAAGTTCGAATTTGTTGTTGACTGAAACAAACGTTCGTATTATAATTTGATCATAACATACGAACGAACATTCGCTTTGGAGGGATTATTATGAAAAAATTATACAAAAATTATATTTATACGATTCTATTAGCGGGATCAGTATTCATCTTTTCAATTTTATTCTCTTGTACATTGAACAATGATCAAAAAAAGGATTTCCTTTCTATAGAAGTAGGCGAGGGTGACACCCTATGGGGAATTGCCGAAGAATATGAAGAATCAAATTTGACAAAAAAAGAATTCATTGGTTGGATAGAAGAGAATAATGGAGTCAGTGCGGATTCGATAAAGCCTGGACAAGTCATTGTCATACCGGTTAAAGGGGAAGAACTTGTCCAGAATTTGGCCAGTGAGCAGTAAGTAGTAAAGGTAGGGTATTATGAAGGCGGTAATCTATTGTAGGGTCAGCACCGAAAAAGAGTCACAGGAAACATCATTGGCAAGGCAGGAAGATGAATTAGTCAAATTGGCTGAAAAGATGGATGTGGAAGTTGTCTCCATTATAAAAGAACAGGCAAGTGGTTATGAGTTGAATCGGGATGGCATTTTTGACATGCTCGAACTATTTAAAACCAAAGAAGCTGAAGTGCTTTTAATCCAGGATGAAACAAGACTGGGAAGAGGGAATGCCAAAATAGCCCTTTTCCATGTCATCCTTAAAGAAGATGTGAAAATTTATACTCTCTCACACGATGGAGAGCTGGAGTTATCGGATTCGGATGCCATGGTCATTCAGATAGTGGGCATTGTAGAAGAATATCAAAGGAAACTACATAATCTTAAAATAAAGCGCGGAATGATGAGAGCCGTTGAAAAAGGGTACCGTCCTCAAAAAAATCTTCAGAATCAAAGGAATTCCACTGGAAGGGATCGTATGGAGATTCCTATTGAAGAAATTATTAAACTGCGTGCCAATGGGTTAACATTCTCGGAAATCGCAGCCACATTAAGGGGCTTTGGATACAATGTATCTAAGGCTACTGTGAACAGGCGTTTTCTCGAACATCAAATGAATACAAAGGAAAGTAAATCATAGAACTTGTAATTTCGCTTTTTTTTTAATACCATGACAATATCCGCAGATTATGAAGGAGCGAAATTATGTTATCAAAAGAAAAAATAGCCCGTATAAATGAACTTTCTAAAAAGGCAAAGGGGGAAGGCTTGACGGAAGTTGAAGCGAAAGAGCAAACCCAATTGAGAAGTGAGTATTTGGAAACATTCAGAAAATCCATGTCCGACACGTTGGAGCATGTGAAAGTCGTGGATCCAGAGGGTAATGACGTCACTCCTCAAAAGATAAAAAATATAAAAGAAAAACGAAATTTACATTAATGCTTGGATTCTTCTGATGGAATATTCCATTTGAGGATTCTTTGGCATTTTGGAGTAAAAAGAGAGTGCATTCATGTATGTATTCTCCTATTTAGTTTAATCTAAATAGGTGACTTCTTATTCCTAGAAAATTGTAATATTGGGGCATTAAATAGTGATTTTAGTTGTGATATTATGCTTGTCACTATAATATAAAGAGGTACATTACAGGAAGGGATGTTTTTACAATATGTTAGATAAATTAGATGCACTTTCTATCAATACGATTCGTACATTATCAATTGATGCAATTGAAAAGGCTAATTCCGGCCATCCAGGTATGCCAATGGGTGCAGCGCCAATGGCGTATAAACTATGGACCGAATATATGAACCATAACCCGAAAAATCCAGATTGGTTTAATAGAGATCGCTTTGTTCTTTCAGCTGGACATGGTTCCATGCTGTTATACAGCCTTCTTCATTTATCAGGCTATGGCTTATCTATCGATGATTTGAAAAGCTTCCGTCAATGGGGCAGTAAAACTCCAGGACATCCTGAATTCGGACATACGGCTGGTGTGGATGCAACTACCGGGCCGCTTGGACAAGGTATCGCAATGGCAGTCGGAATGGCAATGGCAGAACGTCACTTGGCAGAAAGCTATAACCGCGATTCTTATAATGTGGTCGATCATTATACATATAGCATTTGTGGGGATGGAGATTTAATGGAAGGTGTTTCTGCAGAAGCCGCTTCATTAGCTGGACATCTACAACTGGGAAGACTTGTTGTTTTATATGATTCTAATGATATTTCCCTTGACGGCGACTTAAGTCAATCATTTAGTGAAAGCGTAGCAGACCGGTTCAAATCTTATGGATGGCAATATATCCGCGTTGAGGATGGCAATGATCTTCAGGAAATTGCTAAAGCGATTGAAGAAGCGAAAACCGACGAAGCACGCCCAACATTAATCGAAGTGAAAACGGTTATCGGTTACGGTTCACCAAATCGTTCAGGTAAATCTGCCGTTCACGGCGCTCCGCTTGGTGCAGATGAGCTTAAATTGACAAAAGAAGCATACAAATGGACATTCGAAAAGGACTTCCATGTACCTGAAGAAGTGTATTCACACTTCAATGAAGCTGTTGTTGATGCAGGAGCTCAAAAAGAAGAAGCTTGGAATGAATTATTTAAAAATTACAAAGAAGCACATCCTGAGTTAGCACAGCAATTAGAGCTTGCAATTAAAGGTGAACTGCCTGCTGAATGGGATCAGGAAATTCCAGTCTATGAAGAAGGTAAGACATTAGCTTCCCGTGCTTCAAGTGGGGAAGTACTGAATGCGATCGCCAAAAAGGTCCCTAGCTTCATTGGGGGTTCTGCGGATTTAGCCGGGTCTAATAATACTGCCATCAAAGGTGAGACAGATCTATTACCTGGTAATTACAGTGGCCGTAATATATGGTTCGGTGTACGTGAATTCGCTATGGGTGCGGCTTTAAATGGAATGGCACTTCATGGTGGCTTAAAAGTATATGGAGGAACATTCTTCGTATTCTCTGATTATCTACGTCCTGCCATAAGAATGGCAGCGCTGATGGGACTGCCTGTTAATTATGTGTTCACCCATGACAGCATTGCTGTAGGGGAAGACGGACCGACTCATGAGCCAATCGAACAATTAGCATCATTGCGTGCAATGCCTAACCTAGGGGTAATCCGTCCAGCTGATGGCAATGAAACGGCAGCAGCCTGGAAAGTGGCTATGGAGTCTACAAATAAACCAACTGCTCTTGTACTGACTCGTCAAGGATTGCCAACAATAAAAGGCACTTCCGAAACTGCGTATGAAGGTGTTTCAAAAGGTGCTTACATCATCTCTGCTTCTAAGAAAGAAGTAGCCGATGCATTACTTCTTGCGACTGGTTCCGAAGTGAACTTGGCTGTGAAAGCACAGGAAGCTTTAGCGAACGAAGGAATTGATGTTGCGGTAATCAGCATGCCATCATGGGACCGATTTGAAACTCAATCAAAAGAATATAAACAAAGCGTAATCAATCCGGCAGTGAAAAAACGTTTAGCTATCGAAGTGGCTTCACCGTTTGGCTGGGATCGTTATGCAGGTGATGAGGGTGAAATATTGGCCATCAATCATTTTGGAGCTTCTGCACCAGGCGGTAAAATCATGGAGGAATTCGGTTTCACTGTAGAAAATGTAGTTGCTCTTGTTAAAGAAATGCTTAAATAACAATAATGCGGAACTGACACCAACTAGATTGGTGTCAGTTTTTTTATCAAAAGAGTCCTATTATATATTGAATGTGCTTCTATACTAAAGGAAATCTTCCATTCGACAAAAAAAGAAGAAAATTTCTCCAGCAAACAACATATCTTTTTTGTTTGTCAATATATAATGAGAATAAATAAATTTCGTTTAAATGTGTCAGTTAAAGGGGAAAGTCATCAATAGTGGAAAATATTGGACAGGGTGCTGGTGGTTAGATGTTTCGTACCAAAATAGGAAAGCTAGGAGGCATTGGCTGATGAGAACCTATCAAATTTATTTAATCGAAGATGAATTTGCCCATCATTATTATGGAAGAGAAAAGCTATTTTTCAATTTGTTTTTGGAATATATTCAAGCAAGGGGCAGACTAAAGAGTATTTTGCAAAAACAAATCGAATATGTCACCAAAAAAGTCCCGATTATCCAGTTGCAGTTAGCTATTGAACAACGTTTGCAAAAAAAGATGAATTATTGGACTCAAAATGGAAAATACTATTTAGAAAAAACAAACGGATCAAGTAAAGCCGTTTTAATCATTCAGAATGATTCCATTACTCTTGAAGCTGAAGGAGACTATGAAGCGGAAACGGCTTTCTTTGAAAGTATTCGAAAATATGAAGCGAGTTTTCTGGCCATTGATTTTGAACATGAAAAATACGGTTGGTTAAAACCGATAAAAGAAAGAAAATTTGTCTAAATGGGGGACTTTTCGGTAGCGGGTATTGTATAATAACCTTTGGTCTAGTACACTGATGTTAGACAACATGAAGGAGGAAATAGTATGTGGGTTTACATTCTAGTTGGCGTACTGGCATTGATTGCTGGAGTAGTGCTGGGATTTTTCATCGCTCGTAAATACATGATGGATTACTTAAAGAAAAATCCGCCAATTAACGAACAAATGTTGAAAATGATGATGATGCAAATGGGTATGAAACCATCCCAAAAGAAAATTAATCAAATGATGAGCGCCATGAATAAACAACAAACAAAATAAGATAGCATGAAACCTTGATATATCAATGTTCTTGGAAGATTGGATGCAAAATTTTATATAATATCGAAATGGATTTAGTCTGAATCCTTCTACCGATTTTATATAAAATTTTGGTTTATCTTTCATTTTTGTTTCTTAAGCCACTTTTTCTGATTGAATGATTCAGAAAAGGTGGTTTTTGTTTTGGAATGGTAAGGTAAGTCCTCCATCTATGTGAGGCTTTTTTATTTGGAAAGTAAATTCGCCAAAAAATTATACTTGTCCACACTTTCTATCAAAAGATGCATATATAGTATTAAGGAGGGTGGTTAGAATGATAAATGATTTTGTAAAAAAATGTAAGGTGTGTTTTCCTATGTGTGAGCTTAAATTTGAACACAAAAGTAAATTTAAAGACAATAAATGGGAATCAAAATTCAAATTGAAATCTAAATGTAAAAAATAATAAATCTTTTCTATTAATCTTTTTATTTAAGCGCTAAACCATTAATGAGTTGGTGATTATAAAAATTGATTAAAGTAATCATCCGAGTAATCGGGTGTTTTTTATTTGAATGTTTGTAAATAGAAAAACCATTCATGAAGAAAGAATGGATTCGTTGTCAATTTAGTGTATCTATAATTAAGGGATAAATATTATCACCAAGTCTTACTTTAAGGCTCAATAACTTGGGCAATATTAAAAGCGTAAAGTGGGGATTTCACTGCAATACTAAATTGATCAAATATAATGGAGGAAGCTGTTGAGGTTTTTGAGTTGACTTTATCAACTGTAAATATTAATATTACAGTAATCTCCTTGAGGAGGATACGTAAAGTGAATAGTGATTTTACAATAGCTGTGCATAGTTTGGTCTATTTAGCTTATCTACCAGATCATATGGCAAGCAGTGAGTCCATCGCAGAAAACGTTTGTACAAACTCGGCTAGGATTCGGAAAATGATGAGCAGCTTAAGAAAAAAGGGATTTGTTAAGACTAAAGAAGGTGTGGGCGGAGGCTATATACTAGACTGTAACCCTGAAGAGGTAAGTTTGGCGGATATTTATATAGCGGTCTCACATGGAACCCTGAAACCAAAGTGGTGTACAGGCGATCCGGAGAAAAAATGTGTCATATCTTCAAATACCCAGGTAGTCATGGATCAAATATTTGATGAAGCTGAATTATATTTTGAAAAATATTTAGAAGATATAACTCTCAGCACATTTTTGGAAAAAATTAAACAATGTCCGTGATATTGATTTAGTTTTTTCTTTGCACAAAATGTATATTTTATTAATACAGTTAATAACTATAGTTTTAATATTAAATGAACATAAAAGGGGTGCTAAGGAAATGGTTGAAAACAATCTGTTCAAAAATGGGGATTGGGTACAGGGAAAATCAAGAGATGGGGAACTTATCCATGGTTTCGTTGAAAACGTAAGCGAAAATCGAGAAATCGTTAAAGTGAATGTAGTTGAAAGTGACAATGAAAAAGCGGTTGGGAAATCGATTTGGATTCCGAGTAAATGGACTGAAAAACTGCCGGATCTAGAAGTCAGTAACGAAGCTCATCTTTTGGCCTTAATTGATTTGGCTTTACTTTCTAAAGATGAAACATGGTTTATGGAGTTATCCGGTAAATTGGAATCCATCAAAATCCACCCGAAAATAACTGCCTGGAAATCAGAGGTTCAAATCCCGGGAAATAGAATCGCAAAACTCGATTTTAAATAGTGTGAGTAAAGATCATTAATATTTCGGATAATACAAGGAGGAAATGATCATGACAATAGAACATGTTACAGATGATAATTTTGCTAGTGAAATCAAGGAAGGCTTAGTATTGGTTGACTTTTGGGCCCCATGGTGCGGTCCGTGTAAAATGATTGCCCCAGTTCTTAATGAAATAGATGAGGAAATGGGTAATCAGGTTAAGATCGTTAAACTTAATGTGGATGAAAATTCAGATACGACGAGCGAATATGGAGTGATGGGAATTCCAGCTCTTATTCTATTCAAAGATGGAGAAAAGGTAGATCAAGCTATTGGCTTCCAGCCAAAAGAAGCCATTTCGGCATTAATCGCAAAGTATGCATGATTATACGCGGATGATATTTAATTAAGGACTTATACCAACCAACAGGGTGGGTAACTAAATGGAGGATTACTAAATGAATTCTAAATATACACCATTATTTGAATCGTTCAATTTAGGAAAGAAATTAGAAGTGAAAAATCGATTGGTGATGGCACCTATGACAAATTTCTCTTCTAATCCTGACGGGACTGTAACCGACGCCGAAGTCAACTATTATGAACGTCGGTCAAGCGGGGTCGGCATGGTTATAACGGCATGTACTTACGTGACGGCTAATGGCAAAGGTTTTCACGGTGAATTTGGCGGAGATCAGGATGAATTGATACCTAGTCTAAGTCGTTTGGCATCAGCGATTAAAGCGAAAGGGGCAAAGGCAATTCTCCAGATCTTTCATGGCGGCCGAGAGGTTCCACCCGAATTGGTAAATGGTGATGTTGTCAGTGCAAGCAACATCCCATCGGAAGGTGAAGGGAAAGCAGTTCCACGTCCACTATCTGAAAAGGAAATAGAATCGATCATTCTCGACTTTGGTGAAACCACCAGACGTGCCATTGAAGCGGGATTTGACGGTGTCGAGATTCACGGTGCAAATGGTTACTTGCTACAGCAATTCTTTTCGCCGCATTCGAACCGTCGTGAAGACAAGTGGGGCGGTTCTCTTGAAAAGCGCCTGAGTTTTCCATTAGCGGTTGTGGATGAAGTGAAAAAGGCGGTTGCCAACCATGCCAAGAATCCGTTCATCGTAGGTTACCGTTTTTCACCGGAAGAACCGGAAACACCAGGAATCATAATGGATGATACACTTGCATTAATTGATGGGCTTGTAACAAAGGATCTGGATTATCTTCATGTTTCATTAATGGATTTCTGGTCGAAAGCAAGACGGGGAACCGACGTTGACCGACCTCGGATAGAGATCATTAAAGAACGTATCGGAGATCAAGTTCCATTAATTGGTGTTGGTTCCATCTATACAGCAGATGATGCGATCAAAGCACTGCAATCGGGGGTTCCGTTAATTGCATTAGGGCGTGAAATCATAATTGATCCTGAATGGGTACAAAAAGTGGAACAAGGCAGAGAAGCTGAAATCGTGACCAAAATAAACAAAGAAAATCAGCAGCAACTTGATATTCCAGACCCATTATGGCAAGCGATCATCCACTCTCCAGGATGGTTTCCGGGGATTGAATAAAAGTTCGTAAAAGTACTGTTTGGTTATATAACCCGGTTAAGAAACACATATAAAAGTGTTCTTATCCGGGTTTTTATGTATGGAAAAGTCATTTATATGAATGAGAATCTAAATAGTGATTTTAAATTGAGTCCGAATGAATAACTGAGCATTCTATTTCTAAGCTGATTCGGAAATAAAACAGGGGAAAGTTTAGAATTTTTATTGACTAGCAATTAAGCCTCACCGGCAGATACATTCGGAAATTTTGGGCTTTCTTTACGGAACGCGTGGAAAAGGTAGGAAGGACGCTAGTTAACACCAGAAGAGAGAGCAACCATTAATTAATGGTTGCTCTCTCTTCTGGTGTTACCTTCTTTTTAACAGAATAGCTAATATTAAAGATATTTGCAGAGAAATGATAAGTAAAAGAGACAACATATAATCACTATCTAAAGATGCATCATAGCTAAAGATAAAAAATAAAATTACTGATATGACTAGAATGAAAATGAAATTAATAATAATTTGCCTCATGGTGCCCCCAATCTAACAACAGATCAATAAGACAGCGTTAATGCATATGACCTTGTATCTGTAGTATTATTTGGTGTAATTGATAAACCGGCCGGATAAACTGACACAGAAGGCGTACCAGAAATTTTTTTATGCCCATACGTTATTTTTATGTTTATTTTACCATTTTTTGATGTAGGAACATATACATATTGTCCGATATACCCTTTATGCTTGGTTTTACTAGTAGAAGCCCTTATATCATATGAACCAGCCACACCAGCACTTGGTTCCCAATTACTTGGAGAATACTTGATTGCATAATCAATCCAACGTCCATTTCCTTGTTGATCTTGAGAATATCTGTGCTGGTGTTGTTTTACTTTCCCTCCACTTGTTGGTAAATATAGTCCTGAACCTGAAGGGAAACCAATTGACATTTTATCCACTAAAGTAAATGAAGGTGTTTTTAGCCATTGAAAGTTACCATATATATAAAATTTATCTTCTTTTGAACGATCACTTTTTACTTTATATACAGTTCCCCTCATTTTTAAAGTTGTTGCAGCAATTGATGCAAAAGTGCTGATTTGCCCTGGTTTAGTAACTTCTGGATCATATATGAACATAAATTCCGATCCAGAATCTATAACTTTAGCCTCCTCTTCAATTAATCGTCTTGAAACTTCAACAGGTAAATCCTCGGATTCTTCTTGAGTATTGCCGACTTCATTTACAAGATAATTCAACTCTTCTGGTGTCAGCCTTTCTTTGCTAACGCTTGTACCATTTTCCTCGGCAAATCCTGTTGCAGCAAGACTAAAAGAAAATAAAAATACTGTCACAAAAGATAAAAGCCTCATTTATTCCTCCCCCTTTTTCTTTTTATTACTAGATATTCCTATTTTCAAGTGTTAAAAATATAAATCAAAAAAACATGAGGTTATGATCATTCTCGTTATTACTGTACTCTATTATTTTTGAAAATGAGTTTTAGTTTTTAGACATGATATTTCAAATTAGGAACTATTGTTTTCAATCCAAGATTTTCTTTTGTAGGAACATAAAGAATAGGGTTCGATGGTACTCTATAATTTAATGGCATTATTCCAACTCCTTTGTGAAAATTACTGTACAAGAGTGATGCTTAGGGAGTTTGCATTTTAATATTGAAACCATCTAATTTAAATATGGGACAACCTATGTAAACTATAATCGAAGTAACTTTCACTCAGTTATAAGCTTTGATAACCACTAGAAAAATCTCTGAATAATGGGGAAAAAGTAAAAACACGGAGTGGTTATAGCCAACTCCGTGTTTTTCATAATATAGGGATTATAAAACCCAAGCTTCCTTAAAATAGAAAGGAATCAAGAGAGTATGGGCCAGCTCCGGTTAGCGCAACGCCAATCGCCACTGCAAGAATGGCAAGATTATATTCATAACCGTTTTGAGTTGCCCAGTAGCCATTTGCTCCATGGACTTTAACGATCGCAACGAGCATTGTAAGTGCAATTAATATACCTGCAAAGGGTGTAAGGAGACCTAAAGCAAATAACGCTCCGCCTATCAGTTCAGATAGACCGGCAAATAGGGCCATGGTAATTCCTGGCTTCATCCCAATTGAATCAAACCAGCCTCCTGTACCTTTCAAGCCGTGACCGCCAAACCACCCAAATAATTTTTGAGCTCCATGTCCAACAAACGATAACCCTATCACTAAGCGTATAACTAATAAACCAATACCAATCATTTATGATTCCTCCTAGAGTTTATTTTGAATTTAGATATCTTTAATTCGAGATTTATGTTTAAAAAAATACAGTGATATTATCTCGAGTTAATTTATCTTTAATTAAAGATAATATTTTTTGATCGATTTGTCAAACACAATTTTTATCATGTAAATTTAAAATGATTGCTTTAGAAAAAGGAACGAGGATATGTGAGGTTTCCAGGTTGAATTTGAAAATAAATATATTTAGGTAGAAAAAACCATTCCTTTTATTTGTAAGGGATATCTCTTAAACGAATACCTCCTGCTACACATGAATTTCACACTGTTACTCGTGAATTTAGCTGTTTCCCTCATTAATTTTGCGTTTATCGAAGATTTAGCTGTTTTTATTCGTAAATTTAGCTGTTGCCCTCGTAAATATTGCGTTTACTCGTGAATTTACACGATTTACTCGTAAATTCGCTCTATTTACTCGTGAGTTTAGCTGATTTACTCGTGAATTCCGCGCATTTACTCGTGATCATTATATATGGAAATCAATTGAGGCCGCCGACTTGGAAATACTAGTTAAGGAATTGATTAAGAACCGGCCGCCATTACTTAAGGTGTTTAGATAATCGACAAAATACTTCATATGTGGTGTGTAGGGATTAAATAACGTACACAACCGGGTGTCACATTGGGGTAGGAAGTGGTCCGGACGGTTCTTCCATCTTAGCTGGATCTCCTGCTGTTCTGTTGTGATAAACTATGCTTCGACATTCCGATGCAAAATGATTCTTATGCATTATTTTAAATGGAAAAACAGGCAATGCCCATGGCGGTTGCCTGTTATCTTATATTGCAAAGGTCATGCCTAAGTATCCTAATTGAGAAAGAAGGTAAAAAGGGGAGATTGACAGCAAAATAAATCATATAATAACTTATGTGGTTATCAATGGGAGATGTACTGGATTAAAAATTTGTACCGGTTTTATAAAAAAGTTCATTATATTTATTTAGTAACTGATCAAGTTGCTGGCTATATTCAACGGCAACATGAGAGTTTAAACCATCTTTAGCGACAATTTTGATAAGTTCATTTCTCTTCATTTCAATCTGTTCGAGAAATTCATTCTTTTTAGCCATTATATTTCCTTTCTGGCCCCAACATTTATTTCAAGGTACCCTTAATTTATGTGTTCGTTGTAAAATCTGTATGAATATAACAATTATATCGGCTTGGACTAATGAATTCAAATAAGTTAACTTAGCCTGCCGCCCATCCAGTTATAAGCTATTGGTTGTCATGAAATATTCACAGTTCCATAAATGTATTTTTTTATCTTATTTGTTACAATGTTTATAGGTTGACATACATAGGAGTGAGCTTATTTGAATGATATTAATATGTTTTTAGCTTTTGGGGCGGGATTCTTGAGTTTTATTTCGCCTTGCTGCTTACCGCTATATCCGGCCTTTTTATCTTATATCACTGGTATGAGTGTAGGTGAAATCAAATCCGAGAACGCCATGCTCCAAAGAAGGAGCATGCTGCATACTTTATTCTTCCTTCTTGGGTTTTCCCTGGTTTTTATTGCAATTGGTTTTAGCACTTCATACTTAGGTTCCTTTTTCTCGGATTACAAAGAATTAATTCGTCAGATTGGTGCTATCCTGATTATCATTTTTGGTTTATTCATTGTAGGAATCTTTCAGCCGAAATCTTTGATGAAAGACAGTCGTTTTGAATTCAAGAATCGACCTAGCGGATATATAGGTTCCATTCTTATCGGACTGGCCTTCGCCGCTGGATGGACTCCTTGTGCAGGTCCGCTGTTAGGTGCTGTCATTTCATTGGGGGCAACGAATCCAAGTGCTGCCATGAGCTATATGACTGCCTATATTTTAGGATTTGCCATCCCGTTCTTCATATTATCCTTCTTTGTCGGAAAGTTGAAATGGATCAAAAAGTACAGCCAATACATCATGAAGATTGGCGGATATTTAATGATTATAATGGGTGTGGTTTTATTTTTTGATTGGATGACCAAAATAATTGCAGTCCTGTCTAGACTATTCGGTGGCTTTACAGGTTTTTAGTCCATAATAAGTTAATTTTTCAATATTATTCTAATTGAGGCCAGCTATTAGGTCTTATGGTGCCCATTTCGTTTATTTTGGGTATAAGGTAAGTCACTAAGTGGTTGATGAAGGCGGGATTGGGCGGTAAGCATTGAATATTATATAGAAATTCAATCCTGATCTAAGAAATTAAGAAGGAACTTCAGGCAGCGATGTTCATAATGCAAAAATGGTTGACGAAGTCTATAGAAGCCGGGGCCAAGGTTTTATCGACAAGCCTTTTGTCGAGGCGGGAATTGGAAGCATCATCAATAGCGGGCTTAATTAATAAACACCTCCTTGTTTATCTTAAATAGGTACTATATACTTTGTTTATAAATTGAAGTCATATATAATTTTTAATGGTACTTACCTATTATTAGTTAAAAGGGATGGTTAAGAGATGATATATATATCAACAGGTATAGCGATTGTGATGGCTATAGGTGTTTTCATATTACGGATGAAGGAAACGAAAAAACCAGTGAATGAAAAGAAAATCATTTTACCGCCGCTGTTTATGAGTACCGGTGCCTTGATGTTTATTTTCCCGATGTTCAGGGTCACTCGATACGAATTGTTGGAGGCTCTTGTTGCAGGAATGCTATTTTCCATCTTATTGATCAAAACATCTAAATTTGAAGTTAGAGATGAAAAAATTTATATTCTGCGCTCTAAAGCGTTCATATTCATATTGATTGGTCTCATGGTGATTCGACTGGTGGCAAAGCTGATGCTGGGAAGCACGATTGAAATCGGTGTATTGAGCGGAATGTTTTTCTTACTTGCTTTTGCGATGATCGTTCCGTGGAGAATTGCCATGCTTTACCAATATAAGAAAGTTAAAGCAGCCAGTTTCGGCGGAGGCAGTATGGTTTGATAAACAAAGGAATAATCTACAAAACCTGAGTCGTTATTCATGATGACTCGGGTTTTTCATTTGCATGGGAACTTCATTAGAAAAAAATCAATCCAAAAACCTAGTAATTTCATCCGAATTATATTATATTAGTATTATTATTATATTACTTAAGGAGGAAACGGTACATGTTACAAATGATTGTGTTAGGGATTATTTGTGGTTTACTGCTGGGATTTGTGCTTCAAAGAGGCCGTTTCTGTGTTGTTGGTGCATATCGTGATTTGATTTTAGCTAAAGATGGACGGATGTTTTTGGCTACATTTGTTGTTATAGCGATACAAAGTATTGGTGTTTATGCATTGAATGATGCAGGGGTCATTCAATTTGGAAATGATGGTTTTCCATGGCTGGGAACCATTGTGGGTGGCTTTATTTTTGGTATTGGTATGGTTCTGGCAGGAGGTTGCGCGACTGGAACATGGTATCGTGCCGGAGAGGGCATGATCGGAAGTTGGGTTGCCCTTTTTGGATATATGCTAGGGGCAGCAATGACGAAATATGGTGTATGGAAAGTGGCAGGGGATAATCTGTTATTTTATCGTACAAATGATACGTATATTCATGAAACGTTAAATGTTTCGCCTTGGGTTCTTGTTATTATTTTGACACTCTTGGTTGGCATATTGGTGATTCGTGAATTGAGAAAACCGAAACTTCCAATCTTTAAAATGAAACCGAAAAAAACCGGATTGGCCCACATCTTATTCGAGAAACGCTGGCATCCTTTTGTGACAGCATTATTGGTCGGCCTTATTGCAATCATGGCTTGGCCGCTGAGTACAATGACAGGGAGGATGTTCGGACTTGGAATTACAGCGCCTTCCGCGAATATTTTAACTTTCCTTATCACCGGAGATGATGCGTTAATCGATTGGGGGACGTTTTTAGTAGTAGGCATTTTCCTAGGTTCTTTCATCGCTGCCAAAGGGAGCGGGGAATTCCGTTGGCGTTTGCCTGATATGAAAACGTTACGTAATAATGCAATTGGCGGTGTAACCATGGGATTCGGTGCAAGTGTTGCCGGGGGATGCACAATCGGAAATGGCCTGGTGAATTCGGCGTTATTTGCTTGGCAAGGTTGGATTGCGATTGTCTTTTTCCTGCTGGGTACATGGGTAGCAACATATTTCACGATCATCCGTAAGCAAAAGCAGGCAGCGGCCGCATCCGAAGCGGCTTAAGATACGAGTCAAAAACTTTTTAATCAAGGAGTGGAATATAAATGGCAAAAGTATTGGAAACGACTGGAATGGTATGTCCATTCCCTTTAGTGGAAGCAAAAGAAGCGATCGCGGACATGGCAAAAGGTGAGGAATTGATCATTAATTTCGATTGCACACAAGCAACGGAGAGCATTCCGCGTTGGGCTGCTACAGAAGGTCATGAAATCACCGAGTTCGAGCAAATCGATGACGCTAAATGGCGAATAATCGTAAAAAAGGGAAAGTAAATTGATTTGAAGAAAACGTGCTCAGGTTTCCTGTGCACGTTTTTTCATTTTTTCAAGGTTGAATAATTGGCGCTGAGAGTTTCTAGTGATAACATGTCTTTAACCACTTTATTAAGGAGATGTTGATATTGGTTGACGAGGTCATTTTAAACGATGTTCCGCTGCAAGTTACGGATTTTCTTTTTGAAACTGTAAAGGATTCTGAAGGTAATAAAATCAGAAAAGTCAGTTTCAATTTCAAGGTCACACATAGTGAATATCATGATATTACTACACTTCTTTATCAGATGGTTTTTGATTTAAAGATTCCACAGTCAAACGAGGAGTTTCGTGCAGAGATTTTTAACTATGCAACTTCGGTCACGAATCTATATGAAGAAAATGCGGTAGGGGATTTTTCACTCGTCTTGCTGGAAGTGAACGGTCAAGAATGATTGCATTGCCAGTCTTGTAAAGATATGGGTTACTGTCTATAATAAATAGTGATGATCATTCTATACATATGAGGTGGTACTTTGCTTAGCGGATGGTTTTTATGGTTCATTCTATTTTGGGTAGCCCTTTTAATTATATTGATGAGCATAGGTGGCTTTTTCATGTTTCGAAAGTTTCTGAAAAGATTTCCAAAAGAAGATGGGAAATCCGATATGGATTGGGAAGAATACTATTTGGAACAAACAAAGCACTTATGGTCAAAACAGCAAAAGGAATTACTGGAAGATTTAGTGAGCCCTGTGCCAGAACTTTTTCGTGATGTTGCACGACATAAAATCGCAGGGAAAATCGGGGAGTTGGCGTTAAAGGAAAAAGCGGGCGATATTACGGAAGATTTAGTGATACGCGGCTATATCATTGCCACACCAAAACGTGATCATAAATTTTTGCAAAAAAAATTAGCTGAAAGAAAGGTGAATATGGTTCCATATGAACATTTATTCAGCTAATGATGAAAAAAGCAGACTCATTTGGAGTCTGCTTCAGTTTGTAGAAAAAGGCGTTCAGAATAAAAATTTCGAACCCCTTTTAAAATTCCCTTTGAAATTTTGACCAAAGGTTAAGAGATTTGGACTCTTAGAGCCACTAGGTTATGCTATTTTAGGACCTTGCCATGTCCACATGGCCATCTTCTTTAAATTAATGGCAGTGAAAGTAAGCAGCGCTTGCATCGACAATTTTTTTAGTCCCCTTAAAGTAGTCCAACGCATACCTTGCTTTTCTTTTGCATCCGCGAATACACACTTAATCGTCGTATGGAACTAATAGCGAAGGTATATTGAATGAATGTCAGTTTAACTAAAATAACTGGATCATTACTTCGGCGTCATACCTCTGAATACATATCTTTCACCAAGTCATAAATGAAAATGAAGTCAATGGAAGCCTCCATTTTACGAACCAAATGGCTCGGCGGCACCAGTTGATCAAAAGTAATCATTTCAAGTTGTTCTCGTTGAATAGAATGATGTTTCGAAAGCATCCTCATCACCTCAAGTTTTAATAGATTTATTTTAAAACAAAAAAGACTGTAGGCAAAAGGAGTTCTATCCAAATTTTTAAACATAGTTGATTGGAGCGAGTGCCTGAAGTGGAAATCAACGTCAAAATTTGTACAAGCAAAAAAAATGTAGACAAACTCGATTTTCATCGTGTTTGTCTACATTCAGAAGCAGACTCATTTGGGGTCTGCTTTTTTCATTTTGAATCATGAAAAGGAGCTGTGTGGTAAAAATTAGAACGTTTGTACCCAAACCATGCTATTCGTTAAATTTTTGATATAATAATAGTAAGTAAAATTTAGGACGGAGTGAAACTATGAAATTTATCCATACGGCTGATTGGCATTTAGGTAAAATCGTTCACGGGGTACATATGACAGATGACCAAAGGCATGCACTCTTGCAATTCATAGAAATTGTCGAAGAGGAAAAACCGGATGCGGTTGTGATTGCCGGTGATTTATATGATCGTTCCGTTCCGCCGACTGAAGCGGTGGAGCTTCTTGATGAAATCCTTTATACGATTAATGTGAAAATGAATACTCCGATCGTTGCGATATCGGGAAATCATGATTCTGCGGAAAGACTCGCATTCGGTTCATCATGGTATCGTCATAGCCAGTTATACATTCATGGGAAATTGACAAAAACATGTGAGCCGGTTCGCATCAAGGGCGTGAACTTTTATTGTGTTCCTTATGCAGAACCTGGGACGGTCCGCCATCTTTTTGAAGATGATAGTATCCATTCCCATCAAGAGGCAATGAAGCGGATAACCGGAACGATAGCCGAGAATTTCAATAGTGATGAGCCGAATGTCTTTGTAGGACATGCTTTTGTATTAGGCGGTAAAACGAGCGATTCGGAAAGGGTCTTGTCGGTAGGTGGTTCTGGCTGTGTCTCATCCGACTTATTCGATGCATTCGATTATACGGCACTTGGGCATTTACATAGTCCAGACGCGATACGTCATCCTAAGGTGTTTTACTCTGGATCACTATTAAAATATTCTTTTTCCGAGGCCAAGCAGAATAAATCGCTTTCCATCGTCGATATGCAAGAAGATGGAAGCTTTGATATTCGTTATCGTTCTTTGGCACCCAAGTTCGATATGAGGGAAATATCCGGGGTTATGGAAGAGTTGCTTGATCCCGCTTTCTATCAATCGCAAAAAAGGGATGACTATTTGAAAATAACACTAAATGATGAGGGGGCACTCATCGATCCTATTAACCGCTTGCGTCAGATTTATCCGAACGTACTTCATCTGGAGCGAAAGTGGGATTTGACCGACCTTAGGAGGAAAAATTCCTTCACTTCTGTAAAAGATGAACGGAAATCAGAATTGGACCTGTTTGAAACGTTTTATCAAGAAATGACAGATAGGGACTTTGATTCACAAAAGCAGGATTTGATGGTTTCGGTAATTGAAGCTGTTAAGAAAGAGGAGGCTTTGAAATGAGACCGGATATTTTAACGATGCAGGCATTCGGACCATATGCAGGAAGGGAAACCATTGACTTTAATTCCCTTGGGGAACGGACCATGTTTGTCATCTCTGGAAAGACAGGCGCAGGGAAAACAACGATATTTGATGGGATTAGTTTTGCGATATATGGAAAAGCCAGCGGTGAAGATCGGAGCGGGCAAGATTTACGAAGTCAGTTTGCCGAAGATGATCTGTTGACTGAAGTATCATTACAATTTATCCTGCGTGGAAAAACGTATTTGGTGACCCGGTCGCCACAGCAGGAACGGAAGAAAAAAGCAGGTGAAGGAACAACTACGGTTGGAGCAAAGGCTGAATTATATGAGGTATTGCCTGAAGGAAAAAAATTGCTGGGTGCGAATGTAAGGGAAGTTGAAGAAAAAATTAAAGTACTCATTGGACTTGATGCGAACCAATTCCGGCAAATCCTGATGATTCCACAAAATGAATTCCGAAAACTGTTAACTTCCGACAGCAAGGATAAAGAACAGATTCTCCAGAAATTATTTCATACTGAACTTTATAAACGAATAGAAGAAAAATTAAAAGAAGAGGCTTCCATCCTAAGAAAGCAAAGCGAAAAAAGTGCTCAGCGGCGAATTGAATTGATGAAAGGCATCCATCCTGGAAATAATGAAGAGCTGCAGGCGCAATTGCAAGGGGAAGAGCCTAATGAACAGCAGGTTTTACCGTTGTTACAGGAAGTCATTGTGCAAGCAACAGAAAAAAATGAATATATAAATAACCAAATACAGGAAAAGCAAAAAGCTCGTGATCAAGTAAATCAAGAGCTTTCAAAAGCTGTCGATTTATTAAATAGATTTTCGGAAAAAGAAAAACTTCGAAAAGAAAAAGAGGCCCTTGAAGCAAAGCTGCCAGAAATGGAACAAGTGAAAGTCCAAATGAAAATGGCACACAAAGCGGCTTCACTTGAAAAGCAGGAACAATACTATTTGCGAATTGGCAAACAAGTGCAAGATGCGAATGCCGAACTTCAAAAGTTAAGCGAGCAGTCCGAGAAGTTACGAACTGAGCGCATTGAGAAGCAGGATTGCTATGATAAGGAAATGTTGAAGGGAAGCGAAAGAGAGCGGGCAGTCCGAGCTGTTCATCAGCTTGAGCAGGTAAAAGAGGCTGTCATGACTTTTGCAAGCTTAAAAGCACAGGTTACCTTAGATGAAAAAGAGTGGCAAACTTGTAAACGACTTCGTGAAAAAACTGTTTCGGAACATTTGTCGGTCGAAGCGGAAGCTGAGAAAGTCGCTCAAGAAAAAACAGAAGCGGAAAAAGCGGCTGTTCTTTATCGTGATCAGGAAATTGAAGCAGAAAGAAATCATTCAGCTTTATCGAAAATTAAAAAGCTTCAAGAAGTTCTTTATGAAATCCAGAATACGAAACGAGTGCTGGATGAAAAGAATAATCGGTTCCAGGAGTTACAAAGAATACAAATTCAGGAGAAGGAAAAACTGGAAACCCTGAACAGAAACTGGCGATCAGGCCAAGCGGGTATGCTTGCTTCCATGCTGCACTCTGGAGAAAATTGTCCTGTGTGCGGTTCACAAAGTCATCCAAAACCAGCACAGATGCATGAGCATATGCCGACGGATTTTGAACTGAAAGAGCAAGAAAACAAGCTGAAAACGGCGGAACAACAAAAAAGCCAAGCTGAAAGTGAATATTATCAAGCGAAATCCAAATATGACGCACTGTTAGAGTCTTCACAAGAGAAGCTAAGTGACTTACAAAATGACATGCCGGAGTTTAGGAATGAAGATATTAATCAGCATTTGCTGCAGTTTGTACAAAAAGGAAAAGTGCTGCAAGAACAGCTAAAAGAATTGATGCGGAAAAAGTCAGTATTAAATGATCTGGAAAAAAGGTTGCTGGATTTAAAAGAGAAAGCATCCGAGCTAAAGGAAAATCTGATCTCTTTAGAGAGAAAAGAGGACCAAGAAAAAACCAGGTATATTGAAAACTCTACAAAACTAACAGGATTAACCGATTCCCTGCCAGACGGAATACGGACAGAGGAAGAATATAATGCAGCTTATCTAATGGCTGTAAATACGCAGAAACGCTTACAATCGGCCTTGGAAGATGCACAAAAAAACCTTCAACTGGTGAAGGAAAGAGAATCGGCCATCAGTGCGAAAAAAGAATCCCTAAGTGGAAATATCGAGGCTTTAAATACAGAATTGAAAGAGGAGCGGGAAAAGTTAATTGCGGATATGACCAATCAAGGTTTTTCCAATTATAAAGAATATACGGCAGCAAAAATATCGGAAGCAGCTCTTGGAAATTTGGAGGACCAAGTTCAGCAGTATAATCAAAATTGGCAAAGTGTTTTAAGTCTGTTTCATGATTTAGAAATGAAATTAAAAGATGTGACCAAACCGGATCTTGAAGGATTGAAAAAGACATTTGATTTCATAGATGAAGAATTGGAGTCATTACGCCAAAAACAGAATGAGTTGCAGGCTGAAAAACGGACTAACGAAGAAATCCAAAGGAAATTGGCGCAAATTAGGGAAGAACAGAAAAGTTTGGATGAAAGGTACAGTATCGTCGGTCATCTGTCTGAGATTTCCAAAGGTCAAAACTCCTTTAAAATAACTTTTGAACGTTATGTACTGGCAGCCTTTTTAGATGATATCTTAAAAGAAGCCAATTCAAGGCTGCTGAAAATGACAAGCGGAAGATATCAGTTATTGCGAAAGCTTGATCCAACACGAAGGAATATCCAGAGCGGTCTGGAGTTATCTGTGTATGATCAATATACAGGACAAGAGAGGCATGTCAAAACCCTTTCGGGAGGAGAGAGCTTTAAGGCTTCCCTTGCACTTGCCTTGGGTCTTGCAGATGTTGTCCAGCAGAATGCTGGCGGAATTTCACTTGAAACGATGTTCATCGATGAAGGTTTCGGTACGCTCGACCCTGAATCTCTTGATCATGCAATTGAAGCATTAATGGATATACAAAGCACCGGGAGATTGGTCGGGATAATATCCCATGTCCCGGAATTGAAAGAAAGAATCGATGCCCAGCTTCAAGTCATTTCGACACAAAAAGGAAGTCGGACGTCCTTTTATTTTGCTGGTTAATCAAGAAAAAAGAATGGCCAAGGGGAGGTTCCCCTTAACCATTCTTTTTATTTTTTTATGAACAGACTACTCAATGTTAATATCTTCAGCTGTTTTTCCGGGGGAAAACTTATGGATGCGAATCACCAAAATCGGATTCGAGAATTCAGCGGTAATTCTTCGTGAGCAAATCGAAAAGGGGAAAGGGATCTTTCTCTGTGTGGGTAGCTTATCTTCTTTTTTTTCAAGAAATGGCTTATGAGTATCGTCAACGATGATCGATAGCTCATTATCACTTAGGCATACTTTAATATCTTTTACATCATGATCTTCCAAAACCGCTTCCACCATATACTCATCGTCACTTTCGTATATATCAATTGAAAAAAGTTGATGATCCAACGCACAAGTTTCCGGATCCAGAAAAAAACTTTTTACCCATTCATCAAACTTTTCAACCTCAGTCATTTGCGATCCATGTTGATTGTCTTGCATGTTGATACCCCCGGTTTTCCTTTGAGGTATTATATGATGGAGCATGAAGAATGGTGATTGGAAAAGTGAAATTGAAGATAATAAAAGATTTCGGGAAATTGGTTCGAAAAATGTAAAAAGCAACCAATGCTAAGGGACGATTGGTATGCGGGTATTAAAAAGCAGAACAATATCTTAATTTGTATACAGGATTTTATTATTTATAGATAGTTCGGTGATAAATTAAGACAAGGGAATATGATTCCTTTTTTACATTGCAGATAATTGATAAACCTTCACCACCGACCGCTTTAAATATTCAGAATTTTATAATTTTTATATTGATACTTAGAAATTTGCATGCTATAATTTAAAACATAAATGGTATATACCATTTATGTTTTTTCTATCTAATGGTATATACCATTCAAAAGTTTACTTAATCCATTACAAATTATAAGGGAGAGTGCTAAATGCTAAAGTTTAATCACCAGAACTATTTAAAAGTAACAAATGGAGCAGTTTTATTAAGAGAAGGAATAGAGAAGAAGATGGATGAAGTTTCAAAAAAAGAATTTAAGAATCTTTTCCTTATTGGATCCGGTGGTTCAATTGCTATTATGTATCCATTTGAATATATATGGAATTCCACATCAACTATTCCTGCCTATGCCGAAATTGCTTCTGAGTTTATGTTACAAAGCCATAAACAATTTAATGAAAACTCAGTTGTTATTCTCTCTTCTCTATCAGGCACGACAGAGGAAACTGTTGAAGCAGCAAAATATTGTAAGGAAAGAGGAGCCACTACGATTGGTTTAGTAGGAGAAATGGGAACGCCATTGGCCAACATCGTAGACTATCCAATCGCTAACTATGCGGAAAATGATTATGCTGCAGATTCAATAAACCTTCAAATGTATATGGTTATCTTTAGGCTTATGCATAATAATGGGGAATTCGCGAAGTACGAACAATTTGTATCAGAGTTAGAAAAAATGCCTGAAAATTTAATTTCAGTAAAAGAACAGGCGGAAGAAAAGGCTAAAGAATTCGCAACTAAATATAAAGATGAAGATTACCATATGTTAATTGGATCGGGAACAGCTTGGGGACGAACCTATGCATATAGTATGTGCGTATTGGAAGAGATGCAATGGATTCGTACAAAATCCGTCCACGCAGCAGAATTCTTCCACGGAACGATTGAGTTGGTTGAAAGAGACACTAGTATCATTTTGTTAAAAGGGGAAGATGCAACTAGACCTTTAGCAGATAGAGTCGAGCGATTTGCTGAGAAATATACTGATAAGCTTACGATTTTTGATACAAAAGATTATGTGCTTGAAGGAATTAGTCCAGAATTCCGCCAATATTTCCCTCCGCTAGTTTTAGGAAGTTTACTACAACGAGTAAGCGTTCACCTTGAAGATAAACGGAATCATTCATTAGATAAGAGAAGGTATTATCGTACTGTAGCATATTAAGAAATAGTTAAACTTGAGGAGGATACAGGTAGTAATCATTCTCCTCAAGTAAGGCTTCTAAGCCACATGTTGTAGTGATTAACAAGCAAGTTAATTACTACATACGTCAATACTTTTCTGGGAATTTGAGATTTTAAGCGTATGAATAGATGCGTCTGATGAAAGAAAGTTTTTGGAAAAGTATTGATGGTAAAATAATTTTCCTTTTAACATCCATTCATTAGACCTGGATCATAATTAAGTTAGTGATAATGGGAAGTCAACAGAAGGTTCTCCGTGAGAGAGTTGAAAGGATGTTTTAATGTGGCTCGTAAGTATCAAATTACTTATGAACTATCAGGAATTACATTAGGTTGTTTCCTATTTGCATTTGGAACCAATTGCCTGCTAACTCCTTCCAGTTTATTAGCAGGAGGACTAGGCGGCGTTTGTGCAATTTTTTATCATCTATTTGAATGGCCAATGGGAATACAATATTTTGTTTATAATATCCCATTACTGTTTTTAGGCTATATTCATGTTGGTAAAAAATTTATAATTTATACTCTATTTTCGGTCATAGTATCCTCTCTTTTTTTAGACTGGATTCCAGTCCGCTTAATATGGACTAAAGATATATTATTGTGTTGTATTTACGGAGCGATTATTTCGGGGAGTGGAGCAGCCGTTATTCTTCGTCTGGGAGGGTCAGTGGGAGGGCTAGATATACTTTCCCGTGTTATAGCGAAATACACGAATTTTTCTATAGGGAAATCTGGATTAATTTTTAGCGCTTCCATTGTAACGATCTCCGCTCTGATTTTCGATATTCAGTTAGCTATGTATACAATCCTATCGTTTTTCGTGGGGACTAAAACATATGATGCCATTCTAAATATTGCAGAGAAAAATGTGATAATTATTGTTACAAACGAGGGGGAAGAACTAGCTTCATTGTTGACAGCAAAGTTAAACAGAGAAGTGAATTCATGGAAGGACATAAGTGTATACAGTGAAAAGAAAAAAACGGTATTGCTATGTTTGATTATTGAATTGGAGTGGATGGAAGTAACACATGCAGTAAAGAGTATTGATCCAGGAGCTGTTATTTTATCATTACCAACCAAGAAAACGTTTGGGAAGTTTAAGCTGAAGTGGTAGGCTAGATAAAATTTCATTTGGTATATACCATTTTGTTTTTTCTGTGGTATGATAGGCCTATCTTTATTATTTCTTGAATTTTCAATATTATCTAACAATATTGATTTCAGGTCATATGAAGTCAAAATGTAGGAAAATCTTTAATATAGGGGGAGCTTTTAATGAAAAGAATTTTTATAGCTTGTGTGACTCTCATTTTACTTATTGGGGTAGTGGGATGTGGCAAAAACACATCAACAAGTGGGGAAGCTTCAACAAAGAATAAGGAAATTAAAGTAATAACTACAGCTGGAGGATATCCATTTAATGCTACAAATCCAAAAACTAATGAAATTGAAGGTTTTATTATTGAAATCGTTAATGAACTAGCTAAGAGATCAGATGTGAAAGTTCAGATATCAACCGGAGAATGGAATTCGCTTATTCCTTCATTGAAATCAGGTAAGGCAGATGTTATTGCCGATGCTATGTATATTACTGACGTAAGAAAAAAACAAATTAGCTTTACAGATCCTGTTTTTGGTTTTGGTGAAGGCCTTATTGTACCGGAAGGTGATACAAAAACTAAATCTCTTAAAGACTTAAAGGGTAAAGTAATCGGTGTTCAAATGGGCACCTCATTCAAAGACATGCTAGAAAAAGAAAATAAATCATTAAATATAGAAGTAAAGACTTACCAAACGCTATCCGATCTGCTAAAAGATATTCAAACAAATCGTATAGATGCAGCGTTGGCAGATGCCCCTACTTTTAGTTATTTTAAAGCTAAGAATCCTGATATGAAGTATCGAATTGTTGAGGGATATGTTCCTTCTCTCACTGGGGAAGTTGGAATAGGTGTTTCAAAAGATCACCCTGAACTATTAAAAAAATTCAATAAAGCCATTCAAGAAATGAAAGAAGATGGCACCCTTAAAGATATTTATAAAAAATGGGGTGTGGAGTGGGACTATAATTAATGAAGAGGGAGGGGACTGTAGATGAACGATTTTTTCTCAAATGCTAAAGAATTTGCACCCAGATTTCTAGAAGGTACCATTATTACTATTGAATTAACCGTAATATCCTTGATTCTCTCTCTTATTATTGGTCTAGCAGTTGCTCTTGGTAAAATAACACCTAATAAATTTATAAATAAAGTATGTGGTATTTATATCAGCATAGTAAGAGGAACGCCCCTCTTAGTACAAATGATGTATGTTTACTTTGTTTTCCCGGATTTGGGGCTTTCATTAAGTGCTTTCCAAGCAGCTATTGTGGCACTTTCTATTAATGAAAGCGCCTACTTAGCTGAAACATTTCGAGCAGGTATTAAATCAATTCCTAAGGGGCAAATGGAAGCAGCAAAGGCAATTGGAATGAATTACTCTCTTTCGATGCGTAGGATTGTCCTCCCCCAAGCCATTCGAAATGTGATTCCTGCCATCGGAAATTCAGCTATTGTATTGATTAAAAACTCTTCATTAGCAGCAGTCATTACTGTGACAGAGTTAATGCATGAAGGAAATTTGTTAGCCTCATCAACATATCAAAACATACAGATATTCACGATGATTGCGATCATTTATTGGGTTTTACATTATCCACTTGCCATTCTTGTAGATTATCTAGAAAAGCGAGGTAATAAAAATAATGTTACAATTAACCAATCTTAAAAAATCCTTTAATGAAAAGCAGGTTATTAATGGGATTGACCTATCAGTAAGAAAAGGTGAAGTAGTCGTTATCGTTGGACCGAGTGGCAGTGGAAAGAGTACGCTTTTGAGAATGATGAATGCTCTTGAGTATCCAACCGAAGGAGATATTAAGCTAGAAGGTGAGTCCATTCTCTATAAAGACATAAATGGAAAGCCTATTTCACGAAATGAAAAGGAATTAAGTAAATCTCGAGCTGAAATTGGAATGGTATTTCAAGGTTTTCATTTATTCGCACACAAAACTGTACTTGAGAACATTATTGAAGGGCCTATCCATGTAAGAAAAATCAAAAAAGAGAAAGCGATTCAGGAAGCAGAATATCTATTAAAGAAAGTCGGCTTGCTAGATAAACGCGACCAGTTTCCACATTCTCTTTCCGGTGGGCAGCAACAACGAATTGCCATTGCTAGAGCGTTGGCAATGAAGCCTAAAATGTTGCTTTTTGATGAACCAACTTCCGCTCTAGATCCTGAATTAGTGGGTGAAGTTCTTATAGTAATGAAGGAATTAGCATTGGAGGGCATGACAATGGCAGTAGTCACACATGAAATGGGCTTTGCTCGTGAAGTAGGTGACCGTGTCATATTTATTGATCAGGGAGTAATTGTTCAAGATGCTCCACCAGAAAGGTTCTTTCACTCTACGAATGGAAATGAACGCATCAGAAAATTTTTGAGTACTATATCAAGAAATGCCGTTTGATACTGAAAATAAACTTGAAGATAAAAGGGTCTTTTAGATTGATTATAGAGTTAGGAAAAGTAAGATAACTTTAAATTAAATAATAGATTCTTCACTTTCATTGGAATTACTTATTAGATGAAATGTAGATGTTGAGGTGAAGGGAAATGAAGATCGTAGGGGTAGGGGACAATGTAGTTGATTATTATCAAGACCGTGGTGAAATTTATCCAGGCGGAAACGCTCTAAATATAGCTGTTTTATGTAAAAGGTATGGGGTGGAACAAAGCTCATATATTGGAGTTATCGGAAACGATTTAGCGGCTGAGCATATTGTAAATAGCTTGAAAGCTGAAGGTGTTGATATCTCTAGAATTAGAAAAGCATATGGACCAAATGGGGAATCGGTTATCTCTCTTAACGAAAATAACGACCGCACGTTTGTCGGATCAAATAATGGAGGGGTACAAGGCCTAATAAAATTAAATTTTGATGAAAACGATCTTAACTATATTTCAACTCATGATCTTATGCATACAAGCTTGTATAGCCATATAGAACAAGATTTACATAAGCTATCGAAAAAAATATCCATTTCTTTTGATTTTTCTTCAAGACATGAAGAAACATATCTTAAAGAGGTTTGCCCGTATCTTGATTATGGTTTTTTTTCAGGAAGTGAATTAAACGACTCACAGTGTATTGAATTAATGCATTACGCAAAAAATTTAGGAACTAAAATCATTGGAGTTACAAGAGGAGAAAAAGGTGCTTTATTTTTGGTGGATGACCAAGTGTATAAGCAACCTATTGTGGAAGCTAAAGTGATAGACACCCTGGGAGCAGGTGATTCCTTCATTTCCATGTTTTTGGTACATTATCACCAACATCATAATGTCACTGAAGCATTGAACAAGGCAGCAATAGCAGCCGCAAAAAACTGTGAAAGTTATGGTGCATTTGGATATGGATTAAGTAAAAAAACTAACCTTTCCAAAGACTTGGTATGATCTTTTAAATGGGCATTTAAACTATAAGGGGCGGGAACTTTTATATTTGAGTCCGCCTCTTATTGTATTTTATACGTACAATCAATAGATTGTTTACACAAATCTAACGTTCCAAACAGAGTTTTATTATTCATTTTGAAGGGTTATTGATTGAAATTATTGAATCCTTATTATAAAAGTTAATAAATTTATGTATAACAAGAAAATATGATTTTATAACATATTAAAAGGTACACATTAAATTGTTATGAAGTGTGCGTGTATAAATCGAAATAAATTAAGGATGATGTAGAATATGGAAAAAGAAATTGATGGAATTCCTTATTATCAAAAACTAAAAACAATGTTTATAGAGGAAATTAAAACTGGGAACCTTAAGTATGGTGACAAGATACCTTCAGAGCGAGTGTTAGCTGAAAAGTTCAAAATAAGTAGAATGACAGCTCGACACGCGCTTTCTACCTTGGAAAGAGAAGGGTTTGTTGAACGAAGAGTGGGGGTAGGTACGTTCATTTCGAATCGTAAAATTCAATGGAACTTTATTACTGTAAATAGTTTTACAAAAGGGATGGAAGATAAAGGTTTAAAGCCCTCTACCGAGACAATATTTGCAAAAATAGAGACAGCAGATGAATTTCTGGCTAGTAAATTAAATATCTCTACGGGGGAAGAGATTTTTTCTTTAAAAAGATTAAGAATCGTTGATAATATCCCTGTTGCTATAGAATTAAGTCAAATACCGCACAAATTTTGCTCACAAATAGAAGAGTATATATCTACCAAGGTATCCTTGTACAATGTATTAGATGAATTTTACGGATTAAAATTGGCAAAGCAAAAACAGTATATGCGAATATCTTTGTCGGATCCGATTGAAAGTAAATTACTCAAAATAGGAAATGAAAACCCTTGCCTTTCAATAGAAGGCACCACTTATGATTCTTTCGAAAGACCTATCGAATATTATCAAATATTAGCAAGAGGGGATCTTGTTGAGTTTTACTCAGAACCTACTAATCCCCAGTGAAAATAAGCTCTAATTGCTTTTCATTTATTTATAAATTTTCGCACTAATTCTAAAATTAACTAAAACTATCACAACCTCCATATAAGTTGTGGTGGTTTTTGTGATAAAAGGCACATCGCATCGGTGCAAAGATCATTCACTTTAGATCTGCAACTGCATTTCTGAAAACCCTTTTAAAACAACTTATTTAAAGGCAATTGAATTTGCAAAAAATAGGGGGATATTTCTATCGTTTAACCCTAACTTCCGACATGATTTATGGAAAAATAGAGTGGCTGAATTTATTAGTTTAGCTAGAAAGGGTATATCAATGGCTGTCCCTGTAAAAGAAAGTAGAGCTTGAACTAATAACGGGAAAATGGATAAATATGATGGAATAGCCGGAGATAGCAAGCACATCTGATATAGCAACACACGATATGTCTAACTTTTATTATTTCGTACTCTGTTTCAAACGAATGATGTGTTCATTTTAAATATCAAATAGATATTTTTGTTGTTATTTCCTAAAAACACCCTACTATAATAGTAGGAGGTAGCATTTGTCATGAAAAGAATACTAGTGTTTCTAGCTACATTTATGTGTTTGTTATGGATTCTTGCACCATTTGTAAAAGGTCAATTTCAAGAGGAACCAAAAGTCTCGGAAACAAAGGCAGAAAATAAAAAGAAACTTAAACCCGACAACGCTTCATCTCAAGCTCTAACACCTGTTCCGAAACAAAAAGTAACTTCAGCAACCATAGGCGCTGTAGGAGATATTTTAATTCACGATAGGGTGTATATACCCGCTCGCAAGTCAAACGGCACGTATGACTTTAATCCGATGTTCCGATTTGTGAAGCCCTATCTAGGGAAAACGGATATTACGGTGGCCAATCAGGAAACGATGATTGGCGGGAAAGAAATGGGGCTTTCCTCATATCCTTCCTTTAATTCACCAGTAGAGGTGGGCGATGCTCTAAAGGCAAACGGGGTTGATCTCGTGACAATCGCCAATAACCATACACTTGACCGAGGAGAAAAGGCCATTTTGAATGCGCTTGACCACTGGAACAGTATTGGGATGCCATATACAGGAGCTTATCAATCTCCTGAAGACCAGAAGATCATTCGAATATTAAAAAGAAACGATATTACCTTTTCGTTTCTCAGCTATACGTATGGAACGAACGGGATTCCTGTTCCTGCGGGGAAGCCCCATCTTGTGAATTTAATTGATACCACGAGAATCCAGACGGAAGTTAAAGAAGCAGAGAAAGTTTCAGATGTCGTTGTGGTCAGTCTGCACTTCGGCAAAGAGTATGAACGGTTGCCTAATGATGAACAAAAGCTGCTTGCTCAAACGACAGTTAATGCAGGTGCTGATATTATTATTGGCCACCACCCACACGTTTTGCAGCCTGTTTCATGGCTTACAAAACCAAACGGCGAACGGGCATTTGTTGCTTATTCGCTTGGGAATTTCCTATCCGGCCAGCAGGGGGATTACAAAGACATCGGCGGTATTATGCAAATTGGCGTAAGGAAAATCCAAACCGGGGATGATGTGAAAATCGAACTGCAAAATCCTAAATTCCTGCCAACCTGGGTAAACCGGCCATATGAGATCATTCCAATGAATGCCTTGAGTGATCAGTCTGACAAATATAACGAAATCCAAAAACATATGAATCAATTCATGCCTGAACTGTCATTTGATTTTTAAGGAAGGTACAGTATTCGGCATTGGAAAAAACTAATTGTTTTACATAATGAAAACGCCACCGGCTATGTAGCCGGTGGACCGCATATTCCTTCTAATAAGGTAAACACTATTCACCATGTTCCAGTTAAACGGCTTGAACCAACAGACGAACATAATAGGTTGCTGCGGCAACCTTTTTCTTACGGAACTACCATGAAAATAGACTTCTGGAATTTAGGGGAAAAGGCAATACTTAAGAAGACGCAGCTCATTGTTTTTTTAAAAAGGGGAGAGCGCCTAATTTACTGATTTATTGTAGGTAAGTGGATTGGATTAAGATTCTTCAGGTTCTTGTAATGTAACTGTGTATCCTAAACTTTCAAGTCTTCTTAGAGAATGCCGAAAAATTGATTGTTGTCTCTGTTTATCAAAGTAGTCTTCGCCTAAGTCTACATACATTTCTTTTCGAGTTAAGAGATAAATAGGAGATACGTAACATGGCATGAGCGACTACTATTCCTGCTCGTTTCTTACCTTTTCGAGATGCTGTACGCCTATACAGTGCTCCGAGATAATTTTTAGATCCTCTTACAGAATGAGCTGCTTCTGTTAATGCTGATCTCAAATACTTGTTTCCTTTTTTTGTTTTAGCCGATTTTCTTTTCCCCGCACTTTCGTTATGCCCAGGAACTAGTCCTGCCCAAGAACACATATGAGCTGCACTTGGAAACTGTTTCTTAATATCAGTCCCAATTTCAGATAAAATTTGCTCAGCCATTCTTGTAGCTATACCAGGAATAGAGTCTAATCGTTCCACATCTTCTTGATATGAGCTTACTCTTTCCTCGACCTCTTGGTCGAGCATCTCGATTTGTTCTGTTAAAAAATCAATATGCTTTAAAATGGTTTTTAACATGAGGCGTTGATGCGAATTGATATAACCTTTAAGGGCGAGTTCTAGTTCATCTTTCTTCTTTTTCATTGTGCGTCGAGCAAAGTTTGCTAGTTTTTCAGGATCCTCTTCACCTTCAGCAATTGCGTTAAGTTTGTTCTCCCTCTTTTTAGTTATTGCGAATACAAGGAAGTTAAATTGGATTCAAATAAGAAAAAGGTTTTTTACGTTTATTATTTGGTTTATTTCTTTAAATGCTTTGAACTATCTTCTTTCTTATTTTTTTAGACGTTCGGAAATGGATGTTTGGGATTTAGGTATTCCTTTGGGTGTATCATTCGGATTGGCATTTTCTGATTTAATGTCTTGGAAAAAGAAAGAATAAAGCATTGAAGTTTTACTAAGGATTAATGCTTCACTAACGGGTGCTATAGTTGAAGTTCGGAGCTGTCTTTAAGGTGGCTTTTTCTTTATGCAACTATCGGGGCAGATTAGTTGAATAACAATTGAGCTATTAAACCTCAAATACTGGACTATTTTTCTTAAAATTAGGAAAGATAAATTTTGAGTTGAGTTTTATGAAAAGGCTAAATATATTGATTGTTAACATTCCGATGTTGTTTTTTTGTTCAATTCAAGGGTACGCACAACCTAAAGAATGTCCTGTGTTAAGTCAATTAGAGAAAACATCGATTAAGGATAAAAAAGAGGTAATAAAAGCGTTAAATACTTTAATACCAAAAACTTATGGAACTGGAATAGATGATTGGATTGTGTATTGGTTATTGGTTATCTAGGTGGAGGAATTTGAATACCTTTTACGACCTATGTTTTAAAACATTTAAGATTAAATACCAAAAGTGAGTGAAATTTCATGGGCAAAGAGTCTTTATTTCTATATTTATCGCTGCAATTCCTTCCGTTGTTATTCGTTCCATACTTCGTGCCAATGGCATTCACAATTTTCTTAGTGAAAATTCAACTGTTCAAGCATTAATATATTTGGTCATTTGTTTATTGATTTTCTTTGTTTTTAAAAAGAAGTCTGAAAGATAAGACTTATACACTTGTCAAAATCTTGTTCAACTAACGGGTACATTACTTGAATATCCTACTGGATTGAAAGAAATTCTCAATAAGGAGAATTTCTTTATTTTGGTATTATTCTATCCAATATCCATTTCAATTTCTCTTCTTAAGATACTTATCTCAATTCATCCCAATATAAAAAGACATACTCTGGTTCATGCTCTTTTTTCAACTCATCAACACTTGCTATTATTTTTAAAGTTTTCTTTTTATTCGTACGTAAAGTATTACTAGCGTTCTGTTTTAAACCCTTTTCATCCATGATATACACTCTCCTTTTTAGCATAGTTTGTGTCCTGCCCCTCTTCTTATTCTTGTTTTTGCAAGGAATGTAATCAGTTGAAATATTCAATAAAAGAAGGAAAATGGAATGTATTATGAAAATCAGCTTACATAGTTCACTCTAATATGTATGTCTTATGCTGCTTTGTTCATTTCACACGTGCAAATAGAGGCTAAAGGAAACAAACATTAAAAAGATTCTTGTTTGTATAAGAGAACATATTGTGAAACATTTCAATTAAAGTAACGGGGAGGTTAGTTATGTTGAATTAAATGCTTTAGCCGCCATTTTGTTTGGCGGTTTTCTGTTGCCAATAAAAAAAATATTTTTTGTAACAAAATTGACCTGAATCGGATATATAGACGAAAGGAGGAAAAGGCTTGGGAGAACTAGATGAAATTTATAGCAATTATGCTGAAGAAGTTTTTAAATATCTAATGTATCTTTGTCACAACTCAGATTTATCAGAAGAACTAACACAAGAAACCTTCTATCAAGCTGTAAAATCCATTGATAGATATAATGGTGATGTAAAATGTCAGTTTGGCTTTGTCAAATAGCGAAGCACTCCTATTATAAGCATCTTGAACGTAATAAGAAACAACAAAGACATATGCTTCAAGATGAAACAATACATACTTCTCCTGAAGCTGAACTTATTTATTCGGAAGACAAAATTGCCCTCAACAGAAGTGACTGAAAAAGAAGAAAAACAACTTCTTGCCATTTTTAAAAAGTATAATAAAAAACTTAATTTGTTAGCTGTTTTACCAGCAGTAGAAATTGAAGATTGGTTACAAAAGAAAATGCTTCTGTAAAACAGAAACCTACAACGATCTATCCTATTGAGTACAATAAAGCTGCCATCGTCATTGGGAACGAGGGGATACTTAGGAAGAATGAGCCTTTTACCCCTAGTGGTTACGATTTAGGAACTGTTGTTAATTGGTGGTGTCACTCAATAGTCTGTTCGTACGAACTTTTATATTCATATTGAATGATCCATCGATTATTTTAGTGCGTCCCAGTTGATTAATTTAAAGATGAAACACGTAGGGTTTTTTTTTTGTATTCATTAACAAGATGGTTTCAAGAGGAAAGTGTTATTAGAGATTCTTATTTTACGGATTAAATGTTGACACTAAAGAAAAATAGCAGTATGATAATGAAGTCGCCTAATTAATGAGCGATTTTAAAAAAGAAATACTTCGTAGAAGTTGACAACTATTCAACGTTATGTTACGATGAATTAGTTGAAAAAAACTACAAA